>JAEUII010000194.1 GCA_016795145.1 Planctomycetaceae bacterium
GAACCGAAAACGTCTCAAGTCGCTTTCTGGAAATAACTTGCGATCAGCTTGTTGTCCCCAGGTGCCATGCACCTTCTGTCCCGCAGAAATTTTTTGTGAATTCAAATTGAACTGAACGGTTTAGTTTCTACGATGAGATTATGGCGAGTCAGTTTGGTTTGAGGTGTGCCATGAAGCGGGTATTGGTTGCATTGCTGCTGGTCGTAGTCGCGGGTGGGGCGGTTTTTGTGTATCGCCATCCATTGCAGGCAGATCCGAAGCCGGTTTCGTTTGTGCCGGCGTTACCTTCGGGAATCGGGGCGTTGGGGCGTCTGGAGCCGAAGAGCGAGGTGTTGAAGGTGAATGCTCCTTCCACCATGGAACCGGCAGTTGTTGAAAAACTGATGGTGGACGTGGGCGATCAGGTTTCGGAGGGCCAGGTCCTTGCGATTCTGGATTCGAACCGTCGGGAACAGGCGGACGTCGAAACAGCGAAGGCAAATCTGAACCTCGCCGAGAAATCACTCGCACGAGTCCTCGCTGGCGCGAAGCCGGGAGATATCGCCGCACAGGACGCGATGGTTGAGCGGACTCGAGAACGTCTCAGGCTCGCAGAGAAGCAGCTTGAGCGAACGGAGCAGCTGGCGAAAAAGAGTGCGGTGACTCAGGATGACATTGATGTTCGTCGCGCTGAGGTGGAAATGGAACGGCGCGAGTTGAGTCATCACGAGGCTGCTCTGGCCGCACTGAAGGAAGTGCGGCAGGTTGATGTCGATGTTGCCGAAGCCGAGGTCAACAAAGCGCGTGCGGCTCTTCAGCGAGCGGAAGCGGATCTCGAGATTTCACTGATCCGAAGTCCTCTGGCCGCCACCATTCTGCGTATCCATACTCGGATGGGCGAACGTGTTGGTAACGACGGCTTGCTGGATCTGGGCGACGTGAGCGGAATGGATGTGGTCGCAGAAGTGCATGAGACGGACATCCTGCGAGTGCATTTGAATCAGCCTGCGGAAGTCACTGTTCGAAATCTCAACAAGGTCCTGCATGGTCACGTGATTGAGATCGGAAAGATCATCGGTCGCAAGGATGTGCTTTCGAATGACCCGGTTGACGACACGGATGCTCGGGTCGTCGAAGTCCGGATTCGGCTGAACGAAGAAGACAGCAAAGTGGTCTCTGGCCTCTCCTGGGCGAAGGTGGAAGTACGAATCGATGACAGTCTGAAGGCCGGCGACGTGAGCCTGACAACCGACGCTTCGACATCGAAGAATGAGGGAGCGGCACGATGAGCCAGCGAATTGCTCTGGCCTGGCTGCAGCTGAAACATGAACGCATCAAACTGTTTGCTGCTGTTGCCGGCGTGACGGTGTCTGTGACTCTGATGTGGATGCAGCTGGGCCTGATGCGAGCCCTGTTCGCCAGCGCGGTTGTGTTTCATGGATCACTGGACGGGCAACTTGTCGTCATCCACAGCCAGTATGAGCATCTGCTTCACAGCATGCCGTTTTCGAGTCGGCTTCTGTATCGACTGAAGGGCAGCGACGATGTTGTGGATGTGATGCCGCTGGAGATGCACCAGCTGGAATGGAAGAACCCATGGAACGGCGAAACTCGCGCGGTCCATTGCTATGGCGTTGATACGGACAAGCCAGTGATGAAGGTGCCGGGATTTGCCGAGAATGTCGGAAAGCTCAGTCAGACCGATGTGTTCCTCTTTGACCGCGGCGGTCGTCCTCGTTTTGGCGATGTTGCGGGCGCGTGGGATCGAGGAGAATCCGTCGAACCCGAACTCGGGCGTCGTCGAATGAAACTGGCGGGGCTGGTCACGCTGGGCGCGTCGTTCGGTCTTGATGGCAGTATCTTTATGAGCCATGCCAACTTCCTTCGTCTGTTTCCTGACCGAAAATCCGGCGACATCGACATGGGTGTGGTGAAGCTTAAGCAAGGAACGAACGTTGAAGCGGTTCAGAAGCAGTTTCAATCGATGCTCGGCAAAGAAGTGAAGGTCCTGACGATTGATGAGTTCAAAGAAGTTGAACTGCTCTACTGGCGATCTGCCACGCCGATCGGGATCGTCTTCACGTCCGGAACTGTGGTCGGATTCTTCATCGGCTTCATCGTCGTCTACCAGATTCTCTACACCGATGTGACAAATCATCTTCCTCAGTATGCCACGATGAAGGCGATGGGATTTTCTGACGGCTTCCTGATTCGGCTCGTGATGAAGCAGTCGATTCTGCTTGCGATGCTGGGATTTGTGCCGGGGTCTGTGCTGGCTGCAATCCTCTATGCGGTCCTTCGTAAAGTGACGCTGCTTCCTTTGAACATTACTCCCGAGCGGACGATCGGTCTGGCTGTGGCGACCATGGCGATGTGTGCATTTTCCGGAGTTCTGGCGATTCGAAAGCTGCGGAATGCAGATCCAGCCAACGTCTTCTAGACTGCTCGAGGTGTCTCATGCTGACAATTGAAGATCGGCCAGTTACAGGAATGCGGCCAATGCCATCACTGACCGAACCTGTCATTTCCGGACAGTCGATTAATTTTGCGTTTGGTCAGGGCGAACTCCGGAAGCAGATTCTCTTCGACGTGGGTCTGAAGATTCAGCCCGGCGAAATCGTCCTTCTGACCGGTCCGTCTGGCTCTGGCAAGACCACTCTTCTGACTCTGATCGCCGGCCTCCGCACGATGCAGGAGGGCGAACTGACTGTGCTGGGACATCCGCTGCACCGAGCGACCCAGCAGGACCTTCTGGACCTGCGGCGAAAAATTGGCTTTATCTTTCAGGCTCACAATCTTCTTCCTTATCTGACTGCGATCCAGAACGTGCAGGTGATGTTTGACCTGCATCCGGAAGTCAGCGCGAAGGAAGGACGTGAACGAGCCGCTGAGATGTTGCGACAGGTGGGGCTTGGTGAGCGACTGAACTATCCGATCTCTCGTTTGTCCGGCGGCCAGCGACAGCGAGTCGCAGTCGCGCGAGCTCTGGTCTTTGGACCTCAGCTTGTCCTTGCCGACGAACCCACATCTGCGCTCGACAGCGTCACGGGGCGTGAAGTGGTGAATCAGCTTCAGGCGCTTGCGAGACAGTTTCATCGCCCGATTTTGATGGTGACTCAGGACCCGCGAATTCTGGACATTGCGGATCGAGTCCTCTCGATGCAGGAGGGAAGATTAACGACAGCTCAGAAGAACGATCCCGCAACGGCTCGTATTGAAAAGGGAGAGTGAAGTGAGCACGATCGATACAGAAACTCGATCAGAAAAGAAACGCCGCCAAATTCTGGAAGCCGGTCGTGAGCTCTTCATGGCTCAGGGCTTTGCTGAAACCAGTATGGATCAGGTCACAGCCAAATCGGGAGTTTCCA
>JAEUII010000463.1 GCA_016795145.1 Planctomycetaceae bacterium
GCTGGACTTCAAGCCCTCTGATTGTCCTTGACGGGACCAACGCAGGCACTGTCGACGGACTCCATCTAAGTGCCGGAAGCAGTGGCTCGACAATTCGAGGCCTGGTGATCAGCAACTTTGGCGAAGACGGCGTCGATATCAACTCCGGCAGTGACAATAACTTTATCTTCGGCAACTGGATTGGCGTAGATTCCATCGGAGCTTCGGCTGCTGGCAACGGCGGTGATGGACTGGAAATCAACAGTGCGGGAAACACGATTGGCGGCACCGGACTCTATGATCGCAATGTGATCTCCGGCAACGCCAGCCAGGGAATCCTGATCGATGGCGCGGGCGCAACTGGAAATGTTGTGCTGGGGAACTACATCGGAACGAACTTGACCGGCATTGCCTCCATCAGCAACGGCGATGACGGTATTCAGATCAGCAATGGGGCCAGCAACAACATCATTGGCGGTTCCGGGGCTGAAGGAAATGTGATCTCCGGCAATAGTGATGACGGAGTTCAGATCAATAACGCGGCCAGCAATAATTCGATCCTTGGAAACAGCATTGGCGTCGCTGCCGATGGTTCGACATCGCTGGGCAATGCTCATGATGGAGTAGAGATTTACGGAGCCAGCAATGGCAATGTTGTTGGCGACGGCAGCGCGGGCCAGGGCAACATCATCGCCAACAACGGCGGAAAGGGCGTCTGGATCTCGTCTGCGGACAGCACGGGAAATCAGATTTCCGGGAACTCGATCTACGCCAACACTGCGCTCGGGATTGACCTGACTTCGTCGGGAGTGACGACGAACGATGCAGGTGATTCAGACACCGGCGCAAATTCGCTCCAGAATTTTCCTGTACTGCTGTCGGCAACCGGTCATGGATCACAGGTTACTATCACGGGCACGCTGAACAGCTTGGCGTCGACGGCGTACCGAATTGAGTTTTTTGTTTCGTCGGCAGAAGACGCTTCAGGTCACGGTGAAGGCCAGACGTATCTCGGCTATTATGATGTCAGCACGGATGGTTCGGGAGCGGCATCATTCACAGCGGTTCTAAGCGGCCAGGTGGCATCCGGTCAGTTCATTTCTGCCACCGCGACAGATGTGTCTGCCGGCGATACCTCGGAGTTCTCGCAGAACATCCAGGCCTCCGCTGTGACGATTGTCGACACAGCCAGTGATGTGGCGGATGGGGACACCAGCAGTCTGGCCGCACTGTTAAACGACAAAGGCGCAGACGGGCACATCAGTCTTCGAGAAGCAATTCTGGCGGCGAATAATACAGCCAACGTGAACGGACCGGATCGGATCGAATTCGACATTGCCGGGACAGGCGTTTCGACGATCACCGTGCTGTCCGCACTGCCGCAAATTACCGACGCGATTTTCATCGATGGCTGGTCCGAACCTGATTGGACATCGCAGCCGGTCATCGAACTTACGGGTACTCTCGCTGGTTCAGCGAATGGCTTGTACCTGGCGGCAGGCAGCGATGGATCTACGATTCGCGGTCTTGCCATCAACCGATTTGCTCAAAGCGGTATCGCCATCGGCACCAGCAGCAACAACGTTCTTCAGGGTAACTTTATCGGTACCGATGCGACAGGATCGCTGGACCGAGGAAACTCATTGCATGGTATCGCGATCTTTAATGGTTCTGCGAATAACCAGATTGGTGGTCTGAACGCCGGTGAGGGGAACGTCATTTCCGGCAACAACACCAACGGCATCAACATCACCAATGCGGGTTCGACCGGAAACGTCATCATCGGGAACATCATTGGTCTGGATGCGAGCGGTTCGGCTGACCTTGGAAACTCTCAGGTCGGTGTGGCCGTGGCCATCGATGCTGACAGCACCGTCATCGGGCAATCCGGAGGTGGTCGAAACATCATTTCGGGCAACGATCAGTTTGGTATTCGCATCGTAGATACTGGAACCGACGGCACGATCATTCAGAACAACTTCATCGGCACTGATTACTCCGGGAGTTTGATCGTCGGTAACGGCTCCGACGGTATTCGTCTCGAATCGGCGGGGGCACTGACCGGGACAGTCATCGGTGGTTCAACGCCGGGGCTTGGGAATGTCGTCAGCGGCAACATCGGAAGCGGAATCGACATTCGTGATGGTGTCCTCAACACAACAGTCCTTGGGAACATGATCGGGACGGCTGTGGATGGATTCACAGCGCGAGGCAATATTCAGTTCGGAATTCGAATTCTGAATTCTGACTCGAACGTGATCGGCGGTACGGGTTCAACTGACGGCAATATCATTTCCGACAGCGGGTTGGCGGGCATAGCCGTCATTGGATCGACAAGTACCGCCAATGCGATCCTCGGGAACACGATTTTCGCCAATGCAGGGCTTGGCATCGATCTCGAAAACGATGATGTCACCAACAACGATCTCAACGACGCCGATTCCGGGGCGAATAGCCTTCAGAACTATCCAGTGGTGACGTCTGCCTATTCCTATGGCGGAAACACGACAATTACCGGGACACTTCAGGGAACAGCCAACACAACATTTCGCATTGAGCTGTTTAGTTCTTCAACTGCAGACTTCAGCGACCATGGAGAGGGCCGCACATTTCTGGGCTATGTCTCGGTCACAACCGACGCCCTTGGGGCTGGTGGGTTCACTGCCAATCTTTCGGGAGTTACCGTCACGCCAGGCGATGTTGTTTCTGCGACAGCCACCGAGGATCTCGGGACAGGCTTTGGCGGGACATCCGAGTTCGCGGCGAATGTGACAGCGATCGGGTCGGCTCCTCCAAGTTCGACCGGGATTTCTGTTGTTCGGGCAGTCACTTCGACGGGAGCGGAAACTCGAGTCAACACAACGACAACCGATACTCAGTTTGGCCCGGACGTCAATGGCCGGAACATCGCAGTGGATGCGTCCGGGAACTACGTTGTCATTTGGGACAGCAATTTGCAGGATGGTGCATTACACGGAGTCTACGGCCAGCGATTCAATTCATCCGGCACCGCACTGGGATCAGAGTTCCTGATCAACCAGACGACGGCCGGCAACCAGCAGTTCAGTTCAATCGCCATGGCGGATGACGGAACATTCGTTGTTGTCTGGCAGTCCGATCAAACTGCTCAGGGTGACATCTACGCTCGTCGGTTTGCAGCGAATGGAACGGCTCTGTCGAACGAGTTTCGAGTCAATACGACAACCAGCAACACTCAGCAGCAGGCCAACATTGCCATGGACAGCGCTGGGAATTTTGTTGTCGTGTGGGAAAGTCGCAGCGGCAACTACGACATCAAAGGTCAGCGGTATTCCAGCAATGGAACAGCACTTGGAACTGAGTTCACTGTTAACACCACAACCACGAATGATCAGACTGGCGCATCGGTCTCAATGAACTCCGCCGGGCAGTTCGTTGTCGTGTGGGAAAGCAAGACTGGCGATGGTTCGGCTTCCGGCATCTTTGCACAGCGCTACAACGCAAACGGAACGACAGCCGGGGGACAATTCCAGGTCAACCAGACCGCCACGAATGACCAATTGGACCCTGAAGTCGCGGTGGATGAACTTGGCGGCTTTGTGATCTCATGGGAATCGAAACAAAGTGATGTTGGCGACGTGTACGTTCGCCGTTTTGACAACACCGGCGCGGCCATCACAGGAGAGATTCGGGTCAATACGACGACGACGGATCAGCAGGGAATGGCATCCGTCGCGGTCGATTCGGACGGCAACTTCGTCGTGGCCTGGAACAGTAACCTTCAGGATGGCAATGGAGAAGGCGTCTTCGCTCGTCAGTTCAGTGCGGGCGGTATTGCCATCACCGGGGAGTTTCAGGTGAACCAGACGACGTCAGGTTCGCAGTCGTTCTCTAACGTCGCCTTCACTCCGAATGGTGACTTCCTGCTCACATGGGAAGGAGCGGGCACAGGCGATGCCGATGGCGTCTTCCTGCGACGGTACTCCGTTCAGCCGCAAACTTCTGAAAGTGGTGGTACCGCAACGTTCTACGTGGTTCTCGACACGATGCCGACTGGTAACGTCTCCATCTCTGTCTCAACCACAGACTCTTCTGAAGGTAATGCGTCCACTTCGTCACTGACATTTACCTCGGCGAACTGGGACACACCACAAGCCGTGACAGTGACAGGAGTCGATGATTCGGTGTCGGACGGAAGTGTCAGTTATTCCATTCAGCTTCATGCGGCGGTCAGTTCTGACTCCAGCTACAACGGTCGCGACCCTCAGGACGTCGTGCTGACAAACCTCGATGATGACCTTGTCGTCACAACAACGAGCGATGTGACCGACGGCGATACCAGCAGTGTTTCAGCACTGCTTTCCAACACCGGGGCTGACGGACGCATCAGTCTTCGGGAAGCGATTCTTGCAGCGAACGCGACTGCGGGAACGAACAGCATCTCCTTCAACATCCCCGATGCGCTCGTCAGCGGAGCCCACACAATTGTGCTGAGTTCCATGCTGCCTGCGATTACGGATGCTCTCATTCTGAACGGCATGACTGAGCCTGATGCAGGTGGTCACCCTGTCGTTGTTCTCGATGGCGGCTTGACGGTCGCAGAGGGGCTGGACGTTCAGGCGAGTGGCACAACAATTCGAGGCCTTGTGATTCAGCGGTTTGCGAACCGGGGAGTCCTGATTCGATCCGGTGCGGCCAATGTGACTGTTGCCGGAAACTACATTGGCACCGACGTGACAGGGCTTGTTGCTCAGGGCAATGGCTCCTGGGGAATTGACATTCTGGGTGCTGGTTCCGGCGTCATTATCGGTGGCAGTGCACTCACAGACCGCAACGTGATTGGCGGCAATACGGGCTGGGGTGGAATTGCTGTCAACGCAACCACCAACGTCACAATCCAGGGGAACCTGATCGGCGTCGGCGCGAATGGGACGACTGCGATTGCCAATGGTTACGGTATCCTGCTGCTGAACGACACAAGCGGCACAGTGATCGGGGGCACGTCTGCGGGAGAGGGCAACCAGATCTTCAACAGCACTTCGTCAGGTGTGTCTCTCGCGTCTTCCAACGCGTCTGCAACAATTCTGGGAAACGTCTTCGCCAACAACACTCTCCAGGCCATCGACCTGGATGGTGATGGGGCAGTGCAGGCGAATGATGCCGGCGACGCCGATACGGGAGCCAACACACTTCAGAACTCACCGGTGCTTTCGGCCGTTCATACAATCGACGGAACTCAACTGCTGGCCGATGGTGTGCTCGACAGTACTGCCGGGCAACATTTCCGCATTGAGTTCTTTGCGAGCACTGCGGGTGCCAGCAACGGCTACGGCGAAGGACGACGATATCTTGGTTATGCGAATGTCACGACAGACGGTTCCGGACACGCAACATTCAGCGTAACAATCGCGGCGAATGTGACCGCTGGTGAAGTAATCTCCACGACAGCCACACAGTCCGATGCTTCGTTTGCGACCTGGAGTGTGACGTCGGAGTTCGGCCAGAACGCAACGCTCAGACTTGTGAATACTGCTCCGACCGGTACCAGCGGTTCTGCCAACATTTCTGAAGATGGAGTTTACACATTCGCCGCGGCGGATTTTGGATTCTCGGACAGTGACGGGAACAGTCTGCAGTCGGTCACAATCGACAGTCTGCCGGCACAGGGAATTCTGGAGCTGTCTGGCGTCCGAGTCACTGCCGGACAGACGATCGCCGCTGGCAGCCTGGGCTCGTTAACCTTCACGCCTCTTCCTGGCACACATGGCAGCAATTACGCGTCCTTCACGTTCCGGGTCACGGATGATGGAGGCACGGCTCACGGAGGAAACAACACCGATCCAACACCGCGTACGTTCACGTTCAACGTGACTTCTGTGAATGACGCTCCGGTGCTTTCGCTGGGTTCCGGCAATGTGGTGCCGGATCCTTCGTTCGAAGGCATGTCGGGGCTCTGGACTTCCAATGCCGGACTTGAACTCGGTTCCGACGGATCGGCCTATGGCATCTCTGGTGCGGCCGACGGAAGTGTGTTTGCTGAGGTGGAAGGATACGCGTCGACGGGCGTTCCAAGTTACATCGAGCAAGCGATTGCGACAACGGCAGGTCAGTCGTACGTGTTCACCGTGTCAGCCATCTCACGCGGCGTTTCTGACATGGGTGCTCTCAGCGTCGACGGTGTGGAACTGACTCGATTCACAACAGGATCGAGTTGGCAGGATTATGCTATTCACTTCGTGGCAACATCCAGCAGCAGCACGATCCGGATCACTTCTTTAGGATCGCAGGTGGGAGTTGGCGTTGGTTCTGGCGACAGCAGCGGTTTGATCATCGACAATGTTCGCGTCTTTGCAGTGAACAACTCCGTGTCGTATGCGGAAAGCGGACCTGCCGTGTCGCTGGCATCCGGGGCGAATCTGTTTGATCAGGAACTTGACGCGATCACGGACTACACAGGAATGACACTGGTGCTGAATCGCGCTGGTGGTGCTGTGTCGGAAGATCAATTCACGTTTGATGGCGTGACCGTGACGACTGCCGCCGCATTGGTGCAGATTGGCGGGACAACGGTCGCAACGTATTCATTCAGCGGCGGGCAACTGCAGGTCGTCTTCGCGAACGGGGCGACGGGCGCGGACGTCACGACGGTGCTGCGAAATATTCAGTACAGCAACTCCAATGCGGCCCCTCCATCCAGCGTCACTCTGGCCTGGTCTCTGTCAGACGGAAACAGCGGAGCACAGGGCTCCGGCGGTGCCCTCGTTGCACTCGCCACAACAAACGTAACGATCACAGCGGTCAACACAGCACCTGGACTGAGCATTTCGCCGTCCGTTTTCGTTCCTGAAGATAGCACTCTTCCGCTTCCATTGACCGTGTCTGATCCGGATGCAGGCACCGGCATCATGGAATTGACGATCGATACAAACGACGGCGCGACGTTGTCGTTCCACGCATCGAGCGGAGCCACTCTGAGTGCAACGACTCTCGATGGCATCCATTTCACGTTCAAAGTCACAGGGACGCTGACTCAGATTCAGCAGGAGATTGCTCAGTGGCAGTTCCATCCGGCGAGTAACTTCACCGGCAACACGTCAGTCAGCTTTACGATTGACGATATGGGCAATACGGGAAGCGGCTCTGCCATGCAGGCTGCTGACGGAACGGTTGTCACGGTGACGAGTGCCAACGACGCTCCGACGATCTCCAATGCGGTTCTGGCCTCCGTGTCTGAAGATGCGCTGAATCCCGCCGGAGCGACCGTGTCATCGTTGTTTGGTGCCGTCTTCGCGGATGCCGACGCAGGAGCGTTTCTCGCGGGCATCGCCATTAGCAACAACGCCGCAACGGTAGCGGAAGGTACCTGGGAGTATTCAACCGATTCGGGATCGTCGTGGTACAATGTCGGTACTCCGGGATCCAACGCACTGGTGCTCGGCGCGAATGCCAAGCTCAGATTCCTTCCCGCGGCAGACTACAACGGCACTCCGGGTGCTCTGACGGTTCACGCGCTGGATGATACTTACACAGGTGGTTACACATCCGGCGCGACTCAGGTCACAGTGAATGTCGGTTCCTCAGGTGGAAGCACACCGATCAGCGCAGGAACGGGAACGCTCACCACAAGTGTCACCGCGGTCAACGACGCGCCCGTCATTACATCGTTTGGTGGCGGCGCGACGGGCTCGCAGTCCGTTGCGGAAACTCAGACTCTGGTCGGGACCGTCACGTCGACAGACATCGACGGTGCAACTCCTGTCTATTCGATCGTTGCTGGTCTGGACGGGGGCTTCTTCACAATTGATTCCAACACCGGAGTTGTGTCGTTCCTCGCCGCTCCGGACTTCGAAACACCGCTGGACAGCAACGGTGACAACGTCTACCAACTGGTGATTCAGGTGAGTGACGGTGCCGGCGGCACAACACAGCAGACACTTTCTGTCACAGTCACGGATGTCGGTACGACCCTGACCGTGGATTCAACGTCGGACAGTATTGATGGTGATGTCTCCAGCATTGAAGCTCTCAACGTCAACAAGGGCGTTGATGGCGTGATTACTCTGCGCGAAGCCATCCTTGCTGCAAACAACACGGCAGGACTGAACACGATTACCTTTGCCCTTGCAGGTTCCGGTGTTCGCACCATCAGTCTGCTCACGGAGCTTCCACAGATTACCGACCAGATCATCATCGACGGCTGGAGTCAAAGTGGATTCTCCGGACAGCCACTGGTCGAACTCTCCGGGGCGTTGATTGCTGCGAATGCAAATGGTCTGACAGTCGCAACGGGTAACAGCACCATCCGCGGTTTGATAATCAATCACTTCACGGGCAGCGGTGTGGTCCTTGCTGGCAGCGGTTCCAACACGGTTGTTGGAAACTGGATCGGCACAAACCAGACTGGGTCCGGTGCAGCCCCGAACAACGTGGGCATTGACGTCACGTCGTCTTTGAACATCATCGGCGGAACAGGGGCATTCGATCGGAATGTCGTCTCCGGTAACACGCTTGCCAACATTCGGGTCACCGGCCCGGCGACCGGCAACGACATTCTTGGAAACTACATTGGACTTGATATCGATGGGCTGGCAGCAATCACTTCGGCTGGCGATGGGATCCTGTTGAACGGAGCTGTCAGTACGACCGTTGGAGGAAGCGGCGCCGGGAACGGAAACGTCATCGCCGGGTCCCTGACTAGCGCGATCAAAGTCACAGGAAGCTCTGACAATGCACTGATTCAGGGCAACCTGTTCGGTGTCAATTCCAATGCGTCGGCAGTCCTGGCTGGGTCGGCAACCGGTATTATCATCGACGGCTCAGCGAACGCTCAGGTCGGTGGCACTACTGCAGGCGCGGCGAACATTTTTGGTGGATTTGCGAACGCTGGTGTACTCGTTCAGGGCAACAGCAACGGCACGACGATCAGCGGAAACGTGTTCGGGACAAATGCTGGCGGAACGGCCACTCTAACGATGGGATCTGCGGTGATCGCGGCTCAATCCACCGCAACATGGATCGGCGGCAGCCTTGCAGGTTCAGGCAACACCATTCGCAATTTCACGAACGCTGCCATCCTCGCACAATCAACAGCAAGCGGCGTCCGGATTGAACGGAACAGCATCAGTGGACTTAACGGGCTGGGCATCGATCTTGGTGGTGATGGTGTCACCGCCAATGATGCGGGCGATGTCGATTCGGGTGCTAACGGACTTCAGAATACTCCGGTTCTTTCGGTAGCGTCGTTCTCCGGCGGAGTACTTCACATTGAAGGGACGCTGAATTCCACCGCTTCGTCAGCGTACCGAGTTCATTTCTACGCAAATGGCATTGGCGGAGGCCATGCATCGGGGCTTGGACCCGGTGGTACGTACCTTGGATACGTTGACGTGGTGACCAACAGTGCCGGCGACGCAAACATCAGCGTTGATCTGGTTGCGACGGTCAGCGTTGGTGACTTTGTTTCGTCAACGGCGACAAGTGCAGCGGGCAATACTTCGGAGTTCAGCAACAATATTCTGGTTCAGACTCCGAATCCAGTGCTGGATCTGGACTACAACGACAGCAGTGGTGCGACTGGTGTGGACTATGCGACGACGTTCGTTGAAGATGGTTCGGCCGTCGCAATCGCCGATTCCGACGCGGTGCTTTACGACCCGGATTCCAGTACTCTTGCCGGCCTCACTGTCACCATTACCAACATCGCGGACGGCGCTGCAGAACAACTGACGTTTGATACGACGGGCACTTCGATCTCTGGAAACTACAGTGCGGGTGTGCTGACGCTGAGCGGTGCGGATCTCGAATCCAACTATCTCCAGGTGCTGAAGTCGATTCGATACAGCAACACGGCCCAGAACCCGACAGTGGCAATTCGCGAGATCACTGTGCAAGCGTCTGATGGCAGCCTGACGAGTATCCTGGCCAAGGTTCATGTGACCGTCCAGGCACAGAATGATGCCCCGGTCATCAATGCGGCAACGCTGACACTACAGGAAGGCCAGTCAGTCGTTCTATCCAACTTGGACTTCTTCGCAGGCGACAGCGAGCAACTGGCAGCGCAGCTGACCTGGATGATCTCGTCACTTTCAGGCGGGCAGTTTGAGTTCGTTTCCAGCCCTGGAGTCGCCATCACTTCGTTCACTCAGGACGATATTAACAACTCGCGAGTCCTGTTCGTCGACAATGGCGATGAAACACCACCGTCCTGGAACGTCGCCGTCACGGACGGAATCACGACGACCGGACCGGTGGCTGCAACGATCTTCTTTTCGAATCTGAATGACCCGCCGGTCCTCAGCGGAGCGACGTTCATCATTGCTGAAAACACCGCGAACGGAACGATCGTCGGAACTCTGAATCTCAGCGATCCGGACACCGGGGATACTCATACTTACACGATTCTTTCCGGGAATGTTGGCGGTGCATTTAGCGTGAATTCGGCAACCCGCGAATTGCAGGTCGCCAATTCGTCCGCGGTCGATTTTGAAACCACGCCCGTCTTCACGCTGACAATACGCGTCACCGACGGAGCAGGCCTGACTTCGGATGC
Organism: Planctomycetaceae bacterium; assembly: GCA_016795145.1. Classification (GTDB taxonomy): domain Bacteria; phylum Planctomycetota; class Planctomycetia; order Planctomycetales; family Planctomycetaceae; genus SXXK01. The sequence continues at coordinate 10,508 of JAEUII010000463.1, forward strand.
GGTCGTGACTGTTCAACTGACAAACGTCAATGAGAGCGGGGCGAGTGCCATTACTGACGCGGATGTCTCTGCAGACGCTGTTCCGGAGAACTCAACTACCGGAACGGTGGTTGGTTACACAGCGTTTGCGACGGATCCTGATTCTACGGATTCCATTTTCTACAGCCTCGATAATACGGCTGGTGGCCGATTCCAGATCGATGGTGTGACCGGCGTAGTGACCGTCGCGAATGGTCTTCTGCTGGACTATGAGTCTGCGACGTTCCATGACATCGTGGTTCGAGCAACTTCGACGGACGCTTCATTCTCAGTGGCAACGGTTCGCATCAACCTGATTGATGTGAACGACAACGGAATCTCATTGATTACCGATTCCGATGCGGCCCCGAACGTAGTTCCCGAGAACGCTGCCAACGGAACGGCAGTTGGCTTCACCGCACTTGCAATTGATCCGGATGGTACGGGAAGCACGGTGACGTACAGCCTTGATGACGATGCGGGCGGTCGATTCACAATTCAGTCGTCTGCCGGTGTGGTGACAGTGGCAAACGGAAGCCTGCTCAATCGTGAGAGCGCGGCTAGTTACAACATCATCGTGCGAGCTTCCAGTCAGGATGGTTCAACGACGACGCTGAGTGTCGCGATTGGTCTTGCTGATGTGAACGAGTTCCCGGTGTCATCTCTGACAGATTCCAATTCAACCATCAATCTTGTTCCGGAAGGTTCCGCAACGGGTACATTTGTGGGAATCACCGCGCTGGCCTTTGATGCGGACGCAACCACCAATGTGATTACCTATACGCTGGATGACAGTGCCGGAGGTCGGTTCCAGATCAATCCTTCGACAGGCGTTGTGACGGTCGCTAATGGGACGCTGATCGATTTTGAAACGACCGTGGCTCATACGCTCATCGTGCGAGCGACCAGTGCAGATGGATCGACAACGACTGCGTCCTGGACGGTCGACGTTCAGGACCTGAATGAGTCCGGTGCATCGCCGATCTCTGACAGTGACGCAGGTCCGGATACAGTTCTGGAGAACGCAACAAACGGCACGGTTGTCGGAATTACCGCTTTCGCTACTGATCCGGACGGGACTGACGCGATCATCTACAGTCTGGACGATACAGCTGGTGGGCGATTTGCCATCGACTCTGTGTCCGGTGTTGTCACTGTGGCGAATGGATCTCTCCTGAATCGTGAGGCGGCCGCATCGCACTCGATCATCATTCGTGCCACTTCGACCGATGGTTCGTTCACGACTCGCACGATGACGATTGCTGTTGGTGATCAAAACGAGTTCCCTGTTTCTTCGCCCATTGATGCGAATGGGGCCCTCAATTCGGTGGCTGAGAATTCGGTAAATGGTACGACCGTTGGCATTACGGTCGCTGCGAATGACGCTGACGCAACTAACAGCAGTGTGACTTATTCGCTGGTGGATAGCGCTGGTGGTCGTTTTGCTGTGTCGGCTGCAGGAGTGATTACGGTCGCCAATGGCAGCCTGCTGGATTACGAATCAGCAACATCCCACACGATTACAGTGCGAGCGACATCGGCTGACGGTTCGTTCGCCGATTCAAGCTTTGTCATTTCCCTGACCGATGTCAATGAGAATACCGTCTCTGCGATCAGTGACACGAACCCTGTTGTTGATGTCATCAATGAGAACTCGGTGAATGGCACGGCGGTTGGTATTACTGCTTATGCCGTTGACCCGGATGGCAGTGCCAATGCGGTGACATACTCACTCGACAACACCGCCGGAGGCCGATTCGCGATTGGAAGTACGAATGGCATTGTGACCGTGGCCAACGGTGCCCTTTTGAATCGGGAAGCCCTGGCATCGCACACGATCGTTGTGCGTGCGACCAGCACGGATGGCTCGTTTTCGACTCGCACGTTTGTGATCACGGTCGGAGATGTCAACGAGTTTTCAGCCACTGCGATCTCCGATACGAACGCGGCAGCGAATCAGGTGGTTGAAGGCTCTTCGGCCGGAACCGTAGTAGGAATCACGGCGTTCTCAAGCGACGCAGATGCCACCACCAATCTGATCACCTATAGCCTGGACGACAGTGCCCTCGGTCGTTTCGCAATTGACCCAGTGAATGGCTTGATTACGGTTGCACCGTCCGCCGCCATTGACTTCGAAACTCAGGCTTCACATACGATCATCGTTCGAGCGACCAGTCAGGATGGTTCGTTCCAGACTCGCAGCTTCACAATCAACGTGATCGACACTAATGATACGCCCCCTGTCATCACCCCGGCCCAGTCATTCACTGTGGCGGAGAATTCAGGAAACGGAACGCTGATCGGCGTTCTAACGGCAACGGACCCGGACGGTGTCGGCGTCCTGCAGAACTGGACGATCGTTTCCGGGAATATCGGCGGTGTCTTCAGTCTGAATCCATCGACCGGTCAACTGTCGGTCGCAAATACCGCACTTCTCAACTTCGAGTCCACTCCAGCCTATACATTGTTCGTCACAGTGTCTGACGGCAGTGGTACGTCGGTGCCGGAGTTCGTAACCGTGCAGATTCAGGATGTGAATGAAGCGCCTTCGCTTTTCGTGATGTCGGCCTACGTCGTGGCAGAGAATTCTGCGAACGGCACAATTGTCGGAAGCGTTGCATCGGCAGATCCTGATCCCGCAGATACGATCACCTATTCACTCGTCGGAGCGAGTGCGTCGAGCCCGTTTACGATCGACAGCGTGACGGGCGTCATATCCGTCAACAACACCGCGCTGTTGAACTTCGAAGTATCTCCGGCGATTTCATTGACGGTCAGAGCGACAGATTCCGGAGGCCTCTTTACGGAGCAGGTCATTTCGGTGACCTTGCTAAATCTCAATGAAGCCCCGACAAGTCTGGTCATGACGGGCGGGACGGTCGCGGAGAACTCCGCGGCTGGAACAGCGGTTGGACGGATGACGGGGGCGGACCCCGATGCTGGTGCAACTCTGATGTATGTCCTGCTTGATTCAGCGGGCGGACGTTTTGTTATCAACCCGACATCCGGCAACATCTCCGTCGCAGCGGGAGCAGTCCTGAACTATGAGGCTGATCGGTCTCACACCATCACTGCCTCGGCTACTGATGCACTGGGTCTGACGATTGTTCAGACATTCACAATCACCGTCACGAACGTCAACGACATTCCCATTGCTTCCGCCGATAACATTCCGGCCATTCAGCTGACAACCATCGAAGTGCTGGCTCCCGGAATCCTGCTCAATGACTTTGATGAGGACGGTGATCGCCTGACCGCACAGCTGGTGTCGGGAACGACGAACGGTGTTCTTGTCTTCCGGGCTGACGGATCGTTCATCTACTCGCCAATCGGAGCCTTCTCAGGCAAAGACTCGTTTACCTATCACGTCACAGACGGTCGGTCCAGCAGTAACGTTGTGACAGTCACGATCGACGTTGCGGCCGCGGTTAGTTCCACCGGTGGCAGCAGCGGATCATCCTCTGGGACCGGATCCGGGTCCGGGACGGGAACCGGATCTGGCACTGACGGCACTTCGACAGACGGCGGCAGTGGCAGTACTGGCAGCGGCGATGGAATTACCGAACCCGTGGTGATCGTTACGACATCACCATTTCTGGCAACCCCGATGAATACCGTTCGGACAGTCGTGGAACCCGTGCAGACAGATCCGGTCATTATCCTCGCTGATGTGGCCGCGAGTACCGCGCGTGCTGTCAACGTCGTCTCTCAGGCTGAGATCGTGACTGAGATCTTCGTCGAGCAATTCATGGAAGTAAGAAGCGACCGTTCACGACCCGGCGAGACAGCCGTCGCCAACAACTCCATCTTTGGCGCGTTGATGAGTTTTGACCCCCGCGAAGCCATCGTTTCGCTCGACTTCTTCGACTTTGATCGGATCGCGCTTCCGATTATCGAACAACACAATTTCGATGCACCTCAGTTCAACGGCAAGGTTGCTGTGGGTAGTGCCGCGGTCGTGTCAACGTCGTTGACCGTTGGCTACGTCCTTTGGATCCTGCGAGGCGGATCGCTTCTGACCGCATTCGCATCCGCGCTGCCAACGTGGAGCAGCTTCGACCCACTGCCGGTTCTCGAGAGCTTCAGCAGAACGCGTGAAGAGGACAAAGAAACCCTGCTGTCGATCGCCACACGTCAAACGGAACTGGGACGCAGAACATAAATCCTGCTTCTGAGGTAGTGGATCTTGCTAAAGATCCCTGAGTCTCAGCACCTACGTACTTCTCCCTCCCGAAAGTTCAAGGTTTGAAGAAGCATCGACTGATCATCGCGTTCCTAACCTAACGAGGAGTTCTCCACAGTGCTCGGCTTTCGGCGATCAGACGGTCTGCCGATGGCGGGCCCCAGGTTCCTGCGGGATAAAAGTCCGGTGAGGAGGAACTGCTTTCCCAGGCTTCCAGCACCGGCGTGAGAAAACGCCACGCGGCTTCCAGTTCGTCACAGCGAGTGAACAGCGTCGAGTCGCCTCGCATGACGTCCAGCAGCAGTCGCTCATACGCTTCCGGAAGCTGAGCATCAAAGTGTTCGTCGTACGCAAAATCCATCGAGACCGGCTGAACCTGGTAATTCATACCCGGACGCTTTGTTGAGAACCGCAGTGAGATGGCTTCCTGCGGCTGAATTCGAATGATCAGCTGATTCGGTCGAGTTTCAACGAGGTCACAGAGGTCACCATCGCACTCGACGGTAGAAAAGAGATTCAGGGGCGGGTTCTTGAACTGAATTGCGATCTCAGTGACCTGCTTGGGAAGCCGCTTACCGGTTCGCAGGTAGAACGGAACGCCAGCCCATCGCCAGTTATCAATCGCGACACGCATGGCCACATAGGTTTCGCGGTTCGACGTTGGGCTCACACGCTCTTCTTCGCGATAGGCAAGTGCCGGCTGACGATTTACAAGGCCGGCTGTGTACTGGCCTCGAACGGCCCAGTTGCCGATCGGTCCCGGCATCCCAGGCCGTAGTGCCTGAAGCACCTTCAGCTTCTCATCGCGAATCTCACGCGCCTGGAACAAAGAAGGCGGATCCATCGCAATCAGACACAGCAGTTGCAGCACATGGTTCTGCAGGACGTCGCGCATCGCCCCGGACGTGTCGTAGTAGCCACCTCGAGCCCCTTCCATTCCCTGTGCTTCAGCGACGGTGATCTGGATATGATCGACATGGTTTCGGTTGAGCAGCGGTTCGAAAATCGCGTTGCCGAATCGGAACAACAGGATGTTCTGAACCGTCTCCTTGCCCAGGTAGTGATCGATTCGATACATCTGACTTTCGTGCAGATAGCGATCCAGCTGAGCCGCCAGTTCCTGAGCCGACTTGAGATCGCGGCCGAACGGCTTTTCGACAACGACTCGCAGCTTCGTCGCCAGTTCACGAGTCGGGATCATGCCCGCGGCATTCAACCCCTCAACGGCAGGTGCGAAGAGTGAGGGAGTCGTCGCCAGATAGACAATTCGAGTTGGCTCACCGGACATCCCGCACTGCGACTCGATCGACTCAAGACCAGACTTCAGCGTCGAATATTCGGAAGGGGTCGAAATGTCGAGTTGCTGATAGAACAACTGCTTCGCAAATACCTGCCACGCCGCCGCATCAAACTTGTCGCCAAGCCGGGCGGAAACCACCGACTTCATCTCATCGCGAAACTCATCATGAGTCTTCGCCCGCCGAGCCACTCCAATCACCGGACAGCGTTCCGAAAGATACTGCTGCTGCGAAAGTCGAAACAGAGCCGGAATCAGCTTCCGAGACGTCAAATCCCCCGAAGCGCCAAAAATCAATATGGACGTATCAGTCGTAGGAGCCATTCATTCCGCCTTGAATTCAGGATTCCATCATGGATCAATTGCTGAACTGGAGTCA
>JAEUII010000104.1 GCA_016795145.1 Planctomycetaceae bacterium
CGATTTTTCATGTTAGTGCCCGTGGCGTTTTCACGCTGTCTCGCGGTCCGTAGTCGACGTTTTGGTTCCGTTGAGAAATTAATGAGATTCCGCTTTGTCGTCAGCGAAGAATTCACGCGGATAGTCTGGCGAGAGCCTCACCCCGTGGATTGCGATGCTGGTTTGTCCGCTTTGTGTGACGCGGCCTGGTTGTTGAACCCAGAAGCTTTCCATGGTGATGGTTTTCGGGAACCACACTTCCGCCGATAGCTGCTGCCATTCCGTCACCTGAGCAACGTAAGTCGGGTCGACGTCAGAGCTCTGACATTCAAAGATGCGGACAGCGGCTGGCAAGAAATTCCGATCCTCCGCCAGCTGCAACTCGATTCGCCGAATGTTTCGTCCTTCGATCGTTTGCCGGATTGAGATCGACTGACATTTCAGCCCTTCGAACATGCTGTTGGAATCAACGACATACTGTAGTTTCGCGGCGGCGGGCCACCGACTGTCCTCACACTTCAGAATTGCGTCTTCGCCAGAAAGCAGCAAAGAAAGCGATAGTCGATCGCTGTAAGCCGCAAGGAGCAGCATGTGGGGGCGAATGAGCCTGTTCTTTAGGATTTCATCGATCGACTTCGATGGTTGTCTATTCCGGAAACTTGACGTTGTTTCTCCGTCGAAGAGCGTTAGCAGGTCCGAAGTCACTGAGGTTTCGCCGACAACAATTGTCCGTCGGACCGCCAGGCGACGCATTCCTGCCTGGCTAACCTGGTGAGTCGTTGTCCGCATCAGTTGTTCAGGAACGCTGTCTCCTGCATTGCCCCTATTGAGCCCATTCAAATTGGCTTCTTCAACCAGCATGAGTTCCAGATTACTGAATCGCGATTCTTCAGTGATGATTCGATTCTTTAGTGCATCGACAGGCTGCTCATCAGCCTGCGCAAGCGACAAAATCAAGGATGAACAGACAAAGATGACCCAGAGACGGCTCAGTGACCTCGCAATACGCATATGCTTCTCCTGGGAAGCTCCCACTGTATGCACTCGTCATGGAGCGAGATCGTAGTCTGGTACATGATCCGGTGACAACGACGTGCAGATTGATTTATCGGAAGCCACAAATTCGCCTCGCTGACAGCACGCAACGGCGAGCGGCTGAGCGTCAGCCCTCCGTGCAAATATTCGGTAACCGCGGATGAGCGCAGATGAACACGGATAAAGCAAGAATGTAGAGTGTTTCCGTCGGTCCTGCGCTGGCGGAGCTTCAGCGGCTGGCTACATCGAAGCCACAAACATGCTATGGCTTTCCGCCGGGTTTATCCGGGCGCCAACGACCAATTGCAGCACTCGTCAGTTTGCGATTCAAGCCCAGCGGGCTGACACAACCCCTGCCGGGGTCGTCAGGCCCCGGTTCCGTAACTCGATACCTCGAAGGCCCGGAGGGCCGACACATTCTTGTCCCATGTTCTCTGAGCCCTCGTCATTCACGCGAAGGCAAGAAACCAAAACCGCAACTCTGCAACCGCGGATGTACGCAGATCAACGCTGATAGAACCACACAGCGCAACGGCGAGCGGCGCGTGTTAACACGCCGGTCTGCATTCATCGTCATTCGCCCCAGCAATGATGCCGAGCAAGAGCGGCGAGTTTGACGCATTATGATTGTGTGACGATTTGCCAATGGCGCAGAGAAGGACGGCCCTGTGTTACTGTGTTACTGGGCCGTTCAACTGCCCCCAACCGCTCAATTTGGTTACTGTCCAGTTGTCCTACGGAAACAGTTCAAGATCGTCGTCAAACAGGTAAAGCAGTTCTTCAGCCGTTTTCCAACTCAGTGAGGTATCACGACCTCCATAAAGAAACATCCCCCCGATCGCCTGCCATGCTGTTTCTCGGCTCACAGTTACTGCTCCAGGAACTTTGAATGACTGCCCACCTGCGGTTGACCAGTCCACCTCAGCAGACCGTCCTTCCTTTAACTTCTCTGGTTCAGTAAGTCTCCAGTAACCAACAACCGCTTCACCGTCAATCATTTCACTCTGCTCATAGGAAATTGCAAATCGGCCCGACGCGCAAAGAAAGATACATACCTCATTTCCCGGCTTGTTCTTTATCTCCAATCGAGTCATCTGTGACCCAGACCACCACCAGCGCCTTGGTGCGGTGGCTATCAAGGCATACAACTCTGCAGAATCTACAACACACTGTTCAGCCAAAGCAAAGCGACCTTCAACCATCTCAACAAAAAAAGGCGGCGGAGTGTCTTCAGTATTTACCAGATCTGACAAGTTCATGTAGTCGTTTCCTACAACAAGCTGCGTGAGATTGGAAATATTCAGGCGTAAATCAAACTGAGTTGCGTTGAGTGGCTAATATGGGACAGCGCCGTTTCTCCTCGGTAACCGCGGATGATCGCAGATCATCGCGGATAGAACCACACAGCACAACGGCGAGCGGCGCGTGTCAACACGCCGGTCTGCGATTCATCGTCGGTCTTGCACCGGTGTAGATGGCGTGATTCACAAGAACTCATCTGTGTATTCGCCAAAGACATACACGTCGGAAGCAAATGCACGTGACCAATCCGCAAGCTCTTTCGCCAACGCTTGTTGCTGCTCTCTCGTTTGTGCGTCAGCGAGGGGCGAAAAATCAATTTCAATTGGGTAGAAAAGTTCTCTATCAGGATCGGACTTCATCAATTCCGGGTCGTAGATCGGGTTCTTAAGGATCTCAACCAAATGCCCGCGAAACTCAAATGAGTACGACGAGCAGGTCAGTCGATTTGCTTCTCCCACAAAGTGCTGGCAAAAGCGACTCCAAACCGCGCCGGCAGTCAAATCTGTGTTGAGCATCATCACGAATTGTTCTGGACGCATCTGCTGATCCAAAATTGATGTTCTCTGATCACAGAAACAAATGAAGAGGGCCGTCGTCGAAATGTTAGGCACCCGGGGCTAGCCAACTTTTCTTTCCTCACCAGCGATCAGCATCCATTGCAGCACTCGTCAGTTTGCGATTCAAGCCCGGCAGGCTGACTCAATCTCTGCCGGGGTCGTCCAGGCTGTTGAATTCGTGCCGAGCTGAGCCGCCAGCGGCTGGCTAGGCAAGGGTGTTTTCCACGTGTTTTTCTTACATTCACCCGCAGCTAGCGCTTTGCGGCTCACCAAGTCAGCAGACTGGTCAGGCCTCGGTTTCATGACTCGACTCCTCAAAGGCCGGGAGGACCGACACTTCCTTGTCGGTGTTCGATAGTGGTTCGGGCCATCTGGTGCCTTCATCTCTCTGCGTCGGCGGAAAAGTTCCATGCTGCTACGTTGCCTGCCTTTGAATTCTGGTGGTGATAATGGATATACTGAAGAAAGCATGGAATTACTACCTACGCCGCACAACAACTTCTTTCACTTCGCGTTGTCCCATTTGCCGAACGCACGTGGCCTGATTGAAACAACGCTCTCTCCTGCCGCTGTGGCGGAGTTGAAGCTTGACACACTGCAGGTGCAAACCGGCAGCTTTGTTGATCCAGATCTGCGTGAGAAGTTTTCGGACTTGCTGTTTTCAGTCGAACTGGCCAGTGCACCTGCGAACGCAGCCAGCAAACAGGCGCTGGTCTATTTTCTGTTCGAGCATAAGAGCCAGTCCGATCCGCTTACCGTGTTGCAGGTCTTAAGCTACATGGTGCGAATCTGGGAGAAGCGAGTGCGAGACGGCGAGTCACTTTGTCCGATCGTGCCGTTATTGGTCTACCACGGAGAAGCCGCCTGGTCCGCCGCTCGAAGTCTTGTGGAATTGATTCCGACCCCGGCGGCTCTGGCCGAGTATCAGATTCACTTTCAGCCGCCGTTGCTGGATCTGAGCCGCCTGGAAGATGGCGAGATCCAGGGAGAATCCGTTTTGAGGAATACTCTGCTGCTGTTAAAATACAGCCGAAGCCGTCAACTTGTCGAAAAGCTCCGCGAGATTCTGGAATTAATCCGCCGGGCACTGCCTGCCGCCAGGTTCGAGGAGTGGATCAAGGCGATAGAGGTGTACATCATGACTGTGAACAAGAACATCGACCACGAGCAGTACAAGCAGACACTCGCCAGCATCCTGCCCACACAATTCGAACCGGGGTCGCTCGCGGATCGATTGCTGATTCAGGGGCGAGAAGAAGGTCAGAAGATCGGTGAACTCTCCGGACTGAAAAAGGGTCGTGAAGAAGGTCGTGAAGCAGGAAGAGAAGAGGGGCGTGAAGAGGGGCGTGAAGAGGGCGAACTAGTCGGCAGAATCCTTTTGCTCGAAGAGTTGCTGGGGTTCCCAGAGACAGACAAATCCCACTTGCTTGCTACAGACATGGAAACGCTGCGGAAACGAGTGACTGCGTTGCAGGCGGAATTGCGCCAGCGAAACAGCTGAGTTGCCGCCGTACGCATCGAACACATTACAACGGCGAGTGGTTGTGCGCCCGCTGCGTCCGCCAACAACACAACACAATGGCGAGCGGCGCGTGTTAACACGCCGGTCTACATTCATCGCTCTACGTGGCTCTCAGGACGATCACAGTTCGATCGTCGTGCTGGGGTTCCTGGCCCGTGAATTCGCCGAGAGTCGCCAGTAATCGCTGCAGCAGTTCGGATGAATCAAGGCCACAATGAGCCAGTACGTCGTCGATTCGTTGTTCGCCAAACTGTTCTCCGGTGGCGTTCTGTGCCTCTGTGATCCCGTCGGTATACAGAATCAGCTGATCCCCGAACTGAAGGTACATGGATGATTCGGGATACTCCGTTCCTTCCATCACTCCCAGCGGCAGACCACCGGCTTTGTCGAGTGCAACCACGACTCCTGCCATGCAGCGTTTCAGTCGCGGCGGGTTGTGGCCCGCACAGGCGTAGGTCAGCTTCCGGGCTTTCGGATCGTAGACCGCATAGAAGGCCGTGACGAAGGTTTCAATCCGATCGGTATAGCGCTGGCTCAGGTGATCATTCAGATATTGAAGAACGAGCCCTGGTGGAGACGGCGGGCCGGGATGCGCATGAGCGATGCAGTGAGTCACCGCCATCATTACGGCGGCCGGTGTGCCGTGTCCGCTGACGTCGCCAATGAAGATGCCCCATTGGCCATCAGGCAGTTCGAAGAAGTCGTAGTAGTCACCGCCAGCTCGACTGGCGGGCTGGTAGTGCACCGTGACATCCATGCGGTGCATCGTCGGCAACTGCTGAGGAAGCAATGATCGCTGAAGCCTGGCGACCGTGCGAAGTTCGCGGTCCACTTCCTTCAGTGCGGCTTCCAGTTGAGTCTTCAGAACCAGAGACCCGGTGGCTTTGCCAAACAGGTTGCTTCTCCACACCAGATCCGGAACCTTTTCCCGATCAAAGGCGGCTGGCTTCTTTTGCAGCAGAACCACCGAGTTGACAGATTCGCCTCCATCGAACATCGGAATCGCCAGCAGCGATCGAAAGCCCTGCAGATACGAGGCGCCGGGATCGTTCGGATCGATCTCAAGATCATCAATGATCCGAGTCTCATTCGAATACGACAGTTCCGCCAGCAGTCCTCCTTCGACAATTGGAAGCTGCGATTTCTGTCGCCATGGATCCAGCGGAGTCTGCCAGTATGTGTCGCGCGTGATTCGCACCTGCGGATGCGACAGGTCTCGACGACTGAGCGACAAACGGCGATCAATCGGAGCCAGTTGCTGAATTCGTTCTCCGTAGACTCGAACCAGCGATTGCGGATCTGTCTGCTGGCTGATCAGCCGCATTGTCTCTTCGACAGCGGCCAGCCGTTCCTGCCATGACAAATTGTCCACGAGTTTGTGGTCCTGTTTTAGAGTCAGCGTCAGTGACAGCAAGAGGAAGTGGTGGTGTTGTCGAGCCAGTCAGGGGCCAGGCGAATTGAATTGGTTATTCGGTCAGCCGAGCCATGATCTCGTTGGCGTCGATCGCCGGATCCTGAATCAGGTCGAAGGTGATCGAACGGTTGTTCGGCTGAGAAACCCGCGTTCTTCCGATCAACTGTTTTCGAACAAAGATGAGCAGTTCTTTCGTGTCGGCTCTCTTCTGAACGTCAAGCAGGCGTTCAGCACCGGTCTCGTTCAGGTTCAATGTCATTCTTGTGCGTCCGCCAGCTTCCGGCCAGCCGCGAAACGTAGAAAAGTCGGCAGCCACAAGTGCTGTTTGCCCATCATCATCGCCTGGATCATTGGTGCTGGTGTAGCGAATTTCCAGCGCGGCGGTTGGTGATACTTTTTCGCCGGAGAGTCTTGGGAAGATGTAGCCGTAGATTGTCCAAAGGATCCAGGCGAATACAGCAACCGCTACGATCAGCGTCCATGCTCGACCTTTCGGGCGGTCGTGGAAGCGAAAGTATCGTTCTGGATCTTCGGTGGCCAGTTTCTCCCACAGGGAAAGGACGTTGTCCCGACAGTCCTTCAGGCCGAGTCCCGTTGCGGCACGGTATAGCTTAACGGCGTCAATGAGCCGGCCTGCTTCCAGCTCGGCTCGAATCTGCACCAGCGTTGTTTCAGGAACAGAGGTACTCATCCTGCTGCCTTTCCGCTACGGGTCTGTTGCCGGCTGTCTCTAACTCTAAGAGTCTTTTGAATTAAGGCGTTTTCATCACCAGACGTGTCAGTGAGGGGTCGAAACTGCAGTGATGCGCAACAGTGATCCCTTGCTGACGCAGCGGGTTGAGATCAATCTCAACAGGCTGCTAATGTTCACACCATCGACGTTGCAGATCCCCGAATGCATCAATGCGGCGATCCCGGAAGAATGGCCAGTGAGTCCTTGCCGTGTTCAGCAACGACAGGTCACACGAAACATGCAGCGTGGCTTCTCCATCGTGAGTCGCTTTGGCCAGGACATTTCCGTACGGATCCGCCATGAAGCTGCCGCCCCAGAACTGAATTTCTCCTTCGAGCCCCACACGGTTTGGTGCGCCGACGAAGAGCCCATTCGCAATCGCATGGCTTCGCATCATCGTTTGCCATGCTGAATACTGGCTCTCTCCATAGACATCGCGCTCGCCAGGAATCCAGCCAATCGCTGTCGGATAAAACAACAGCTCCGCACCCTTCATCGCAGTCAGCCGAGCCGCTTCCGGATACCACTGGTCCCAGCAAATGCAGACACCGACTTTGGCGAACTTCGTCTGGAAGGCCAGAAAGCCAAGATCACCTGGGGCAAAGTAGAACTTCTCGTAATACAACGGGTCATCCGGAATGTGCATCTTCCGGTAGAGACCGGCGATCGAGCCGTCGGCATCAAGAATCACAGCGGAGTTGTGATAGAGCCCGTGAGTTCGCTTTTCGAACAGCGGCACAACGATCACGACGCCACACTCTTTGGCGATCTTCTGCAAGGCCGTCGTCGTTGGTCCCGGAATCGGTTCCGCCAGTTCAAACCGTGCATGGTCTTCTACCTGGCAGGGATACTGAGTATTAAAAACTTCCTGAAGACAGATGACCTGAGCACCATTGGCAGCGGCCACGCGAATCTGCTGAATGGTCCGTTCAAGATTCACAGCGGGGTCGGTACCGCACACCATCTGAATCAAGCCAACCTGCACGTTTTTATCTGTACCCATCGTCGTGATACTCGTCCCGTGGACTGTCCTGTTGAGTCTCGTTAGTTCGTGTCACATTCCGACACAGAATGCACCGAAATCGTTCGTGACAAGGATAACGATTTCCCTTTCGCTTTCGATTCGGCTGCCTCGCAAAAAGACAAACAGCCCGGCGTTCTCAGAAAGAACGCGGGCTGCTTGTCCCGAAACAGGAGACGATTTTGAAAGCAGAAAGCGGAGGACCGGTGGAAGGGGGTGGTTTAAGGTTGGCGAATTGATTCGGGCGGCCGTCGGGGCATCGAGTTTTTCGATGGTCGTTAACAGCTGCGAATCAGGTTTCCGCCGGTCGTCCGCTTTCAGCTTGCGTTTGTTCGAGTCACTGTTGTATTGAATTTTTGAAGGACGGACTCATCTCGGGGGGCGGCGAATGCCGGAGCCCCCGTGAGTCTATGTGGCTCGTGTCTCCGACGCGAGCACCTTCTTCAGGAAGTGACGGGCCACTAAGCTGAGCAGCCCCGCCACGGAGTGACGGGCTACATTAGTAACCGTAGCCGCTGTTGGAGTTGCCCTTTTCACCGCGAGCCGGGCTGTTGCAGGTGATGTCGCAGCTGTTGTCGCATTCGTCAGCGAAGTCGAGGTACGTGCTGCCGACAACTTCACCTTTCTGGCCGCTGCCCAGAGTAAAGTAGTAGGTCTGGTTCATGGCTCCGAAGGCCGAGCCCATGTCTTCGAGTTCTTCGTTGACGCCGTAGGACAGTTCTGTCAGTCCGACGATCATGCCAAGGACGGTGATGGTACCGATCAGTACCAGTTCCGCAGATACGACGAAGCCGTTGTTGTCATTCTTCAATGCGATGAGCAGGTTCATAAGAGTCTCCGGATTTGAGTTGCCAGTAGTCAGTGTTCAGGTTTCAGTGTTCAGAATTGAGTCTTCAGAGTTCAGTTGGCGATCAGCGTTGCCCTTCGGCTTTCCGCTCTCCGCTTTCGGCTTTGTTTCTCTCGAATTTCTTTCGGCAAGCGAACAACGTGAGCGGGATCTTGCCTTCGAGCCGGTAGGCTCCGCAGGTCAAGGGGCCTCGCCCCTTGCTACTTTTCGCCTCGGGCTGGGCTGTCGCAGTTGATGTCGCAGCTGTTGTCGCAGGCGTCCTGGAAGTCGAGGTTTGTGCTGCCGACAGC
>JAEUII010000108.1 GCA_016795145.1 Planctomycetaceae bacterium
TCTCGCTGGATGGCCAGGCTGCAGAAGCGACTCCGCTCCGAACCCACAGCGGAAGACATTCGCCTTGTCAGCTTTACGGTTGACCCAGAGTATGACACACCGGAAGTTCTGAAGAAGTATGCCGGCTCGCTCACCGATGATGATAAGGGCTGGCATTTCCTGACTGGTGCGAAGAACCAGATCGCGTCACTGGCGAAGGACAGTTTCCATCTTCCGGCTGGCCCTTCCATCGACAACTCCAGCGAAGTGGCTCACGATGCGCGTGTCGTCCTGATCGATCGCCAGGGCCGGATTCGCGGGTACTACGACATTATCTCCGACGACAGCCTGGAACCTGTTTTGAAAGGTATCAGCCAGGTGCTTCCGGAATTCGTGCCTCCTGCGGAATTGTGGACTCACACAGACACGACACCCGTCACGCACCTTGCTCAGCCACCGGAAATCCTGAACACGAACACATGGCTTCAGACTCTTTCAGAACAGCAGAAGAAAGCACTGGCGGACTCGCCCGCGTTCCACGATTTCCAGCTGCAGGACAAAACTTCGGACACAGGAATTACGTTTCGAAATCAGATTCTGGACGAACAGCGCTCGCGACTGCAGGTCAACCATTTTGACCATGGCAATGGTCTGTGTGCCGCCGACGTCGACAGCGATGGCTTGCTGGATCTCTACTTTGTGAATCAGGCTGGACCCAATGCCCTGTACAGAAATCTGGGCGCAGGAAAGTTTGAAGACATCACTGAAAAGGCAGGCGTCAGTGTCGGACGAGTCTGTGTCTCTGCAGCGTTTGCAGACGTCAACAACGATCAGCGTCCGGATCTTTTTGTCACAACGGTGCGAGGCGGCAACTTGCTGTTTCTGAACCAGGGCGAAGGGCGTTTCGCCGATGTAACCAAAGACTGGAATGTTGGCTACAACGGCCATTCGTCATCCGCGGTGTTCTTTGACTACAACCACGACGGCTACCTCGATCTGTTTGTGGCCAACGTGGGACGGTACACAACTGATGAAGTCGTCACCGTTCGAAGTGACCGCACAAATCACCTTCCGGCGGACGGAGTAAAGTACTACGCGGGCATCAAGGATGCTTTCGCCGGCCATCTGAAACCGGAACTGACAGAACGCAGCATTCTTTATCGTAATGATGCGGGAAAAGCGTTTGTCGATGTGACACAAGAGTCAGGACTCATTGACGAAGGCTGGGCGGGGGGTGCAATTCCAATCGATGCCAATGAAGACGGTTGGATGGATCTGTACGTCCTGAACATGCAGGGCCACGATCATTACTATGAAAATCAGCAGGGGCAGAAGTTTGTCGATCGCTCTGAAGCGGTCTTTCCCAAAACTCCCTGGGGCGCGATGGGCGGACGTTCGTTCGACTTCAATCAGGATGGTCACTTCGACCTGATGGTCACGGACATGCATTCTGACATGAGTGAAACGGTTGATCCGTTCCATGAGAAAGCAAAGGCCAATATGCAATGGCCGGAGACTTTCGTCAAAAGCAGCGGTCGCAGCATCTATGGAAATGCGTTCTACATGAACCAGGGGAATGGCCAGTTTTCCGAAGTGTCCGATCAAAATGGATCAGAGAACTTCTGGCCCTGGGGAATGAGCACGGGCGATGTGAATGCCGACGGATTTGAAGATGTGCTGATCTCGTCGGGAATGTGTTTTCCGTATCGCTACAGTATCGACAGCCTGCTGCTGAACGAAAATGGCCAGAAGTTCCGTGACAGCGAGTTCGTTATCGGGCTGGAACCGAAACGAGGATCCATCATCGTTCCCTGGTTTGAACTCGACTGTGAAGCTGACAAAGAACATCCCATGTGTCGCGACCGCTCAGGCAAGGTCGTCGTCTGGTCCGCACGCGGAAGTCGGTCTTCTCTGATCGCGGATCTTGATCAGGACGGTGACCAGGATGTAGTGATCAGCGAGTTCAATACACCACCTCAAATCCTGTTCAGCAATCTGTCCGAAAAACGCCCGACGATGAAGTACATCGCCGTTCGTCTGAAGGGAACTCAGTCTAACCCGGAAGGCTTCGGAGCAACGGTCACAATGACAGCCGGTGGACGGGACTGGCATCGGCAGTGTGACGGGATCTCCGGCTACCTTTCTCAAAGTTCCGTTCCGCTGTACTTTGGACTCGGCGAAACGGCCAGCGTTGATCGTATCACCGTGAAGTGGCCATCCGGTAAAGTTCAAACCATGGATGGCCCGATCAACGCCAATCAGTTGATGACGATCACCGAGCAATAGCGGACGACGTCGGTCGGATCATCCAGAAATGAACATGCTCCTCCACCGGTTGTTCCTCTGCTTCGGTCTCTCGCGGCCCGTGCTTGTGGTTCCAGCAATTTTCTCTGTGATGCTGCTCAGCGGCTGCGGTCAGAAAAGCGACCAGCCAGCATCGAGCGGCGAACGTCGCACATCGGCAGACAACAGGCAGGAAACTGAACGAGCAGTTCCCGAGTCCAAAACTGAACCCAACGAACCTGCCGAACCGACCACGACCATCGCCGCCACACGAGTCACTCCTGCAACCACAGTGAAGGAGCCGTCAGAGCCAATTGAATCAGACGCAGGGCTCACGGCACACCAGCGAATGATCCGTCTGATGCGCCAGATCGCGAAGGACGTTGAGCAGCACAATCCGTATCTGGGTGATGGCGAGCTGAAGGAACTGGAACAGTCTCTCGCACTGTTGACACCCGGCCCTTCTCAGCAGGAAGTCCAGCTGAATACTCAGATTGGCTTCCATGCGATGCGAGTGGGCGACAATGACAAAGCCATCAAGCACCTTGAACGAGCACTCAATCGGATCTTCAAGGGGCAGGTCGCTGCAACGGAGGACGCTGCGGAGAATGTCGTCCTTCTCACAGCACTGGCGTGGCTTCGCAAAGCAGAAATCGATAACTGCCTTAGTTCGGAGAATGCTGAAACCTGTATCTTTCCAATCACCCGCGAGGGGATTTCTGCGTCACCGGAAGCCGCAGAAAAGTCGATGTCCTATTTGACGATGCTGCTGAAGCGACGCCCTCGAAATCTGACGGCTCGATGGCTGCTGAACATCGCCGCGATGTCGGTCGGACGATATCCAGATGATGTTCCGGAGCCGCTCAGAATTCCGACCAGCCGATTTGATGCGGATGCTCCACTGGCGGCGTTCGAGAACATTTCCAGAGAGGCGGCAACTGATGTCGTCAGCCTCAGTGGCGGAATGATTGCCGATGACTTCGATCTTGACGGACGGATCGACATGGCGGTGTCCGACTGTCATCCGTCAGGGCAACTCCGAATTCTTCGAAACCTCGGCGACAACCACTTCGCAGATGTCACAAGCCAGGCCGGCATTGAGGGAATCACGGATGGCCTGAACCTGATTCAGGCAGATTTCGACAATGACGGTCTGCTGGACATATTCGTTCTGCGTGGGGCGTGGCTGCTGGAAAACGGCTGTCAGCCCAACTCCCTGCTGCATAATCTCGGTGATGGTCGCTTTGAAGATATCACTCTGGAAACGGGTCTCGCCGCTCCGAAAGCAGAATGGCCCAACGCGCCAACTCAGACAGGTTCCTGGGCCGACTTCGATCTCGACGGCGACCTGGACCTCTGCGTTGGTAACGAAAAACTGCCACTTCAGCTGTATCGCAATGATTCAAATGGCCAGTTCGTGGAGATCAGCGAATCTGTCGGCATAAGCGTGACGCGGTTCATCAAAGGAGTGATCTGGGGCGATTACGATCACGATGGCGATCCGGACCTGTACATTTCCTGTCTCGACGGTCCAAACATGTTGTTTCGCAACGACGCAGGTAAATTCACGGACGTCGCCGAAACCATGAATGTGCAGAAACCGCTGAAGAGCTTTGCCACATGGTTCTGGGACTACAACAACGATGGGCACCTGGACCTGTTTGTGACAAGTTACGCTGCCAGCGTCGAAGACATCGCACTCGACTATCTTGGTGAAGAAGCCCCTGTTGAGCGAATGACACTGTATGAAGGTAACGGCGGCACAAACTTCAGGGACGTCACAAGTGACATGGGACTTCACCGAGTTGTTCATCCGATGGGTTCAAACTTTGGGGACCTCGACAACGATGGGTTTCAGGATTTCCATCTGGCGACCGGTGACATCCCTTACCAAATGCTGATGCCGAATCTGACGTTCTATAACCGCCAGGGACAGGGCTTCTCCGACGTGACCGCACTGACTCGAACGGGCCATCTGCAGAAAGGTCATGGCGTGGCGTTCGCGGACTTTGATAAGGATGGCGACCAGGATATGGCTGTTGAGCTGGGCGGTGCCTTTCGCGGAGATCTCTTCCAGAACGCGCTGTTCAGGAATCCGGGCTCTGGAAATCACTGGATCACCATTCGGCTGTTCGGAAAATCCAGTAACCGGTTTGCCGTGGGCGCGAGAGTCAGCATTCGAATCACGGAAGGTGCATCGTCGCGAATGATCTACCACTGGATGAACAGTGGCGGCACATTTGGAGCCAGTCCTTTGCATCGCCAGATCGGTCTCGGCAGCGCGACGCAAATTGACGAACTTACGATTGAATGGCCAGGTTCAGCAACGCCGGCCGTCCGGCTGCAGAACATTCCAGCCGACCAGATCATCAGCATCACCGAACACTCTTCCGCATGGCACGTGATGCCGGATTAGTGGCTTGGCATCGCAACGGGCGATGATCACTCCTGAACTCTTCTGTCATCTCCGCCGGCAATCGATGGCTGGGCCCTTGACCGGGAACAACACGAGACCATTTGAGAAATTTGCTGTGTATTATTCGCGTGAATTTGCATCCATTCGCGCAATGCCGTGAAGGATTTCACACCGCAGAAACATAGTATTTTTAGCGGCAGGGCGCGAGCCCTCCGGTGAGTCAGCGTCATGAATTCACCGGACGGCTTGCGCCGTTCCGCTATTAAACCCCTCACGGCGTTGCCATTCGCGGTTTCAATATGCCGCGTTCCCACCGTTCCCGCTTATGCCGGAATGACGCCCACTTTTTTACTCCGGCGTCTCAGCGGCTCACTTCGCTCCCGACTTGATGAACTCCTCTCGAGTCACAACGTTGTCCCCATTGGAGTCGAACTTTTTGAACCGCTGTGTTGCCGCGTCTTTGTCGCCCTGCTTCAGCAGATACTCTTCCAGAGTCAATTGAGTCTTGCCGGGGTACAACCGATCGTAACGGGAACCACGATCTTCGTTCGGCGGTGCCTGATTCGTCTTCTTCGTGTTGCCCGTCGCAGCTTTCTTCACGGGAGCTGAACCGCTCGGATCGGGAAGCCATTTGCTCAGCGATGCAAGGACAACGGCATTCTCTGGCCGATCGTGGACGCTGCTGGTTTCGTTCGGATCGTTCTGCTCATCGTACAGTTCAGTGGCAACGATCTTTTCACCACCACGCTGTCGCCAGAATGTTGCTCGCCAGCGTTCATCACGAATACTGTAGCCCATCACGCTTCCGCCCTCTGCGCCGGCACTTCGAGGATACTGGCTGATGGCAACTTTCTGCATCGGAGCCGACGGATCTTCGATGTACTTTCGAAGGCTCATGCCGGCCAGTTCCTTTCGAGCAGGAAGTCCGCAAAAGTCGGCGAGCGTCGGATAAACATCCACGAATTCCACTGGTGCTGCACATTTCTGGCCCGCGGTTTTCTGACCGGGAACGCTGATCAGCAACGGGGCTCGTGTGGCCAGCTCGAAGTTCGTGTGTTTGTGCCACAGCCCATGGTCGCCAAGCTGCCACCCATGATCGCCCCACAGAACAATGATCGTGTTGTTCGACAGCCCTTCTTTATCGAGAGCATCCAGCAGACGGCCGATCTGAGCATCCGTGTAACTGACGCACGCGTAGTAACCATGACGCAGCGTGCGAGCAAACTCATCAGGCAGCGGGTTTCCTTTGGGAACGCCCGGATACGCATGAAGTTCACCGTTCACGTGGCCGGCAAACTCCGGGCATCCTTCGGGAAGATGATCAATCGCCGGGACAGGAATCGTCTTTGGATCGTACAGATCCCAGTACTTCTTAGGTGCAACAAAAGGAAGATGTGGCTTCAGGAAACCAACGGCAAGGAAGAACGGCTCCTTCTTCGCGGTGAGTTCACTCAAACGTCGCACGGCCTCGGCCGCTGTTGCACCGTCAGGCAGTTCGTCATCGGTTTTGGGACTGACTTCATACGCAGGTCCCTTCTTCGCATTCTTTGATGTCTCGGTCGGGTCCGCCGGAAGCGTCTTTGAATATTCTGTCACGCTGACCGAATGTTGCGTCACAATCTGCTTTGTCCAGTCGACAGGATCTGTATCCACGGCGCGACCTCGAGGATACCAGTGCGGCGCGGTCCAGGAGCGTCCGTCTTCATAGCCCGCATGATAGATCTTGCTCAGCGCTTCGCAGCGATAGCCGTTGGCCTTGAAGTGCTCGGGAAGCGTCACACAGTTTGGTTGAGCCGCGCGAAAGTGAGTTTCCAGATCCCACACCTTCGTCACGTCCGGCCGCAATCCCGTCATGATCGCCGTTCGTGACGGGCTGCAGACTGCCTGCTGACAATACGCTCGCTGGAACACGATCCCCCGCGCCGCGAGTCGGTCGATGTTCGGAGTTTTGACGACCGTGTTCCCGTAACATCCCATCTCCGGCCGCAGGTCATCCACGGCAATGAACAGAACATTGGGGCGCTGATCGCTTGCCAAACCATGGACCGAGAGAATCATGACGCAAATCAGAACGCTGAACGAAAATCGAGACACCTGAAAACTCCGAATGCAGGTCAGTTCGGTCATCACAGTCAAAGTCCACGAATTCAGCCGCTTTGACCGTCGTGCCGGACCGTCTTACTTCATGGGTCTCCATGTCGCAAGTATTTCAGAGCGCAAGTCGACCATCCAGAACAGGAGCAGGCACAAGCAGCTCAAGGGATTTGAGGTAGAAAGGGGCACATTTTCCGGGAAATCACACCGGGAAGTGCTCGGAAATGCGTTACCACTGAATGAATTTTCGACTCATTTCGTGGGAGACATCGATGCGACCTGGTCAGTTAATTTTCTGCTTTTTGACGTGTTTTCTTTTCACAGATCGTCGTTGCATCGGGCAGGAGTCAAGTAGTCCGCCGCCCGACAAACTCCAGATTGCAGTCGAACCCGAGTCCATTGATCCTGCGACCATTGTGCTGGAGAGACTTGCCCAGAAGGCGACTGTCAATTTCGAAGGTCGTACGCTGAAAGACCTTTTTCGATGGCTTCAGAACGACCAGAAACTCAGCGTTTCCATCAATACTGAAGAACTGAAACAGGCAGGCATCCTGTCCAGCGACAAGTTGCGCGATTCGCTGAATGATGAACCTCTCTATCTGCTGCTTGACCGTCTCAGCAACATAGGAGTCGGCTGGTATCTCAGCGGTGAGGATCTCTGTCTGACATCTCTGGAACACTCCAGTCGGCAGTATAACACCAGGTTCTATAACCTTGGAGAACTGTTTGATGCAGGATTTGAAGCGCATGTCCTTCTTGAAATGATCACGGCCTCTGTCGGAGGAAATTGGATGATCATGGGCGACGAAGACGGGGATCTGGTACTGCTGGGTGATGTGATCTTCGTTCGGCAAACCGAACCCGTGCAGCGAGAATTGAAAGCCCTCCTGCAGGCAATCAAAACGCCCGCTCGCAGAACGCTGACACTGGATGCTCCACAACACACCGCCATTCGAAGTCTGATGGCTCAGAAGTTCTCACTGACACTGGATGAAGTCCTTCTTTCAGACGCCGTCGATGAATTGGCGAAAATCTCCGGAACGAAGATCCAACTGAATCTCGCGGACCTGAAGAAACACGGCACGTCCGTCCGAACACCGGTGTCGGCAGAGTTGCAGGACCAGAAACTCGAAACGATTCTGGATTTCATTTTGTCTGAACAGAATCTCACCTGGCTTATCCAGGACGGTGTCATTCAGATCGTATGCAAAGAAACAGCAGAGTCGAATACGCGCACAGCAGTCTATGACGTCCGTGATCTCTGCCGAAATGAGTCCGAATCCAGCGCATTGAAAAGTGCTCTCTACACACAGTGCGGCGGACTGTGGATCGACAATGGAGACGAGATTGGTTCGATTAGTTTTGCGCGACCGGGAATCATGGTGGTTCGTCACACAGACAAGATGCAGGATTCGATTCTGAATCTGCTCGAAAACTATCGAACAGCTTTGCGAGGATCGAAGCCACGCAAAGTCGCCGGACCGGACCCGGATGAAGTTTTGACTTACTACTATCGTATCCCCACAAAAATGGCCGAGCAGCTTGCAGCACAGCTGCCAGGTCTGATTCAGCCTGAAACGTGGAAAGATGAAACTCACCCCGATGCTGTGGGAACCGTGCGACGTCTTGCTTCCACCGACGAACTCCGCGATGCCCATGGAAACGCACTTGTGAGCTCCAATGGCGCTTCAACTCCCGGCTTCCTGCTTGTCGTTCCTCATGATGTAATGGTCATTACTCAACGCCGAAAAGTCCACGACGAGATCCGGGAGCTGCTGCACAAGGTCCAGCATGGCGACATGCCAGGAAGCGGAGGAGGAGGACTTGGTGGCGGTGGACTTGGTGGAGGTGGACTTGGTGGCGGAATGGGGGGAGGCGGATTTGGAGGAGGAGGTTTCGGCGGCGGCCTGTTCAATGTGGCTCCGGAACCGAGCCTTCGAAATTCACTTCACTCAGTAACAGAATAACGTCCGCAACTTCGCACGGAATTCTCTCCACCTGCCAATCGTTTGTGAACGATCGGCAGGCGTCTGACGTTTGGCCATCTTGGCAGCGTTGATCTTGCTTGAGCATTCGTGTTGAAACCGACACACTCCCGGTGTCTCTACCGACATTCAAACGCCTGCTCCAGCAAATCACTTATGTCTATCTCTGTCACATCTGACACTTCGAGTCCAGACGAGACGTCTAACAGGCTGTCTTGCGTTGAGTGGGTTTTGATCTCGGTCGCCACGGCCATCATTACCGCTGCCGTGCTGCATTCGGAACCACTGCAGAGCGCGAATGATCGTTCGCGATGGTCGACCGTCTGGTCGCTTGTTGAACGACAAACGTATCAAATTGACGAGATTGATCAGTATGCAAAGTGGTCGACGATCGACAAGGTGCGATTTCGAAAGAGCGATCAGGAACCCTGGCATTTCTATTCCTCAAAGCCTCCCTTTCTTTCGACCATCGTTGCCGGACTGTACGCCGCTGAACGGAATACCCTGGGCTACGGACTCTTCAATGACACAACCGTCGTCAGTCGCATTCTGCTGCTGATCGTGAATGTCATTCCCTTCCTGTTTGCACTTCGATCTCTGGGACGGACGCTGTTACTGTTGTCGGTGTCCCTTCCGGCAAGGTGCTTCATTCTTGCCGTCGCAGGGTTTGCATCGATTCTGAATCCGTATCTGACCACTTTGAATAATCACACGCCGGGTGTTGCCTGTGCGATGTTAACGATCTCGGCGGCCGTTCGATTACTGCTGAGCCCCAGCCAGGGAGACTTCGCATGGCTCGGTTTCTTTGCCGCCATGACGAGCTGCTTTGAACTGCCGGCCGCTCAACTGGGTGTCGCGGCGTTCGTTCTTGCAGCGTTCATTGATCGAAAGCGAGCGATCACGGTCTTTGTGCCTGCCGCGGTTCTTCCTCTGGCGTTTTTCTTCCTGACCAACTGGATGGCGACTGGCGGAGTGAAGCCGTTCTATGCTACTTATGGTTCTGAAACCTACCGCTATGTTCATAACGGCATCCCAAGCTACTGGATGAATCCTCGAGATCTCGACGCCAATCAGGAACATCCCCTGCGGTATCTCTTTCACTGCATTCTCGGGCACCACGGCCTGCTGTCTCTGACGCCGGCACTGTGCCTGACGCTGCTGGGATGGTTCCTGAAACCGCGTCTTGCGAATGCGACGCCCCGACATGTGATGGCTCTGCGAGTCATCATCGCGTCGGGGGCCGTGATGACTCTTGTGACGCTCGGCTTCTATCTGACTCGCACGGAGAACTACAACTACGGAGGAAACTCGGTTGGCCTGCGATGGATGCTGTGGCTGTTTCCGTTCTGGTGGGTCGCGATGGTCGAACCCCTGCAGCGAGCGAAGTTCAAGGGCGTCGTGACATCACTGTTGCTGCTGGTCCTTTCGGCGGGCACCACATTCTGGTCGCTGCAGCGTCCGTGGAAACCATCGTGGATCTATGAGCAGATGGAAGACGCGGGCTGGATCAGGTATCGCACGCCCACACCACCATTCCAGCCGGAACGAACGACGTTGTTCCCCGGCACGCTGACCGTAGGACTCCGTGAACAGTTTGTCAGCTCCAGCGGCAGTCGCGTCACTCTGGAAACGCAGGCGGCTGCTGATGGAACCATTGACGTCTGGGTCACGGAAGCCATCATTGACACTCAAACGATTGTCCCTGGCCCCGACCTTCCAAAGATCCGACTCACCAACCCCGGCCGCGCGCTCACGAACGACGCGTTGAAAACGGAAGACAACAGCGACACCGTCAGACAGATAAGCCGGATGTTCGGTCGAGTCCCCTTTGGGCGTCCCTTCAGTGCCACGGGAACAGGCTGGGTCCCTTCAAAGGTGAATCCGGAACAGGCATGGAAGATCGATAAGGGACTGGATCGTGTTTACCTCACCGATCCGTTTCACGGCAAATGTGTTCAGCGATGCGACGTGCAGTTCTGCGACGCCCTGCCCTTCGGAGTTCTTCGCTGGAAGATCTCGTACCTCACAGAATTCGGTGATGAACTTTCGTCGGAAACATGGACGTCGGCCCGTCTCTGACATCCGCGCAAACCGTGCATCATGGTGAACCGTGACTTGATGGCAAACCGGCCTGGCCCGTGACTTTGTCGCGCGCCCAAATGCGGCTGGCAGCCAACGTTGTGATTGCAACGAACCAAGTCAGGAGGGTCTGGAGGTTCATCCGGTAAGTACCAGAAACTATCACGACAACATTACGAGGATCCGGAGGTAGATTGGGGGACAGAATCGGCCGAACGCCATACTCGTGCATCACAACAGGCAATCCGGCCGGAGCCTCCATCAATGTGTGTCGAAAAGCGCCGGTGCAGTTTGTTCGATACGCATCACCGCACCAAAACAATCCGCAAGCAACGCAGAGGGCAGCAAGGAAGAAAGCTGACTGGTTCAACCCACGCGACCTGCGCATTAGTCGACGCTCACATTTCTGGCGAGAGTCTTAAATCGTTCTCCGTTCTGCTGAACGACAGTGATTGTCAACTGACCAGTCTTGCTGGTGTTGAGATCCCGAACGATGCCTTCCTTACCTTTGTGGGTTCCACCGATCACTTTACATTTCGCCCCGTCTTCCACTGACGGCGAATGACCAGTCGCCGCTTTCGGTGCAGCCTTCTTTGTCTTGCTCACCTTTCGCTTCACCATGGCAATCGGTCCTTGTATCGAGCTAATCAATGTCCAACACAAAACAGACTGCCGAAGCAGTCACGATGCGTTCGGTGCTGCTGACGCTGAACAGGGAAGGACGAGCAGTCAGCACCCTGGAGCCTGCTGGCTCAGTGTAACGCCCTTGCAGGCAATACCAATATACATTTGCATGGCAAAGGCATGCGATCTCACTACACTCTGCTGCAACAGGCCTGTTCTGCCATTGCCTGCAGGATTGCCCAGCCCAACGACTGTGTTATGTGAGTCATCATCAAGGCTCCTGGTTAGAAATGGAGAATCAGCAATGGACTCCCGACGCTGGATCATCGCAGTACTTGTCACCGTAAGCACACATTCGATGACATTGAACCCTGCTGGACAGATGGTCCGGGCGGATGAACTCAAAACGTTGGACGGCGAGTGGACCTTTGTCGAAGACCGGACGGAAGGACGAGCGCTCGAACAATTGGGACCTCCAATGTCCTCAAAGTTCTCGATCAAAGTGGAGGATGGAGCGGTGATCCTGAACGGGCATGGCTCTGGTCATAAGGACGTGCGTGTTGCTCTCGACGGGACAATCACGGAAATCAGCGAGCCAAAGACCATTTCGCGGTATCAGGGCACATGGAAGGACGGCACATTCAAGTATGACGTCACCTTCGAACGTATAGGAAGCAGCGCCCCGCAGAGCATTCGACAGATCACACGCTCATTTCGAACGACACCTGACGGTCTGGAAGTGAGCGTTAAGGTGGATCCGCCCGTGGTGAAGGACTCTGTTGGCCTTTACCGGCATGCAGAAGACATACCGATGCCCGCAGCAGCCAAAGCGTCCATTGGAGACATGGCCTGGCTGGCCGGTGCCTGGGTTGGAACCAGAAGTACCGGGGCGACGAACGAAGAACGATGGAGTCCGCCGCTTGGCGGCGCGATGCTGGCGGTCTCACGCTCCGTAAACACCAGCGGAAAGATGTTTGCGTTCGAATATCTCCGAATCGTGGAACGCGATGGCGGACTGATCTACATCGCTCAGCCTGGCGGCAGGACACCGACTGAATTCGTGCTTACGGAAGTTAGCGCGAACCGCGCAGTCTTTGAGAATCCTCGTCACGACTACCCGAATCGAATCGTCTACGAACTGTCGGCTGATGGCAGTCTCAGCGCGACGATCGGCCAAATCAAAGGCGGGACACCCCGACGATTTGATTTCCAGCGCGAAATCAACAACTAGCCAGGCTGGACGAGACCAAACTGTAAAGCTCGAATGAGGGCCAGGGAACACAGTGCCAACAAGCAATACTGCGAAGCGATGGACCGTCTCGCTCATATTGGTCTGGTCCATGACACTGGCACTGTGTCTGTTGTCGGCAGCAGGCCTTCTTGCCCGCTTTCACTGGCTTGCAGAACTGCTGGCCAATTTGCGAGTCCAGCTGGTGCTGGCCCTGAGCATCGCATCGCTGATTGCTGGTGCGGCAAGGAACAGGAATGCAGCGATCGTGCTAGTTTCAGCACTTTGCTGGCAAGGCTGGGGGCTACGTTCCGCATTTGTAGCTGACCACGCTCCAATACCACTGAGCGCGAACGGTGATGACTCCGCGAACCGGTCTCTGAAAGTCATGACGATCAACGTCCTGGCCGTGAACCGACGTCTCGACGATGTCATTCGCCAAATCTCCGGCGAGGATGCGGATGTGATCGCAGTGCTGGAACTCAGTGGTCCTTTGGCCGATCGTCTCAACGAGGCATTGCAGGCCTCGCACCCCTTTACTTCGGTGCATCCACAGGACCCTGGAAATTTCGGGATCGGGCTCTGGTCACGCTTTCCTCTGGGGGACGATCGCAGCTTCGTTCTGAATCGCGACTGGAATCCTTCGGTCGAGGCGACGGTGGACAGCCCGTTCGGAAGCATCCACGTGATCGCTACTCATCCTGTTCCGCCCATGAACCGCAATCTCTATGAGACTCGCAATGAGCACATGAGCATGCTGGCCCGTCATATCAGGGACTTCCAAACACACAACGCATCAACGCCCATCATCCTGGCGGGTGACCTGAATACGACACCGTGGTCGCCCTTCTATCACAAGCTTCTTGCTGAGACGGATCTGCAAAGCTGCGCGACCGGAAGAGGACTGACGCCAACTTGGTACCGCTATCGATCATTTCCGTTCGGCATCGTGATTGATCACATTCTGTTTTCAGACGAACTGCAATGCATGGATCGCCAGGTACTTCCCGACATGGGGTCTGATCATCGAGCTGTTGTGGCGACTCTGACGAGGCGGTGAACGTGATGGTAAGCCATTACCGGCCGAGATCGGGATACTGAGTGCTGTCGTAGATCAGAAAAACTGGTGACGCATCGCCCATCGATGATTACACTGCGGAGTTCAGACACATCGACTTTCGGTTGTGTCGTGGTGAGACAGCCTTTTGAAAGGGTGACCGCAATATGTCGACGACGGTTCCACGTGAATTTGAACAGTTTGTCGCCCAGGCGATTGCCAGTGGCCGGTTTCGGTCAGAGGAAGAGGCTGCAGCTGAAGCCTTTGATTTGCTACAGCGACGGGAGCAGAAACTGAGTGCGTTGCGAGCCGAAATCCAAATCGGTCTCGACGATATCAGTGCGGGTCGCGTGGTTACGCTGGATCTCGATGACATGAAGCGACGCGGATACGAACGACTGGCTGCTGAGAAATCGAGCAACACATGACTCGTTTGCTCATCACGGAATCAGCTCAGGCAGACCTCGACCAGATCTGGCTGTTTATCGCCCGCGACAATCCCATTGCTGCTGACCAGTTTGTCGAACGCCTGATTAGCCGATGTCATTCTTACGCAAACCAACCATTGCTCGGTGAACGTCGACCGGAGTTGGGTCCTGACATTCGGTGCTTCAGTGCTGGCAGCTATGTCGTGTTCTATCTTCCAATGGCTGACGGAGTTCAATTGGCTCGTGTCATTCACGGAGCGCGTGACGTTCACGAGTTGTGATTGGCGATCTTCTCCGTTTTCAACAGGCTGTTATCCCCGTTTCGTCCGTTTGTCGACGATGTCATGAGCGAAGCCGGTGATCTGATTATCGGCCATTTTGATTTCACCCGCTGTTTCCGCGATTCGAATTCCAGCGCGTCGAGCCGGGTTGCGAGTTTCCGTGATGGTGTTACCGGTGAGCTGAAGGTCTTTCGTCTGGCCGGTGACTTCAATACCGGCACCGTCATCGTCACCGTTGTTCTCGATGGTATTGCTCTCGATCACATTGCGGTTGGCCCAGAAGTCGATACCTCGATTTTCATCGCGAAACAGAATTCCAAACTTACCGCTGTTACGGATTGTGTTGGAGCGCATCACGTTGTCGGTATCGTTGTGACCGATCGAGATTCCATACAATGAGTTTCCGTCGATGATGTTGTTCTCCGCGAGCCCAAACTTGACTCCCCAGCACCAGAAAATTCCCTGACTGTTGCGCTCCAGTCGGTTGCCGCGCAGAATTGGTCTCTGTGAGCCCGAGCCTGGATGAACGCCCAGATCCGTATTGTCATGGCTGTGGCAGTTCTCCACGACGACATCGTGACAGATCTGGAAACTGATGCCGTCACCGTTGTAGTTGCGAGCTTCCACGTCTTTGAATTTGTAGCGGTTACAGTCCTGCAGGAAGACGCATCCTCCATAGTTCCCGTTGAAGTTTTCGCAGTTCTCGCGATTACCGTCGAGCGTGATATTCTCGATGACGACGTCGGCAGTGTGCTCGCTGGTCAGCAACGGAAACAGCGACGCGCAGGTGGGCTTGCCGCTGATCCAGAGATTCTCGCGAAGGCCATCATTGACCTTGAAGCGATTGCCGTTACGAGCGACCAGTGTTCGCTTGATGACTGTGGGACCGTTGTTGTGCGGATTTGTTGCCTGCAGGACGATGCCATCGCCAACCTGAAATGCACCGGCATCCTTCAACGTGATTTCCTGATCATACCAGTCGGAATCCGCTGTCAGTTCCGTTCGAACGGACGCACCGCGCGTGATGACAGAGTCCGCACCGCTGCCGCGCAGTCGCACCCGCGATGGGAGCCAGACAGCATTCCGAAACGTATAAGTTCCCGGCAACACCTGCACCGTGCCGCCGCCAAGTCGAGCCACATAGTCCAGTGCGGCCTGAATGACTCGATCACTGTGCCCGACCATGTCGCCTGATTTTTCGCCCACCGTAATCGTCAGTCGCTGGTCCCAGTTCGGCTCAAATCGCTCATCGCCATCGGTCGCTCTGGGATTCTTCACCTCTGGCGGATCGCCTGCGACCACGGGCGACATCCAGGGAACGCCTGCCATCGCTGCCATCGAAGTTGCTGCTGCGGACAGGAATCGACGACGCCCTGGAGAGCGTATGTGTTTCTGCATTCTATCGTTCCCCTTGTTGAGTTCTGAGCTTTCTGCTGATGTCGAGATTTCGGCAGGTACGGCAGAAAAAAATGCCGCTTCGTCAAATACTGTGTTTCGGTTTGTGGATCCTGCGGAAGGGGCTGGGGACTGGATTCGGGGATCTTTAGCAAGATCCATTACAGCCACAGGCTTTCAGCAATGTCTCCTGCACAATCAGGTCGTGCTGGCTGCTGAAGTCTGACGTTTTCTCCCCACGAATCACCTGAGCCATGTCCGCGGCATCATCGACGTAACGAACGTATTTCGGAAACGTCACGTCCTGCGTCTCTGCTTTCCACGAACCTTTCGGCTTGCTGAGTGCCAGACGAGCCGAGGGACTATCAAGCGGCTGAATGTGAAATGTTCCTTCGCTTCCACACACGACCAGATGCCGTCGATCAAATCCTTCGACCTCCAGCGCGGATGTTTTCACTGTCGCGGTCGCTTTGGGATAGTCCAGGACGGCCAGCATGTTGTCCTTCAGGCCGTCGTCTATTGTGGAACTGTGTTTCGAATACGCGGTCACACTTTCCGGTCGACCCAGAATCGCGATGACCAGATCCATAACGTGGCATCCCAGTTCAAACATCATGCCTCCGGGATACTTCGCAAGATCACGGCGAGCCGCGGGATCCACAACTTTGCTCATCACTGTGTGGACTTCAAAGATCTCACCAAGCCAGCCATCCATCAGCATCTGGCGCAGCATTTTGATGGCGGGGTTGTACCGGTACATGTACCCCATCTGGACCATCAGCTTCTTCTCATCGGCCGTCGTCAGGATTCGACGAAGGTGATCGAGCGACTCACCGGCCGGCTTATCGATATGCACATGTTTTCCGGCGGCAACACACAGCTCCGCATTCTTCAGCAGATCACAGACATCCGTTTCCACAAGCACAGCCTGCAGGCCTGGCTGATTCAGCAGCTGCTCCGTCGTCATCCAGGTGACACCACGAAACGCCTCCTTCTGCTCCGCCTGTGCACGCCGGGCTAAGTCGGGTTCAACCACGCCAACGACTTCATAGTCTGCTGACTGTCGATAAACCGCCAGCTTGGTGGCATGAGCGTGCGTCGTACCAATCTGGCCAATACGAATGCGTGCTCCCTGCTTCGGCCCCACCGCCCGTACGCTCGAACAGGAAGACGCAGACAGTGCGGCAAGAACGCCCAGTGCTGTACGACGTGGAATCATGGTTCACCCTTGTTGCTGTTCAAAAAACACGAGCGTTATTGAAGTTACCTTATCAATAACAGAACCCCAAACGCCGACTCCAGAATCCTCAACGTTGTCTCCAGCTGCCTTCAACTTGACAAACCAGAAATAAAACACACGCTTACTTCCATGAAGACAACCGTTTCCAGCAAAGGCCAAATTGTGATTCCCGCAGAATTCCGGGAACAAGATCGCATCCTGCCCGGACAGCAGTTTCGATTTTCACGAATCGCAGCAGGACAGTATCTCCTCAAACGCACTTCAGCAGGCGATAATGCAGGGGTTGTTGACTGGCTATTGTCCTGTCCAGCACCTGATTGGTTTCAGCCAATTCCTTCCGAGTCGACAGATGACCTATGAAGTTTCTGGTTGATGCAAAATGCCGGAGTACCTCTGATCAATCCGTTCGAATAGCGCGAAGAGCGACAGTGCAAAGGCTGGCTGTTTCTCACTCTTTGGTGATTGTTTC
Source organism: Planctomycetaceae bacterium (assembly GCA_016795145.1). GTDB lineage: Bacteria > Planctomycetota > Planctomycetia > Planctomycetales > Planctomycetaceae > SXXK01. The sequence continues at coordinate 17,559 of JAEUII010000108.1, forward strand.
ATCCAGGTTCAGGACAACTCGAGCGAGCGCAGTCCATGCGGCCTGATTTGCAACGTTAGACTTCGCAGACGACTCACGGACACCAGAATCTTCCGAGGGCGTCGGCAGACCGGCAAGCTCAGCAGCCGCCTTGGCATCGGTCGCAAATCGCGCCCGCTGAGCTTCCAGGAAGGTTCTCATTTTTCCAAGTTCAACAGTTGATGCCTGACGAGTCACACATCGTCGCATCAACGTCTGAATCTTCTTCGTCTCATCACCGTCGGCCTTCGCCAGTTCCGCGCCGAGTGCTCGGCTGCATTCCATGAACAGCTCTTCATTCAAGGTTGTCAGTGCCTGAAGAGGAGTGTTGGATCGAGTCCGCCGGACGCACGCCACATCGCCACGCGGAGTATCGAAGTTCTGCAGCACAGGATACGGAACGGAGCGGAATCGAAACGTGTACAAGGCTCGTCGATAGCGATTCGCACCGGTCTCCAGCGCCCAGGTTTTCGGTCCATAACTCGCAGGCGGCTGAAACAGAAACTCCGGCGCCGGCGGATAAACCGACGGACCACCCGTATCACGATTCAGCAGACCGCTGGCCGTCAGAAAGATGTCCCGAACACCTTCCCCGGAAACTCGCTGCCGCGGACCTCGCGCCAACAGTCGGTTCTCCGGATCACGTGTCAGAAGCTCTGCACTCACGACCGAAGACTGTCGCCATGTGGCTGAAGTCAAGATTAGTCGGTGAATATGTTTCAGACTCCATCGATGCTCCCTCAGTTCCACAGCCAGCCAGTCGAGCAACTCCGGATGACTTGGATATTCTCCCTGAGTCCCCAGGTCCTCCGCCGTTCGAACGATGCCGATGCCAAAGTACTCCTGCCACAGCCGGTTCACAATCGCCCGCGCTGTCGTCGGTGCGGCAGGTCGAGTCATCCACTGCGCGAGTTCCAGTCGATTCGAAGGGATCGCAGCATGATCCGAATTCAACACTTCGGGAATGCCGGATGTCACCTGGTCCGCTGGCTTAAGAAAATCGCCACGAGTCAGAAGGTAAGTGGCTCGTGGTTTCACACGCTCCGACAGAACAAGCTGAGTCGTTCCCTGCGGATGTTGTTGCCAGAGTGCTTCAATCTTCTGGTTCGCATCTGCAAACTCCGGCACTGTCGTTCGCCACACGGAAAACGCAGTCTCCAAATTTGCACGGCGCAGTGAATCCCTGGCACCAGCGAGTTTGCGAACGCCCGCAGGAATGAGATCCGCGGCTGGTTCCGCATCGGATGTGACAGAAAGTCGGAATCGCCCGAGGTTATTATTCTGGTTGTCGTCGCTGTTCCATCCTCCATGCATCTGAACCAGCTTAAAGGTGACTCGAAAGCCGGCATCACTGATCATTGGTGACTCAGGCACGAAGACGGCATTCCGAGGAACATTGCTGCGTCCTCCACCGACATCAATTCCCCAGGCCGTCAGATTGTTCCCGTCCATCGCATAAGAAACAGGCCCGGTCACACGGCGGTCTTTGGACTTGTCACCGTAGATCGCAGCCAGTTCACGTTCGGCGGGATTCACATCTGCTGTCGCAGACTTCAGCTTCACGTTCTGACTCTTGCCAGTGCTCTTGTTGGTCACGACAACCTGAAATTCCGACAGAGCACAGAGTCCATCCACCGATCTTCCAGGTCCACCGTGAGGAAGGTTGGCATCGTTTAGCAATTCGATGCGGAACCCGGTCAGCGACTTCAGATCAGTGTCCGCCGTGAACTCGGTTGTGTGCTTCGTCGGAGCGTAGCCCTGAGCCAGGATGGAGCCGTCGTCCAGCAGGTAGTGTTTCTGACCGCCGCTCGCATCCAGCTCGGGACGCATGATGGTCCAGTTGCCACTTTGAGCCGGCATTGTATTGAGCCAAGAAGTCAGCGACGTCGACCATTCCGGATGAGACTCTTTGAGACTTTGTTCGATGGCGGCGACGTCTTTCAGAATCTGCGTCCGCTTCGTCTGTTCCGCTTCGGTGTAGACAGTCGCCTGCGCTTCGTCGCAGTTATTCAGCAGGGAAAACAGTTGATAGTATTCCTGCTGCGTGAACGGATCGTATTTGTGATTGTGACACTGAGTACACTGAATGGTCAGACCGAGCATTGCCTTGCCCACGGCATCCATCCGATCAAACATGGCCTCCATTCGAAACTGCTCCGGATCGACGCCGCCTTCTTCATTGATCATCGAATTTCGAAGGAAACCGGTGGCCACGAGCTGATCCTGAGTCCGGCCAGGCATCAGGTCACCAGCAAGCTGCTCCTGAAGAAACTGGTCGTAGGGTTTGTCGTTGTTCAGGGAACGAACGACCCAGTCACGATAGAACCACACGAAGCGGGGCTTATCTTTTTCGAAGCCGTCAGAGTCCGAATAACGTGCCGCATCCAGCCAGTGCCGCGCCCATTTTTCACCGTAATGAGGCGACGCCAAAAGGTCATCGACTGTTTCTCGCCAGACATCGTCACTCAATCGCCCCTGATCCAGCTTTGCTTCGAACGCCGCAATTTGCTCTTCGGTTGGCGGCAATCCAATCACATCCAGATAGGCTCGTCGCAGCAACTGAAGTGGCGAGGCAGCAGTCGAAGGCTGTAGCG
>JAEUII010000112.1 GCA_016795145.1 Planctomycetaceae bacterium
ACCTGTTGCCATTGACGTGTACGAGAAGTCAGCAGTCGTACTGGCATTATCGGTCAGGCAAGCTACGCAAAATGATCCGGTTAGCCGGGATCTAACGATGGAGCAACGCAGGCGTACATCTCTCATTACCAGCAATCAGCAGTTTCCGCCGAAACACGTCCGCACAATGAATATCCATTTCAAAACAGTTCCGGCAGTGGCTTGTGCCCTTCAACAATGTACTGAGGACGTCCTGCGAGATCGTGGAGCTTTGTTTCCGGATCGATGCCCAGGAAGCGATGCAGGCTGGCATGGACTTCGCCAAAATGCACGGGCCGACTGGCAATTTCAGCCCCGAGCCGATCGGTGGATCCGATGACCTGGCCCGTTCGAAATCCTCCGCCGGCAATCAGTCCTCCGCCAACCTGCGGCCAGTGATCGCGACCTGCATCTTTATTGATCTGTGGAGTCCGACCAAATTCGCCCCACGCCACGACGGCAACATCGTCACCAAGTCCACGTTCGTGCAGATCCTCAATCAACGCCGACAAAGCACGGTCAAAGATGGGCAGGTGAGTATCTCTGGCTTCGCTGAAGTTCGAACTGTGAAAATCCCAGCGGCCGAAATTCAATGTCACAACGCGAGCCCCCGCTTCGACCAGACGCCGCGCCATCACGAAGTGCTCCGGGTTGCGAGGAGCACCGTCACCGTAGTTTTTGGGATCGCCTTTGCCGTAGCGTTCAAGTACTTCAGGTGGTTCCTTTGAAAGATCAAACGCATCGGCGAGCTTGCTCGAAGTCAAAATCCCCAGAGCCTGCTGGTTGATGTCATCCAGCCCCTTCAATGTTCCCTTCGTATCAATGTCGCGGCGAAGTCGGTCGAACGATTGAAGCAGCTGGCTGCGGCTTTGCAGACGATCCTGAGTAATCGCGTTCAGCACCATGTCAGCCTTCGCTGGTCCTGACGGACGGAACGCCGCATGACCAACGCCAAGATACCCGGGCAATCCCGGTGAACCATACGGCGGATGTCCTGCATCGGGAGCCAGCCCGATAAACGGAGGCACTGAAGGATCCGCGGCACCTCGCACTTTGGAAACCACAGGACCAATCGCGGGCCATCCTCCCGGCGGCTGATTGCGAACGGATCGTCCGGTGTAGCAGATGAAGGAATCATGATTGCCGTCGGGCGACCCATAGACAGATCGAAGCGGAATACAGCGATCCATGATCTTCGCAAGATGCGGCATGTGCTCGCAAATTTCGATGCCCGGAACATTCGTTGGAATCGGACGAAACTCCCCGCGAATCTCCGAAGGTGCCTCCATCTTCAGGTCATACATGTCCTGATGCGGCGGCGCTCCCACCATATAGATCATGATGACCGACTTGTGCGACTTCCCGACCCCCGCCGCCTGCTCGGCCTTCAACAGACCCGGCAGCGAAATGCCTCCCATTCCGAGAGCACCAATTCGGATCGCCTCGCGACGACTTGGGGATGCTGTGCGATTCCGTGAAATCAATGAGTCAGCATGGCTGAGTCGTCCGGCGGGCATGCAAGTTCCTTCCTGATCCAATGAGTCGAATTACCCACACAAGTCTACCAGCAATTCTCTATGCCGACTTGACCGCACTGATGCAGTTCTCATGAAGTCCTGGTGCTCCGTCAGAACAACGAAAAAGGGTTCGTCATTCCCGCGCAGGCGGGACCGGCGGGACCCCAGAACATTGAAAGCGGGGTTCCCGCCTGCGCGGGAATGACGCCTAAACCCAAATTGTTGATGTGACAAACCACTGAAGAAGTATACCACCAACTGCCAGTGAAAGCACAACTCCTTCCTGGAACACAGCGTTCCACTACTGCATCCCAAAAAAACTAAGTGCGGGGTTTTACCGTGAGGATCGACGATTCGCGTATTTTTTCGAAATCACTGTTGCACTGTATGACATATTGTCATACAGTTAAGTTACCGAACAGCAAGGGAGTTTCGCAGTGCTGATCAACGTGGACTTTAACAGCGGCGAACCTGTCACTCGGCAGGTCGTCGCACAGATCAAGTGGATGGTTGCCACCGGTCACCTGGCGGTCGGAGAGAAACTGCCGTCGGTGCGAGAGTTGGCGAGTCAGCTGAAAGTCAACCCAACCACCGTCAGCCGCATCTACTCAGAGCTGTCTGCTGAAGACGTGATCGTACTGCGTCAGGGCCAGGGTGCTTTTGTTTCGTCACGACCATCAATGATCAATCGCACGGAAGCGAAGAAGCAGGTTCGTGAGCTGATTCGCAGGATGCTGTCAGAAGCAGTCCGACTGGGCCTGAGTCATGATGACATTCAGCAGCTGATTGGAAGCGAATTCGAGAACCTGCCGGAGAACTCACATGAATGAAGCGCTCATCTCGGTCAGGAACCTCTGCCGAGGGTTTGGCCGAACAGAAGCTGTGAACAATGTCAGTCTGGAAGTGAATCGCGGTTCCATACACGGACTACTCGGAACTAACGGAGCAGGAAAGACAACGCTGATTCGGGTACTCATGGGGCATTTGTATCCGGACAGTGGGGAGGTTCTGGTTCTGGGACAACCTCCACGACAGCACGACAGTCAAACTCTGCGTCGGATCGCTTACGTCTCAGACCGAATGGAACTGCCATCACGATCGTGCCTGGCAGACATTATTCGGCTGAACGAACGGTTCTTTCCCAACTGGAATTCGCAACTGGCGGCGCGACTGACGAACGAATTCAACATCGATCCCACCGCAGTGTTTTCCCGATTGTCCCTTGGCCAGAAACGCCGCGCTGTGCTCCTGCAGGCGATCTGCCAGGGCGCCGATTTGCTCATTCTGGATGAGCCATTTTCCGGACTCGACGCGATCTTTCGCCGACAGTGCCTCGACATGCTGCTGGAGGCGACGGTGGAGTATGGCCAAACGATACTCGTGTCTTCGCATCTCCTGCACGACATTGAGCGAATCGTCGACACGGTCACCATGATGTGTGACGGGCGAGTTTTCGCGGAAGGAGATCTTGAAGACTTCAAACGGCGAATGCGTCGAATCCGAGTCGAAGGAACCGTGTCGTCAGAGCGTGAACAGGCACTCTCGCAGTTCAAGATCGTCCGCAGGCATACGAAGCATCAGGTTACGGATCTCATCGTCGACGACTATCAGGAAGCGACGCAGCTTTCTCTCGCTCAGGCTCTGGGCGACAAGGTCATCGTTGAGCATATGAACCTTGAAGACATCTTCGTCGAACTCAGCCAGAAGACCGAGGAACAAGCAAGGAAAACAGCCCTATGAGTCTGCCTCTCATACGTTACCTGTTGACGGCAATGAAACTCGAGATTCTGACACTGCTCGGGGTGCTCACTGCGATTGCTCTCCTGCAGCAGGATCCGATAACAGCCTTCGAGACTTATGACTATGAAGAGCAGACCACGCAGTTTTTGACGTATCTGTTCGTCGCGCTGGGCCTGTTGCTCCCGACTCGGATTTTCTGCAATCCGGTCGGAGTTGGGGTCTGGTTAAGTTCACGCGGGTTAACCCGACGACAGCAGTTTGTCTCGCGGTTGACCACAGGTTTGATCGTAATCGCGTTGTCGTTTGTGTGGGTCGCGGTTCTTCAGACATTCGGAATACGGCAGTTCGTTCAGCAGTCATTTGGGTCGCCATGGTTTCCCATGGTTCGGTGGAACGAGTTGGCTGAATTGCCTCACTTTGCACCCTACGTCTGCTTTCCCTTCTTTGTGACCACGCTGGTGCTGACGGCGACGATGTCCAGTCAGTCATTGTTCCCCACGTTCAGAATCACGCTCGCCGTTATCGCGTCTGCTTTTGTCGTCACAATGTTCGTCGCCCCCCTTCGATGGACATCGGTTGCCTGGGCTGCATGGCCTGCGATGGCCTTCTGCGCCGTTATGGCCTGTGTATTGTGGACTCAAAGCGAACATCACAGTCAATAAGGAACGTTCGATGCACGCCAAAGCAAAGGCCCGCAGAGTACTGACATTTGCCTGCGTAACGGCATTCCTGATACCCGTTGTTGCCATGTACTACGCGATGGCCGGTGGATGGCAGCGACTTGGCCAATGGGCGGAGACTCCGCTCTTCATCGGCATCTATGTCGTCTCGGGGCTGCTGATCGCTGGATTTCTGTTTTGGAAAGGAGTCGCCGCTCTCCCGGAGGTGATTCTTGTCCCGGCCGGGGCGTTTCTCGTTTGCCAAACTGCAGGCGTCTTACGTTACGACGGACGGCCAGATCAAACGAAAATCACGATACCGAAGATCTCAGTTACGGGCTATGAGGGGATCGATGTTCGCTGCAACGGCGTACTACTGGGAAAGACACCACTCACGATGACACTCGACGAGTTTGCCGCGCGAGTCACTCCGGTTCAGGTGCCGCCCGTTCAGGAGGCCGCGTTTACCTGGGACACATCCTCATCCACCGATTCACTGGTGTCGATGAACTGGAGTGCGGTGCCATTTGATCCATTCAATCCGGAAGCCGGAGATATCGGTACAACAACGGACCTGATTCTAAAGCGCTTCGCAAACGGCCGGTACTTCTGGGAATTCAGGGTCGGTGATTTCGCAGCGGCTTCTGACAGCATTCACTCATACAAAAACAACGATGACATCGTGCTGAACGTATCCAGCTGGGAAACAGTCAGCCGACAAGCCGAAGCGCTCAGGACGCTTGCTGCTGAAGAATCTGTCGACCCGCTGGTGGCGTATGCAGATTACATCGACTCCCATCCGCCGCTCCGCCAGGAACTAACTCCGCAGGTGCCGCCGAACCGCGATGTACTTTCGATTCACAGTCACGAACTGGAACGCTTCTCCAAAGAGCCACTCGAGTTTCAGGATGCAGTCATTCGGCGAGACTGGCGATGGATTGCCCGTTCGAATGATCCCCGATCCGTCCCATTGCTGAAGCTGTACCTGGAAAGACAGCGGCGGCAATTCGGGGACGACCGATCTCTGCTGACTTTCCGCGGGCATGCAATATCAATCCTGATGGAGTCCAGACAGACTGAGTTTCAGCAGCAGCTTCGAAAGATCATGGCCTCCGCGGACTGGACGCACTCTGATTTGCTGAAGTACTACATTGAACAACAACTGGAAGCAGGAGCAAATCGCGAAGAACTGACTTCCTGGCTGGCAACACGCCGAAGCGACCTCAACCGCCACTTTCTTCCGCTACTGATCGAAATCGCCGGATCGAATTTTGCCGAAGTCGCCGGACCGTATGCCGACTTCGACTGGTCCTACTACATGCAATCCGCTCCGGAAGTCCCCGAGATCGTCGTGGCCTGGCTGGCAAAGCAATGGCGAGAAGCGCCTTCCAGGGAACTCTGCATGGGAATTGCTCGTGTCCCCAGACATCCAGTCTTGTATGCGGCGCTTTCCGAAACAGATCTCAGTACGGCCATTCGGGTGCGGGATTTTATTCAGATCATCAACGCATCCAGCCGTTCAGAGTGGATGAAGGAGGCGCTGTCGGAAGCCGCCGCAAAGGCGCTTGCGACAGCCTCTGATCCAACGCATATCACGGAACTGGCTCGATTTTTGTTATACGTGCCGACTGACATTGGTCTGGCGGCCCTCGAGAAATACGCCGGCCCCGAGAACGAAGTTGTTGCCGAATGCGAGCAGCAGGCGCGAGCGACACTGAAGAGTAATCACGAGTACCTCGAGTCGAAACTTCAGCTGGCTCGGGACCTGCTTGCAGGAAAGAAGTCTTCAAAGGATCTGGTGAATTCCATTCGATTCGAATGGAAAGACGGCACGTACGTCAGAACGAAGCAGTGATGGCAATCCCCTGTCGCGAAAAAAGAAATCCCGTAGTGCTCCGTCAGAACAAGTAAGAGGGGCTCGTCATTCCCGCGCAGACGGGAACCCAGAACGTTGAAAGCTGGGTTCCCGCCTGCGCGGGAATGACGGCTCAACCCAA
>JAEUII010000131.1 GCA_016795145.1 Planctomycetaceae bacterium
ATTCGCGTCAAACGAGGACTCGAGAAGTCTCGGTCTCGTCTGATTGGCCCAAACTGCCCGGGCGTGATTACTCCGGGTGTCGCCAAGATCGGAATTATGCCGGGTTACATTCACAAGCCAGGCACGATTGGCATTATCAGCAAGAGCGGGACGCTAACCTACGAAGCGGCCTGGCAGCTGGGTCGAGTCGGCCTGGGGCAGAGCACCGCAGTGGGTATCGGCGGTGACCCGATCAATGGCACGAATTACATCGAGCTGCTGAAGATGTTCCAGGATGATCCTGGAACAGAAGGCATCCTGATGATTGGTGAAATCGGCGGCAGTGCAGAACAGCAGGCTGCGGAATACATCAAGAGTCATGTGACCAAGCCAGTGGCCGGATTCATTGCAGGCCAGACAGCTCCTCCAGGAAAGCGCATGGGTCACGCAGGAGCGATCATCTCCGGCGGTGGCGGCGGTGCAGCGGAGAAGATGGCGGCGTTGCGAGCAGCGGGCGTTGTCGTCTCCGACAGCCCGGCTGGAATGGGTGACGCCATGAAGAAGGCAATGCAGCGATAATTGCTGGCTGCTGGTTGGCTCCATTTGAGCCGAGCAGTTCGAAACAGAAGACCAATCACGACCGACGCGGTACCTTGTGGACCGCGTCGGTTGTCGTTTGGTCCTCTGCGCTGTCATATTCTGTAGACGTGTGGCACACTTCTGAGCTTCCTGTTCATCGGGATGCACCTGATGAAATCGTAGGGAGTTCTTATTCCTGCTGAGGGTATTGAAATGGCGCTGCTTCCGAAGTCTTCGCGAGCGCTGGGTTTGAGTATTTCGCTTGTTGCTGTGATGAGTGTGGTGCTGCCTTCGGCGGTGCATGCTCAGTTCACTGGCAAAGAGCCGATAACCTTTGATCATGTGTATGGAGAGAAGCGACTTTCTCTGGGTGGCGGACCACCACAGCGACTCACGTGGATCGATGATGAAAGCTACATCCAGCGCGATGGCGATGGCTGGGTGAAGGTTGCCGCAAAGACTGGCGAGAAGTCTGCCTGGTATGACGCGGGAAAGCTGGCCGACGCGCTGAAATCTCAGGCGGGCATTGAAGCCGAAGAGGCAAAAAAGCTTGCCGCCGGAGGCTGGCTGGAGTTTTCCCCAAAGAAGCGTCTCGCTGTGTTTCGAGTGAAGGATCGTCTGATCCGCATGACACTCGACGGAACCGACAGCGCAGTGGTCGCGGGTGTGCCTGAGAACATCGAGCTGACCGCATTGAATTCGACTGGCAGCGCACTGGGCTTTGTGAAGGCCGATGAACTGTGGGTCGCGGACTTTGCGAAGTCAGAGCTTCGCCAGCTGACTCATGATGCCGGTCCCGGCATTCGCAACGGCAAGGCCGACTGGGTCTACTTTGAAGAAGTCTATAACCGCAGCTGGCTGGCCTGGCGCTGGAGTCCCGATGGGCAACAGATTGCCTATCAGCAGTTCAACGATACGGCCGTTCCAAAGTTCCAGATCAGTGATCATACGACCGTACAGCAGTCGATTGAGATTGAGCATTATCCAAAGGCCGGAGAAACGAACCCGATCGTTCGGCTGGGTGTGGTGTCAGCCAGTGGCGGACCGACTCGATGGATCAGCACGGCGTCCTATGAGCCACAGGACTTCATTCTGGCCCACTTCAACTGGCTGCCGGACAGTTCAACAGTGTACTGGTTTGCTCAGAACCGAATTCAGACATGGCTGGATATTCTGGTCGCAGACCTGAAGACTGGTGACAGTTGGAAGGTGCTGCGAGATCAGACGGAAGCGTGGGTGGACAATCCCGGAGATGTCACGTTTCTGAAGGACGGCAGTTTTCTGCTCTTCAGTGAACGAAGTGGTTGGAAGCATCTCTATCGTGTCGGCAAAGACGGACAGATGACGGCCCTCACCAGCGGAGAGTGGGAAGCACGCGACCTGCTGGCCGTCAGTGAAGATGAAACCAGTGTGCTCGTTGCGGGAACGAAGAACTCGCCGATTGCGGAAACGATCTGCCGGGTTTCTCTCGCACAACCTGGAGGCGATGTGCAGGTCCTGACGCCGGAACCCGGACAGCATTCCGCATCGGTCAGTCAGTATGGTTCATGGTTTGCGGATTCTGCCAGCAGCCTGACGAAGCCCGTGAAAGTCACGATGCGTGATGGCACTGGAAAGGAAGTTCGAGTGCTCTCCGAATCGCCTTCGCTTCCTGTCGACAAGTATCAGTTCGGTACGGTGGAAATGCGTGACCTTCCGATGTCGGATGGTAGCACGACGAAGGGCATTTTGGTGTTGCCTCCAGGCTTTGATCCTTCGAAGAAATATCCCGTCTGGCTGAAGACCTACGCAGGCCCCCATGCACCGCAGGTTCGGGACAGCTGGAACCCGCGGCTTGCCGACCATATGCTCGCCAACCTGGGCATCGTCGTCATCACATTTGATCCTCGCAGCGCCAGCGGCTACAGCGCGAAGAGTGCTTGGCTCTGTTATCGCAAGCTGTGTGTTGAGGAAACAAAAGACCTGGTTTCCGTGTGTGACTGGCTGAAGGCTCAGAGCTGGGCCGACACAACGAAGATTGGTCTGAATGGTCACAGTTACGGTGGCTATTTCACAGCTTATGTGATGACTCATACGGACCGCATTAGTGCCGGCATCTCCGGAGCACCCGTGACCGACTGGGCTCATTACGACTCGATCTACACTGAGCGATTCATGTCGACACCTCAGGAGAATCCGGACGGATACAAAGCATCATCCGTCGTCGCCGCAGCCGCCAATCTGAAGGGACGACTGCTTCTGCTGCACGGATTGAAGGACGACAATGTGCATCCTGAGAACACCATTCAGCTGGTGCACGCGCTGCAGAACGCGGGTCGACAGTTCGAAGTCATGTTCTACCCCACCGCCCGCCACGGCATCTTCGGCCAGCACTACAACACGCTGATGTACAACTTCATGGTCGAATCCATGGGCAAGCCGGAAGCACGACGCTGAGCTTGCCCAGGGAACATGCCCGGGACGGTTCCTGCGCACTGCAACAGCGATCGAACGTTGGTGTTTGAATCAGGATCAGCGGATGAGCACTGTCGGCGTATCGGACGATCAGAGTCAGTATCGAGTCCGCATTCTGGTGGCCGGGTTTCTGGCGTGGATGTTTGCGGGGCTGGAGAATTCGCTCTTCATTCTGATTCACCGCCAGATGATGCTGGAGCTGCTGGGTCCGTCGACGCCTGAGAAGGTGGTGACTCAGTGGTTTGCGTTCAACCAGGCCGCATTCATGCTGGGAGCCGCCGCCGGAGGATGGCTCTTCGGTGCGCTAGGGGATCGATTCGGGCGAACGCACGCTCTGGGGTGGAGCGTGCTCTGTTATTCGCTGCTGACTCTGGCGGCGTGGTTCGTGACGGACTCGCGGCTGATGTGGATCGTGCGATTTCTGGCATGCCTGGGATTCGGAGGTACATGGCCGAACGCCGTGGCTCTGGTTTCAGAAGCCTGGCCCGCAGCATCAAAGCCGTTGATGGCGGGGGTGATGGGAACCGCGGCAAATTTCGGCTTTGTTCTGTTGGGTGTGATCGGATTGTGCTTTGAAATTCGTGACGACAGCTGGCGGTGGGTGTTGCTCGTAGGAGCTTCTCCGGCAGTCATTGGTGTGTGGATTTTGCTGGCCGTGCCCGAATCCGCCAAATGGCTGGCTTCCCGCGGGCAACAATCGTCTCCTGTCATGATGAGCCCCAAAACCGCTCCCCTCCCAGACCCCGTCTGGGAGGGGTCGAACGAGCGCCAGCAAGTTCGGGGGAGGGCAGCGCTGTCTCCCGATTCTGCCCCAGGAATTCGCCCGCTGTTTCAAAGGCCCCTCCTTCAGCGCACCTTGCTCGGCATTGCGCTTGGGGCCGTCCCTGTCATTGGCACTGCGGCCAACGCGAACTGGGTCGTTCCATGGACCGATCAGGTGGCTGCTCGCGAGACACAGACTATGGCGTCCGGTGATTCTGGAACGACGGACGCGTCACCAAAGTCATCTAAGGCATCAGACACTCAGTCGACGAGCAAGCCTCAGAAGTCGAAGCAGGGACCAAAGCAGAAGGCACTGGCTCAGATTACTCGTTCGAGCGGAGCGATCGTGGGAAGCCTGATGGGAGGGTTGATAGCGAGCCTTGTCGGCCGACGACTCACCTACTTCCTGATCAGCCTCGCAACGTTTCTTGCCAGCACTGTTTTGTTTGGCATGTTATCTCCAGGACAACCGTGGTTTGGAACGGCAACGTTCCTCCTGGGGCTGTTTGGCGTCACCTATTTTGGCTGGTTGCCCTTGTTTCTTCCGGAGCTGTTTCCGACGTCGGTACGGGCTGCTGGCAGTGGCATCTCATTCAATTCCGGCCGAAT
>JAEUII010000134.1 GCA_016795145.1 Planctomycetaceae bacterium
CTGGGTTCCCGCCTGCGCGGGAATGACGGCTAATCCTAAATTGTTGATGTGACAAACCACTAGTCGCTGACCTGGAGTGTACAGACCGAGTGAAAATCCAGCATTTTTTGCCGGTCGGAACTCCTGTTGTCGGATTTTCGCCGGAAGGCTAAAGTTCCAGCAGAACCCTGATTGCGCGTGGGCCGGATGGTCCAGGGCGGTCGGTGGAGGTTGTCACGGACGACAGCGGCTCCAGTCAATTCCATGGATGGTGTGCTATGACGAATCAGTGCTCCAGTACGGCCAATTCGATCACGGAAGTGCTGCTTGCGGGCGATGCGGTTTTGAATCTCACCCAGCAGCCCCTTAATACAATCGCTGGTACTCGCTTCGTATCGGCCGAAGGTGATGTGCTGCTCACGAATACTGCTGCAGCGATGGTGCTCTGGAAGCACTCCATGACACCGTCACTCAGCCGTCTGGTCAGCGGCGCCGTGTCGCGACTTGTTGTGGTATCAGAAGAAGACTGCAGTGATGCCAGCATGATCGTGCGTGAACTGGAAATCAAAGGCATCCCGCATCTGCATTGCACTCTGATGTCGACCTGTGATGCCGACGCATTTATGGATGAAGAAGACGCTGAAGCCGTGACCGAACGACTCCGACAACTGGGCTACATTTAGAGACTCCTTCTCCACCGGGTTCATCCCGGTGGATTTCGGCTTTTGCACTACATCGCTACAGAAACCAGCGTAGTGCAGAGGCCGGTTAACCACCGGGATGAACCCGGTGGGGGATGTGGTTACGAATCTGAACACTGAAAACTGAACACTGTAAACCGAAAACTCCCTTTCCCATGAACCACTTCATCCTTGGTATCGACGGGCTTCCTCGCTGGATGTGGCAGGACTTTGCTGACTCCGGCGTGATGCCGCACAGCGCGAAGCTGCTGCGGACGGGGACGCTTGTTCCCATGAAGTCGGCGCTGCCGGAAGTGTCTTCGGCCGCGTGGGCGTCCATTGTGACGGGCGAGAATTCGGGCGGTCACAATGTGTTCGGCTTCACTGACCTGATGGACGGAAGCTACACGCTCGGTTTCACATCGTCCCGAACCTTTCGAGCCAAACCGTTCTGGGCACGTGAAGGAGCCGGTCCGTCCTTCATCATGAATGTGCCTCAGACCTATCCAGCTCAGCCGATGAACGGAATGCTGGTATCAGGTTTCGTAGCGCTGGATCTCAAGCGCGCCGTGCATCCTGCGGAACAGCTGCCGTGGCTGGAAAGCATCAGCTATTCGGTAGATGCTGATATGTCGCTTGTCGAAAAAGGCAAGCAGGTCTTTGTCGATGAACTGCGGCGAGTGATGACAGCTCGCTGCCAGGCACTGCATCATCACTGGGACCGTGAGCCCTGGCAGAACATGATGTTTGTCTTCACCGGCACGGATCGGCTGAACCACTATCTGTGGGAAGACTTTGAAGACACATCGTCTCCGTTTCATCAGACATTTCTCGACTATTATCACGAAGTCGACCGGCAGATTGGTGCCATCCTGGAACGACTTGACGATGCAACGACGTTGACGGCCGTTTCCGATCACGGCTTCATGCGGCAGCGAATGAGCGTGAACGTGAACTGCCTGCTGGCTGACGCTGGCTACCTGCGACTGAAGGAATCACAGCGACCGTCTTACATCGACATGCTCCCGGAAACACGAGCCTTCGCGATGGACCCGGGCCGCATCTATCTGCATCGCCAGGGACGTTATCCTGGCGGCAGTGTCATGGCGGAAGACGCAGAACAGCTGATGCAGGAACTGACGACCTTCTTCATGAATGCCAGAGTTGATGGTCAGCCGGTCGCGAGCGAAGTCATTCGCGGAAAGGAAGCCTATTCCGGCCCCTTTGCTCATCGTGCTCCGGACCTAATCGTCATGCCTGCAGGTGAAATCGCTCTCTCCGGCCGCATGAATCTTTCGGCACTCATCGAACCAACAGCGATCAACGGAAAACACACGTATCAGGAATCCAGCTTCTTCGTCCGCGGCGACAACCTCGGCCAGATCCCTGCGGACATGAAAGTGGAAAACGTCCTGGACGTCATCATGCCGGCTCAGCAGCAACAACTGCTAAAGGCGGCTTAGGAAGGATTTGACGCAGAGGACGCGGAGGAAGCGGAGGGAATCGCAGTGGAACTGAATCAAATCAGTGGCGTGATCGTGGATTCATCACTCAAGGTTCATTCAGCCGTCGGACCGGGACTTTTGGAATCCGTCTACTTGAAGTGTCTTCATCATGAACTAACGAAACGCGGCTTGCGGGCTGAATGCGAGATCCCGGTTCCTGTCTTCTATGATGGAGTTCACATCGATACTGGTTATCGCCTTGACATCATCGTTGAGTCAGAAGTGATCGTCGAAATAAGGTCTGTTGTCGAAGTGCCACCATTGTTTAAGGCTCAAGTACTCTCTTACCTGCGATTGAAACAAACGAAGCTCGGGCTGCTTCTGAACTTCAATGTTGAACACATGAAGGACGGAATCTTCCGAATCGTCAACAGATTCTAGTCGTACTACTGCGTTTCCTCTGCGTACTCTGCGACCTCTGCGTTCTTACCCGCGTTTCCTCTAAGTACGCGAAAACCTGGAAATGGATTTCCAAGATGACCGAACAATCCTGCCATAACGCCAACCATACCTGCTGGAGCTGTCCGGCGGTGGAGTTCAAGGGCCACGTGGACTTTCGAGCCTGTGGTCAGGCTGCCTTTCGAAAGGCGGCTCAGGGGCAGCTCGTCGTCGAATGCAAACGCCGACCGGAGATTGGTTACTTCGATCCGATGTCGATCACGTACGAATCCTGCAGCGAGTGGAAGAAGACCGAAAACGGTTACCTGCTCGAAGGCATGCGAGTCATGATCCTGGGCATGGACGGATACCTCGGCTGGCCACTGGCACTGAAGCTGGCGAAGCTCGGATGCAAGGTGTACGGCATCGACAACATGCTGCGGCGCAAGCTGGTGGCCGAACGAGGCGCTCAGTCGGTGACTCCGATTCAGACGATGGAAGATCGAGTCAAAGCGGCGAAGGAACATCTGGGAGTCGACATCGACTTCCGTGAGATCGATCTGATGGATCGACAGGCTTTGTTTGCTTACATCAAGGAAGTGCAGCCGGAATCCATCGTTCAGTTCGCCGAAATCCCAAGTGCTCCGTACAGCATGGCGGATGTTGACAAGGCCGTGAACACAATTCAGAACAACGTTGTCGGAACACTGGGACTTCTGTTCGGTGTGCGCGATCACGCTCCTGACGCGTCCATCATCAAGCTTGGAACGATGGGCGAATACGGAAGTCCATTGACCGGGCGTCCTCTCTTCGAAGGTCTCTTCCCCGGCGACGCGGTTCTGCAGTACCAGGGACAGGAATGGAGTCTTGGCGGAGAACTGACGCCTCGTGATCCAGTCAGCTTCTACCATGTCAGCAAGGTCCAGGGCACGTTCAGCGTCTACGAAGCGTGCAAGTACTGGTGGCTGCGAAGCTACGACGTTATGCAGGGCGTGATCTACGGAAGTTACTCCGACGAACTGCAGGCTCATTCGGACCTGAATACTCGATTCGACATCGACGAATGGTGGGGTACCGTCGTCAATCGCTTCGTGGCTCAGGCAGTCATCGGCATGCCTTTGACGATCTACGGCAGCGGCAATCAGATGCGAGGATACATCACGCTGCGTGATGCGATGCAGTGTATTACTCGCCTGATCGCTGCTCCTCCTGAACCGGGCCAGTACGACGTCGTCAACCAGGTCACGGATGTCTTCAGCGTCATGCAGATCGCCAAGATGGTCGCCTCCATCGGCCGCGAGTTCGGTCTGGATGTCGAAGTCCAGCGCATTGAAAACCCGCGAGTCGAAGCGGAAGAACATCCTTACGAAGTGATTCATGAAAAGCTGAGCGATCGCTTTGGATTCCAGTCGGAATCAGGTTTCGCGGACGAAGTCAGGCATCTCTTCCGAGTCCTGACTCAGGCCGAGAACCGGGATCGAATCCTGGCCATGCGAGACACTCTGTTCCCCAAAACCAAATGGTCCGGAGAACACGGCAAACTGGCTGTTCTGGAAACCTGGAAGCCAGCGGCTTAGGCGGTACAAAAGAGGCACAGAGGTCAAATCTGCGATTACTGAACACTGAAACCTGAATACTGAAAACTCTGAAAGGTTCACCACAGAGAGCACAGAGGTCACAGAAGATAAGCACAGAGGCAGGGTGGTGAGGAAATGAAAACAAGAACAAGTGAAACGCAGAGGTCGCAGAGTACGCAGAGGAATCACAGGAGTGCCGTCACTGTGATTTCTCCGCGCCCTCCGCGTCCTCTGCGTTAAGACTCATCTCTGCGATTCACCTCCGTGCTCTCCGTGACCTCTGTGGTAAAAATTGCGATTACTGCACACAGAAACCTGAATACTGAATACTGAAAACTCACAACCTGAACACTGAAAACTCCCATGGAACTCCGCGATACTGATTTCGAAGATATGGTGCTGAAGTCTGATCGGCCTGTGCTGGTGGATTTCTGGGCGTCATGGTGTCCGCCGTGCAAGATGATGCAGCCAGTGGTCGACAAACTGGCGGTCAAGGTGGGTGACTGGGCGGATGTGTATTCGATCAACATCGATCGAAGCCCCGCACTGGCTCAGCAGTACCAGGTCAGCGGCGTTCCGACATTCATTGCTTATGCCGGAGGCGAAGTGATTGATCGTCGCACGGGTGCTCTGACGGAAGGGCAGCTGATGAGTCTTCTGAAGAAGGCGGAAGAAGCGATGCCAGAAGATGATGCATCTGTCCCGGTGAGCGGCGAGGCGCTAGCTGCCGGTCTTGATGCCGTCGATGATGAAGGTTACCCGCCGGCTAGCGCCTTGCGGCTTACGAACTGGATCACGATCGTTTCCGGACTTCCTCGTTCCGGAACATCAATGATGATGCGCATGCTGGAAGCGGGCGGTATCCCGGCTCTTACCGACGAACTTCGCACGCCGGATGAAGACAACCCCAATGGTTACTACGAATTCGAAGATGTGAAGAGCATCGAAGACTACAGCAAGTGGATCGATCGTGCTCCCGGACATTCGGTCAAGATGGTCTATAGCCTGCTGAAGAACCTGCCGACAGATCGCGAATACCGAGTTCTCTTCATGCGACGCAATGTCGATGAGATCCTGCAGTCGCAGAAGAAGATGCTGGAACGCAAGGGCATCACCACCGACATCCCGGACGCCATGATGAAGGCGTTGTTCGAGCGTGAGCTGCGACAGTTTTACTCATGGATCCCCAGCCAGACTCATCTGCAGCTGGTGAATATCAGTTACAACGATCTGCTGTCCAATCCGGAAGGCACGATTGATCAGATCAATCGTCACTTTGGAGAAACCCTCGACACGGAAGCAATGGTAAGACTCGTGGACCCAGGCCTGTACCGCAATCGCGCCGCATAGCGGGGAATCGCAACAACACATTTTGAACCACGGAGGACACAGAGACCACAGAGGATAAGCACAGAGGTAGGGTGCTGAAGAAACGAAAACAAGAACAATTGAAACGCAGAGGTCGCAGAGTACGCAGAGGAATCACACGAAAGTTGTCACTGTGTCTCCTCTGCACCCTCCGCGTCCTCTGCGTTAGGACTCCTCACCTCTCTGCGATTCAACTCTGTGTCACTCTGTGACCAATCCTGCGATTACTGAAAACTGAACACCAAAAACCCACGGAAAACTCCCTCCTATGTCATTCTTCACGAACAAGACCATTCTCGTTACTGGTGGCTGCGGTACTGTGGGACGTGAAATTGTCCGACAGCTGCTGGAGCATTCTCCGAGGGAGATTCGTGCGGTCGATACAAACGAATCGGAGATCTTCTTCCTGGAGCAGGAGCTTCTTCAGTACCGTCGAGACAACCCGGACTCACGAGTTGCCAGCTTGTGCCAGATTGGTGACATTCGCGATGCTGACAAGCTGAACATGATGTGCAGCGGAGTTGACATCGTTCTGCACACGGCCGCGCTGAAGCACGTGATCCTCTGTGAACGCGCTCCGTTTGATGCCGTCCAGACGAACATCCTGGGCGTAAAGAATGTGATTCAGGCGGCTCTGGCGAATGATGTTGAACGAGTCATCTTCACGAGTTCCGACAAGGCCGTGAATCCGACCAACGTCATGGGCACGACAAAGCTGATGGGCGAGCGTCTGATTACCGCAGCCAACAGCCTCAAGATGAACCGACGCACAATCTTCAGTTCAACACGCTTCGGAAACGTTCTGGGTTCCCGAGGATCCGTGATTCCGATCTTCGCGCGGCAGATTGAAAATGGTGGCCCGGTGACATTGACCGATCACCGCATGACTCGCTTCATCATGACGCTGGAAGAAAGCTGCCGACTTGTTCTGTCAGCCGCGGAAAAGGCCAAGGGCGGTGAAGTGTTCGTCACCAAGATGCCTGTGATTCAGATTGCCGATCTGGCCCGCGTCATGATTGACGAACTCGCGCCACAACACGGTTTCGATGCCGCCAAAATGCCGGTCACCGAGATTGGCTCCAAGCCTGGCGAGAAGCTGTACGAAGAACTTATGAGCGACGAGGAGACTCGAAGAACCGTTGAGCTGACCGAGATGTTCGCAGTGCTTCCTGCGTTTCGAAGTGTGTACGAAGACATCGCCTACGATTATCCAGACCTTGTGAACGCGACCGTCACCGATCCGTACATCAGCTCCCCGGCAAATGCGATGAGCGTTGATGATCTGCGAGAGTTCTGCAGCCAGCATGAACTGCTCAGCCCCTACCAGCGCAACACCATCTCCGTCATGGCCGCCCGCGCCGCGCGACGGGCTGCGTAACAAGGCCCGATCGCTTTGCCCCATTGAGTATGCTCAAAGTGCCCCGACACTCCGTGGCGGGAATTCTCGCGTCGGAGACACGAGGCACTGTGTGGGCACGCGCCTGGATTTGAGCACGTCTGCAATCGGATCCTTCCGCTTCCTGCCGGAACCTGCAAGACTTCTTCACGGAGCCCGCTTGTTTTCTTCCATGGAAAGTCTGTGAATATGTCGACGTCTCTTCCGACCATGAATCCTGACCAGATGCGATCGTGGCTGAGTCAGAATGTGCCTGTGGAAGATTTTCGCAACAAGCGAGTCCTGCTGATTGTTCCGGACAATACTCGGACTGCCCCTCTGCCGACGCTGTTTCCTGCCATTCGTTCTATGCTGGGGCCAGTGACAAAGAAGCTGGACCTGCTGGTCGCTCTGGGAACTCATCCTCCGATGCCTCGCGACAGAATCAAGAGCATGCTGGGCATCGCGCCGGAGGATGCGTGTGAAGACGTCGGGCTGTTCAACCACGCGTGGGACAATCCGGAAGAACTGACAACGATCGGAAAACTGTCCGAAGCCGAGACGCGTGAGATTTCCTCCGGCGTGCTTTCCATGGAAGTGCCCGTCCAGATCAATCGGCGCATCAAGGACTATGATGTGGCTCTGATCATCGGTCCCGTCTTCCCGCATGAAGTGGTGGGATTCAGCGGCGGCAACAAGTACTTCTTCCCAGGCATCTCCGGCCCCGAGCTTCTGAACTTCTTCCACTGGCTCGGCGCGCTGATCACGAACGTGGGCATCATCGGAATTCCCGACACACCGGTTCGCCGCGTTGTTGATCGAGCCGCAAAACTGGTTCCTCTGGAGCGACGCTGTCTGGCGTTTGTTGTTTCGACCGACTCGTCGCCGTATGGAATGTTCTACGGCACACCGGAAGACGCCTGGCGTCAGGCCGCATCACTCTCCGGCCAGGTTCACATCAAGCGTCAGCCCAAACCGTTCCGACAGGTTCTGTCCTGTGCACCGCCGATGTATGACGAACTGTGGGTGGCCGGAAAGTGTATGTACAAGCTGGAGCCTGTCGTCGCCGATGGCGGAGAACTGATCATCTACGCTCCGCACATGAAAGAGATCTCGATCACTCACGGTCACAACATCGAACGGATCGGTTACCACGTTCGTGACTACTTCACAAAGCAATGGGATCGCTTCAAGGATTTCCCCTGGGGCGTCCTGGCACATTCGACTCACGTGCGTGGAACAGGATCGTTTGAGAACGGTATCGAGAAGCCTCGTGTGACTGTCACCGTTGCGTCACAGATCCCTCGCGAAGTCTGTGAACGCATCAACCTGGCTTATCGTGACCCGGCCACCATCGATGTCGAATCATTCGCGAATCGCGAGGCCGAAGGAATCCTGCTGGTCCGCAAGGCCGGCGAGCATCTGTATCGCCTGAACGATGGCGTCAGTACAAGCCTGGATCAAACTTAATCCTAACCCGACGCGTGAGCGAGGGATTTTGTCGTGAGTGTCGAGGACGTGAGAACCAAATCCCTCACTTACGTTTCGGGTTGGGATGGTATTGATGCTCCTTCAGGACCATGTTGGGAAGCGACCGTGACGTATGAAAAATGAAGTGATTGCATCGCAGTTCGAATTGCTCGCAGACATCCTGGAGATTCAGAACGCGAATCCGTTTCGAGTTCGAGCCTATCGAAACGCTGCCAGGACGATTTCCTCCACGGCCGAATCACTCTCAGACCTCGTCGCAACGAAAGCCGATCTGACTCAGTTTGCCGGCATTGGCAAAGACCTGGCCAAACAGATTCAGGAGATCGTGACGACCGGTCAACATGCCGGACTGGAAGACCTAAAAAAGCAGGTTCCCTCTGGTGTGCTCGACATGCTGCGAATCCCCGGTGTTGGTCCAAAGAAGGTTTCAGTGTTCTTCAATGAGCTGGGGCTGAAGTCGCTGGAAGAGCTGAAAGCTGCCTGTGAAGCCGGGCAGATCTCGCAGTTGAAAGGCTTCGGCAAGAAAACAGAAGAATCGATCCTCGCCAACATCGGCCAGGCCGCCGAACATGCGCAGCGAATTTCAATCGCTGATGCTCGCGCAGCAGCAGAGACTATCGTTGAAGACCTTCGAAAGCTGCCGGAAGTTGGTCAGTGCGAAGTGGCTGGCAGTTGTCGACGACGGAAGGAAACATGTGGGGACCTCGACGTCCTTGCCACGTGTTCGGATCCGGGCCCACCGATGGACTGTCTCGCCGGCCATTATCTGGTCGAAGCCGTGTTGCAGCGCGGTGAGACGAAGCAGCGTGTTCGACTGAAGACGGGCGTGGAAATGGACCTGCGAGTCGTTCCGGAAGAATCCTTCGGCGCGGCGATGCAGTATTTCACCGGATCGAAAGAACACAACGTCGTTGTTCGTCAGCGAGCGAAGGACCTGGGACTGAAGGTCAATGAGTATGGAGTCTTCCGCGGCGAGACTCAGGTGGCCGGCAGAACGGAGCAGGATGTTTATGCGGCCGTTGGTATGCCGTGGATTCCTCCGGAGCTGCGTGAGAACCGTCGTGAGTTTGAATGGGCCGACGGAGGAGCGATCCCCGAACTTGTGACGATCGGTGATATTCGCGGCGACCTTCACATGCACACGACGGCGTCAGACGGTGCGGCCACGATTGAAGAGATGGCACTCGCAGCGAAAGAACGCGGTCTGAAGTACATCGCCATCACAGATCACAGCAAGCGAGTCTCCATGGCCAATGGGCTCGACGAAACTCGACTCCGCAAACACTGGGAAGACATTCGAGCGGTTCGTGAACGAGTGAAAGGCATTGAGATACTCTGTGGGATCGAATGCGACATTCTGGAAGATGCCACCATGGATCTTTCCGACGATTGTCTCGCGGAAGCCGACTGGGTGATCGCAGTTCTGCACTATGGACTCAAGCAGCCTCGCGAACAGATCATGAAGCGACTGATGACCGCCGTGAAGAATCCTCATGTGGACATCATCGGGCACTGCACCGGACGGATGATTGGACGTCGTGAAGGAGCCGATGTGAACTTCACGGAACTGCTGAAGGCCGCCGCGGATCATCAGGTAATGATGGAGATCAACGCGCATCCCAGTCGACTGGATCTGGACGACGTGCACGCAGCCGCCGCAAAGGACCTTGGGATTCCGATTGTGATCAGCACGGATTCTCACAGCGTCAACGGGTTCGACGTGCTGCAGTTCGGCGTTGACCAGGCGCGGCGAGCAGGTCTGACGGCTGCTGATGTCGCCAACACAAAGTCGCTGAAGGATTTCAGGAAGCTCATCAAGAAGTAGTCGCGAAACGCAGCCCCTCCCGATCGACGCTGCCGCTGGATCGACCTCCCCAGGCTTCGCCTGGAGAGGAGGTTTTTTGGAGGGACAAACTGAAATCTGATCACTGAACCCTGCCAACTGAACACTGAAAACTGTCTACTGAAACATGAAAACTGACCACTGAAAACTCCCCCAACCCTTTCGTTTTCAGAGCCCCGTTCGTTTTGATACCCTTCGTTTCTGGATCTCGAAGGATGGTTTTTTCACACCAGCAACGGACTGCGCGGACTTGCCGCCACTGAAGAACACATGAACGCCCCAGCTCCCCAATCCGGAGCCAGCGCAGAAAGCTGGACCGTACAGCGCATCCTGGAATGGACTGCAGGATTTCTGAAGCAGAAAGGCATCGAGTCGCCTCGCCTGGAAGCTGAGCTGTTGCTGGCTCATGCTCGCAAGTGTCCTCGGATTCGCCTTTACACGGACTTCACGGATATCGTCAGTGAAAGTGACCGGGCGATCATGCGAGAACTGGTTCAGCGACGGTCTCGTCGGGAACCGCTGGCTTACATCGTCGGAACGCGGGAGTTCTACGGGCGAGCCTTTGAGGTCGGGCAGGGCGTTTTGATTCCTCGGCCGGAAACAGAGATTCTGGTCGACGTCTGTCTGGAACGCATTCCTCGTGATGAATCGCGGCAGATCGTGGAAGTTGGTTTTGGGTCCGGATGTATTTCCGTAACGATTGCCCGTCAGCGACCCCAGTGCCTGATCGTGGCGACGGATATCTCGCCGAAAGCCATGGAGATTGCTTCCCGCAACGTCGCAAAGTTCGACGTGGCAGCCCGAGTCACTCTGCTGACCGGCGACGTACTGGACCCTGTTCTGCATTCGGGCCAGAAGTACGATGGGCTGGTCAGCAATCCGCCTTACATACGAGATGACGAACGCAGCACGCTGGAACCCGAGGTCGCCGTCCATGAACCACCGGAAGCGCTCTATGCGGGACAGGACGGTCTGAATATCGTTCGCAGAATAGTCCAGCAGGCACCGGCCATTCTGAAGCCGGGCGCCTTTCTGGCGATGGAGCTTGACCCGGCTCAATGTTCGACCGCTGTGAGCATGCTGACAACCGCCGGATTTGATGCCGCAAGTATTCGAAGAGATCTGGCGGGAAACGAACGCATTGTGGAAGCGACGTTCAAAGGCGCCTGACACGCTGCCTTTCGGAAGGGAGTCTGAGCGATGGAGATGTTCCTGATTCGAGGCGGCCGTACGCTGTCCGGAACCGTGCGTGTCGGTGGAAGCAAGAACGCGGCTCTGCCCATCCTGGCGGCATCGCTGGCCATCCCCGGCGCGGTGGTTGTGCATGGCGTCCCGCAGCTGCGCGATGTCGCAACAATGCTGGAGCTTCTGAATTCGATGGGAGTCATCACAGAACAGCTCAACGGAGCCGTTCAGGTTTATGCCAGCGACGAAATCACAACGCTCGCGCCCTATGAGCTGGTGCGACAGATGAGAGCCAGCGTGTGTGTGCTCGGACCGCTCGTCGCGCGATTTGGACTTGCGAAAGTCTCTTTGCCCGGCGGATGCAACATCGGACATCGTCCGATCGATCTTCACCTGAAGGGTCTCGCAGCGCTGGGAGCAGACATTCAGCTGACCTCCGGCTACGTGATCGCGCGCTGCCGAAGACTGAAGGGTGCCGACATTGATCTGATGGGACCATCAGGCCCGACGGTCACAGGCACCTGTAACGTGATGAGCGCGGCGACTCTGGCGGAAGGCTGCACGATCATTCGCAACGCCGCGCGTGAACCGGAAGTCGTGGATCTTGCCCGCTTCCTGAATTCGGCCGGGGCCAATATTCAGGGAGCAGGAACCGAGACGCTGGAAATTCATGGCGTCGATTCACTTCACTCCGTCGCCCATACAGTTATTCCTGATCGCATTGAAGCGGGTACTCTGGCAGTCGCAGCGGCGATCACTGGTGGTGACATCACGATTCAAAATGCGCCGGTTGCCTCGATCACTTCGTTCGTGGAGTTATTGAGTCGAATGGGACTTTCCGTCGAAGCGTTGAATGACAGTCTTCGGATACGCACTCGCAGCGAGCTGCGTCCTGTGGATTTCTCGGCTGAGCCTTATCCGGGAATTCCGACGGACCTGCAGGCACAGCTCATGGCATTGCTCGCACTGGTGCCGGGCGAAAGCCACGTCACGGACCTGGTGTTCCCCGAACGCTTCATGCATGCCGCCGAACTAGTGCGTCTGGGAGCCGACATTCGAGTGCACGGCAACAGTGCCGTCATTCATGGCGTTGAAAAGCTCAGTGGTGCTCCGGTGATGGCCAGCGATCTTCGCGCTAGCGCAGCGCTTGTGCTGGCAGGACTTGCCGCAGAAGGGCAGACGGAGCTTCGTCGAATTTACCACCTGGACCGCGGGTATCAGGCGTTTGAGAAGAAGCTGAATTCTCTGGGAGCTGTGGTTGAGCGGATGCAGGATCCGCTTTCACCCACCATGTCTGGTCCTCACTTTGGCACGACAGCTCGCAACGCCGAGTCACCCGAACTGGACCGCGTCTTCGACCAGCGATAACCACGCGCGACTCTTCAACGCCCAAAACACAGACACGAAACCAACTACCAAGCACTAAGAACCAGGAACTAAGAACCAGAAACTGTTCCCTACCCCGCCTTCTTCGTTTCACGCCAGCGAGCAATTTTGTTTCGCAGCGTTCGAGCGGTCACACCGAGAGCGTTAGCCGCTTCGGTCTTGTTACCTCGGAAACGTTCGATTCGTTTCAGGATGATCTGTCGTTCAATCTCATCGAGCGGCAGTGTCAGAAAATCGTTCGGCAATGATGACGAAGCCGCAACCTGGCTTTCGTGGCCAGGATCAATGGATGTCAGGACGCTGCCATCGCACTCCACACAGGCCCGCTGAATGGCGTTTCGAAGCTGGCGAACATTGCCTGGCCATGCCCAGCGACAAACTTCCTTCAGCGCATCTTCGTGAATGTCGGTAACGGGTGTTTCATTCTCCGTGCCGAACTGAGCAATGAAGTGCCGGACCAGGGGTTCAATGTCTTCGGGCCGTTCGCGCAGTGGAGCAAGTCGCAGAGTCAGCACGTCCAGACGATGGAAAAGATCTTCGCGGAATCGGCCTGCCTTGATCTCCTGCACGAGGTCTCGGTTGGTCGCCGTCACGATGCGAGCCTGAACCTTCTGAAGGTCCGTGCTGCCCACTCGGAAGTACTCACCACATTCCAGGACTCGCAGCAGTTTCGCCTGAGTCGGAAGCGGGAGTTCGCCAATTTCATCCAAAAACAAAGTGCCATCGCCAGCCGCCGCCAGCAATCCATCATGACGTCGCGCTGCACCTGTGAACGCGCCTTGTTCGTGTCCAAAGAGTTCACTCTCTGCCAGGCCGTCATGAAATGCCGCACAGTTGACTCGAATGCACCGACGAGAGGCTCGCGGACTTTGATCATGCAGGTACTGAGCCAGCAGTTCCTTTCCGGTACCGCTTTCTCCAGTGATCAGCACGGTGCCGGACGACTTCGCATAGCGTCGTGCTCGCGAAAGAACATCATGCATGGAAGAGGATTGGAAGATCATGGAATCTCTGGACGTTGGGTTTACTGGGCAGTTGTTCGTTGGCAACGAGTCGGCAGGCGCCTCCGGTCAGGGAGCCTTCGCCCTATGATCATCAAAGAGTCTTGAGTGACTGCCGATAGGCCGCATGCATGCTGCGACGGCGCGCTTCGATATCCAGCTGAGGAACAAGTTCCGTGCGGATCTCTTCAAACACTCCCTGGAGCACGTCGATTCGCCCGATCAGCGAACGCAGCAGTTCTTCGTGGGACTTCAGCGAGCGTTTGATGTCTGCCGAAAGAGTGTTCTCGGTGCCTCGAAACGGTGCGTGAGCCTTCTCAACCTTTTTCTGCGCCGTGACAACTCGTTCGAGAGCCTTCTGAAGCTGCGAGACCGAATCCGGTGTCCCCAGTTCACGTCGTTGAGCCGCTGCTTCAAGGGATTCGAGCAACTGCACAGCGTCACGAAAGACACCGCTTTGTTCCGTCAGACAGAACAGCAGTTCTTTCTCGCCAGCAGCCGAAGAACTAATGTTTCGGTCCACCATGAGTGTCCTCCTTGTGATCGCTGTGATCAGTGGCGTGACCTGAACCAGTACGGACGTTTGGAGTAGCCTCGTGTGGGTCTGAGTGCGATTCTGAGTGTGCCTCGGGTGTACTCTTCAATGGTGCAGCGACACCGTGTGGGTCTGGTGTATGAAGATCAGAAGGGACATGTTCGGCTGAAGTCGCGTTCTGTGGATGAGTCCCTATCTTCTTCTCGAGCTGACGTTTCTTCTCCAGGGTCGTGACCCACCACTGTGACAGCTCACTCAATGAACCAGCTTCCGGTTTGTCCGCGAGTCGTCGATAACGATTCGACGCTTCAGCCGAACGTCCGAGTCGTCGCAGGCAACTGGCCTGTTGGTATTCGACCCAGAATTGCTGCTGAGGTGACAACGTCGACATATCGGCCTGCTGATACACATCCAGCGCCACGTCAAAGTGTCCCAGAGCAAACAGGTTGTTGGCCAGGCCGAGATGGTCAATCGTGCCCTCAATGGTTGTCGTCTCCGCAGGCTGAGCCTCAGGATGAGGATTGGGCCCAGGCGGATGTGGTTCTTGATTTGGAGTTGGCGGATGTGGTTCCGGGTGAGGTTCCGGATGAGGCTGCGGAGGCACATCCGGCCCCGGTGGATGAGGCTCGGGCTTCGGGCCTGGAACCGGAGGATGTGGTTCCGGATGAGGCACTGGGTGCTGATCTGGTGCAACCGGATGAGGTTCCGGCTTCGGACCGATGACGGGAGGATGTGGATCTGGTTGCGGTGTCGAGTGTGGATCTGGAACGTGCGGCTGAGGTTCTGGCTGCGGACCAGGAGATGGTGCTACGGGTGACTGAGCCTGCTTAGCCCGCCGCTGCTTCTCCATGATGATCCGAAGTCGCTCCTGAAGCATCTTGAGTTGCTTTGCCCGTTCCCGAATGAGCGGATCGTCACTGTTAACATCTTCATCGACGACAGAAAGTCCAACGGCATTCGGAACGGTCTCATCTGGCCGATTCAAGAATGACGCTTTGAGCTGTTCTTTGATCGAATTGAGGGGTGGCTTTGTTCCCGCAGAAGATGCATCCGGCGAAGTACTCTTCTGAGACGCTTCCTGCTCGGACGCAGCGGACACTGACGAGCCTTCACTGGCGGGACTCCCTTTCGCATCTGTGGCCGAAGTTGTCGCCGTCGGTTCAGCCTGCGCGGGTTGCGGAACGGGAGTTGTTGCCGCAGCCGTGCTTTCGTTCACGGGCTCCTGAGTCGGCACGGGCGGAGGAGTTGAAGCAGGTGTGTTCGATGGCTCTTCCTGAGTCTTCATCGACGCCAGACGAACTGTCGCCGGAGGCTTTGCTCCGTTCGGCACGGCGACCCATCCTCGATGCGATGACTTCATCCACTGCGGGCCTGACGCGTTCGCGGAAGACCCGGCAGACTTGGCGGAGTTCTGCGACTTCTTCGACGTCTTTGTTTCCTGCGCCATGACAGTCGACGGAAGAACAGACATCAGACTGAAACAGATGAGCAGTCGGAGTGTCACTCGAAGTCTTCCCGAAAAATAATGGTTGTTCGTCATGTTAGTGTCCTCCGCTGTGGTCGGAGGACTGGTGGCCGCCATTTGTGTTCGGCAGTGCAGAGTCATCCGAAGGAAGCATTCCGGCAAAGCAGGTCACAGCAGCCTGATACAGATTCTGTGATTCATAGGCACGGCCCATAACGCGAAGAGCCTGACGTTCAATAGCGACATCATCCGTCGCGTCGATGATGGCTCGGCACATCCGAATGGCCTGCTTCGGATCGCGTTCATCCAGCGCCAGTTCTGCGGTGTGCAGTTTGGCGATGATTGACGTTTCGCTGCTGTGGTCATTCAGGCCTGTCAGAAGCAGCTGAGCTTCTTCGTACTGTCCTTCCTCTTCGTAACGTCGCGACAGACGTAGCACGGCTTCATTGCGAAGGTGACACGGAGGAAGTTTCTTCAGAGCAAGTCTCCAGGCCTCCAGAGACTGTTCGGTCAGGCCAAGATCATCACAGGCTTCCGCCACCAGAATCGCCCAGTGTCCTCCGCAGGCGTCTTCGGCCCGGAATTCTGACAGTGCTGAGACAACAGCCCAGCCCTCTCGTTCACGTCGATCAGAAAGAACGGCAGCACGGAATCTGGACAGGGCAGACACAAACGCTGCTCCTGCTTTCCCGGGACCTTCTGCCAGTTCCTCTCTTCGTCCCATCAGAATGCTGTTGGCACCCTGAGGATTGTTCAGCATCAGATAGACACTTGCGAGCTGCAGTGCGGCCCATGGTTCCAGTTCAGAACCCTTTGCCAGTGACAGCCCACGCATCATCGTTGTTGTCGCCGTCTTGCCTTTTCCATCTTCGATCAGAAGACGACTATGAAAAATGTAGGCAGCAATTCGAACATCCAGCTGGCCACCAGAGGCATCAATGCTTCGAAGGAACGCCTGACGAGCATCCTCACGCTCATTCAGAAGCATCAGACACTTGCCAAGATTGAAAGCCGCTTCGGTTTCAACGACGGAACGAGGATCTGTCTCAAGCTGCACGTGAAGATACTGCACGGCATCGGCGGCACGCTTCTGCTCGAACAGCAGTGTGCTGAGTGCCAGTCGACTATGGCCGGCCTGCAATGAAGCAGGACCTTCAATCACAGCATGCCGAAGAATTCGCTCTGCGGCTCCAAGGCGAGTCGCTCGCCAGTCCTCTTCCGAAAGTTCCGTACGATGACGGATCTGGATGACATCGTCCTGACTGATCCATCCAAGATCGTAGGGCAGGGTCAGTCCATCAAGAATCAAAGCAAGGCTTCGGTCAGACACATGGATTTGCTGTGAACGTCCCTGCAGCGATTCCGTGGCTGCTTCGGAGAGATCCAGCTTCAGTCGACAGCCTTTGATCAGATTTCCAAGCAGCGGTTCAATTCGAGTGACACCACAGTTCAGCTTGATCCGAATCTCGGAAGGGTCATTATCCGAGAGACTCAGAACGCGGAACTCGTTCCTTCCCGCGAGTGTCGGGGTCTCATGAATCAGCAGCGGCAGTTCTTTCAGCAGCTGACCGGGGTCCGCAACCCACTCCGGAACCGCGAGGGTTGTGTCTTTCAGCAAATCGGTCATTGATACCGTTGTGTTTTCTCTCCAGATATCACGACCGACCAGGTGCAGCACTTCGTTGCGAACAGTGGGCAACAGTTCCGTTTCATCCAGAATCGCGCGGCGCAGAAGATCGGCCTGCAGGCCTTCATGCTGTCCCGTTGCCGCCAGACAGCGTGCTTCGCCGTATCGTGAAACTCCGGCCCACGCTGGGTCGGACTGAGTCCCGGAGATTCGGCGGTACGCTTCGAGCGCCGCGGCGTGACGGCCGGCAGCTTCCGCACACAGAGCCAGACGAAACAAAATCGCACTGCCCGGAGGACCCTGGGACTTGGCTCGAATCTGCTGCAGAGCCCGCATCGCCGGGATGTAGTTTCCTCCAGCCAGCTGTTCATCTGCGTACGTCAGCACATTCGCTGCCTGAAGCGTGCTCTTTTCCTGCGACAAACGTTGTTGGGTCGCGGCTGTTCGCTGATCAGTTTTCGAAGGACCGTGTGCTGACGCAGCAGATTCAGGCTCCTCACCGTGAAAAGGATCCTCTTCGCCGGCGAACAGCTCGTCTGCAGACAGTCTTTTGGAAGGTGCCTTCGGTTCATGCGTCGTCTCTTCATGCGTTGCATCGTCATGCGATCCAGCGTGATCCTCTGACTCTGCATCTTCAAACGACGCAGCATCAGGAACCGGATGAACGACAGATTCCGGAACTGACTCGGCAAACCCCAGCGCCTCTTCACTAAATGGATCTGCCTCCATCCCGGAAGCCGCAGACTCTGTCACGTCACCGTGCGATCCGTGTGACTCCGCCTGAGCAACGTGCGTTGATTCAGAATGATCATCAGCGTGCTGATTCGCAGCGTGCGAATCTTCCTGAACGTGTTCTTCCTCAGACGAATGAGCGACCTGTGAAGAGTGCTCGTCATGAGATGAGATCTCTTCCGTCGACCCGGGTGACGCATGACTGTCGGAATGATGTTCTTCGCTGGCAGAGTGATCTGCCTGGGCGGAACGCTGGGTCGTGACCTTCTTTGCGCCTCGACCGGAACTTGCAAGTTTCCGAGGAGCGGTGTCCGATTCCTCGTGCGGCGTTTCCCCATGACTTGCTGCGACACGATCGTGACTGTGATCCAGCTCAGACGAATGCCTGTCACTGGCGGCTGATTTCGGATTGGATGGGTTGTTTTTTCGGGCAGAAGATTTGGGTGAGGAGAACTCATCAAACTGAGAATCCTGGAGATCCACTGCGGGATTCTCCTCACTGACGGGGCCTTTTCCCGACTGCAAATAGAGGGCACCAACAGCACCGACTCCGGCCGTGGCAGCCACTGAAAGATAGAGGGCCACAGGTCGCAGAATATGCAAAAAAGCTTGGTTTTTCTGATGCTCTGTCACGATGTCGTCATCCTGCCCGAGTCCCGGAATCCCTACAGTCGATACAACCGCTACCACCACATCGTCCGAGAGGGTGGGCTGGTTGAGTCAAAATTTTTCGGCAAGTTTTCAGTAGACGCTTCGATAACGGAGTCTGACTCAGGTTTCTCACTGTGGAGCAGAGCCATGCAGATTCAACGATTCGATTCAGCCGGTAGTCCGTGGGGTCCGCGGCCCGCGCAGACATCTGGTGCGAATTCGCGAAGCATTGGTGGTTCTGGTTCGCGCGAAAACGAAGCCGAGGGGGTTGCTGGCGACAACGAACTGAATGAGCTGTCTCGTCAACTGGGCGGGATGAGCGACATTCGGGAAGACGTCGTGGCGATGGCGAAAGTGAGAGTGCAGCGAGGCGATTACCTGACTCGCGCTGCAGCCGAAGAAACGGCCGCAGCAATTCTGAGCAAGGATGCTTAGACAAGCTTTCTGTCTTGAGGTGACACACATGGACTATGTGTTGCTTCGGTCTTCCGGGCCAATCCAGGCCGGGCAGCGTGTGGCTCTTCTTGCTGAAAGCACAGCTGGTTTCTTACATCCTTGATGCGAACCGAACCTAGAAGGGTCCGGCGCGCACACTTTCGACGAAGGAACTGAATCATGGGGTTGTCGATTGCAAATAATGTCACGTCTCTGAACGCTCAGCACAACCTGAACAAAGCGTCGATGGGTGTGGCAAAGTCGGTTGAAAAACTCTCTTCCGGTTTGAAAATCAATCGTGGTGCCGATGGCCCGGCAGCACTGGTCATTTCAGAAAAGCAGCGTGCTCAGATCGCAGGTCTGAAGCAGGCTGTTGAAAACACAGAAAAGGCAGCTTCAGTCGTCCAGACTGCTGAAGGTGCTCTGAACGAAATCAACTCACTTCTGGTCAAGGTCCGAAGCCTGGCCATCGACAGTGCAAACTCCGGCGTGAATGACGATGATGCTCTGGCTGCAAACCAGGCAGAAATTGACAACGCCCTTGATACCATCAACCGAATTGCAAACAACACTCAGTTCGGCACCAAGAAGCTTCTTGACGGTTCAGCCGGCATCGGCGGCACCACAACTGACGCAGACGTAACGTTCCTGAAGGGAACTTCAGACACGACCGCCGGCACCTATGCCATCGCAGTCACAACAGTCGGCGAGCGAGCCGTTCAGGAAGCCGGCACTGACCAGACAGCCGCTCTGGCTCAGGACGAAATCCTGACGGTCAACGGCGTCAGCATCAGCCTGACCACTGGCATGAGCCAGGCACAGGTTGTGAACCGAATCAACGAATTCACTTCACAGACGGGCGTCGTCGCCGACACAAACGGTGGTGCGACACGAATCTATACCGAGGCCTTCGGATCGGAAGCAGAACTGACTGTCGTATCGAACGTTGCAGGTGCTGCCGACAGCAGCGGCTTCGGTACCACCGAACTGACCGACTCGGGCATTGACGTCATCGGAACCATCGGCGGCACCAGCTACACGGGTGTTGGCAACGTTCTGACAGCCAACGCAGGTGCTGAAAAGGGTCTGTCGATCCAGCTGGCCGCCAGCACAGGAGCCAATGCATTCGAAACCGTCACTGGTGCTCAGGGTAACGTCACTGTTGCAAACAACTCTCTGGTCTTCCAGATCGGTGCGAATCAGGATCAGACAGCCAGCATCGCGATTCAGAAAGTGAATCCGAACGGCTTGGGTGTTGGTGTCACTGGTAACCAGTTCTCAAGCCTTGACGAAATCGAAGTCACTTCGGCCAGCAAGGCTCAGGATGCTCTCGCAGTGATCGACTCGGCGATTGATGACGTCACCAACCTTCGAGGTACGCTGGGTGCGTTCCAGGCTAACACCCTGGAATCCACAGCCAACAACCTCCGAGCAACTCTGGAAAACACCGTGAATGCGGAATCCGTAATCCGTGACACGGACTTCGCGGAAGAAATCGCGAACTTTACGAAGGGACAGGTTCTGGTCCAGGCCGGCACCTCGATGCTCAGCAACGCAAACCAGATTCCACAGCTGGTTCTGTCGCTGCTCCGATAATCGAGCCGCCTGAACAGACGTAGTACAACGGAACGGTCCGCACGAACCTGGCAACCCAGAGTTCGGGCGGACCGTTTCTCGGTTCCATGGATCCGTGGGGAGGATTTATGCCAGCCATTACGATCAACGGCCTGGTGTCAGGAATCGACACTGACAACATCGTCTCAGGACTGCTGGACATTCAGCAGCAGCAGATCGATCGCATGTCGCTGCGCAAAACGGAAATCCAGCGGAAGCAGGCCGCCTTCAGTACTCTGGAATCCAGAATGCTGAGCCTTCGGTCTGATGCCGGGGTTCTTGGTCGCACGTCATCCAATCCTCTGACAAAACTGTCTGTCACCGCCAGTGATTCAGAAGCCATCTCCGCAACAGCTTCTACGTCAGCTGTTTCCGGCGTCTATTCTCTGACGGTCAATTCAAAGGCAGCCGCTCACCAGGTCGCGAGCCAGGGGTTTGCAGACGCAGACGCCGAGATCACTCAGGGTACATTTGAAATTCGACTGGGCAGCGGTGACGTCAAGACGATCACCATCGACAGCAACAATGCAACGCTGTCGGGCCTCGCTTCCGCGATCAATGCGTCGGGAGCAGGCGTGAGTGCAAGCATCGTGAAGGACTCTGCAGGCGGATCGACACCCTGGAAGCTCTTGCTGACAGGAACCAAAACCGGTGCAGACAACGCGATCAGTGTGACAAACAATCTTGCGGCCAGCGGTGGGACTGCGACAAAGCCCAGCCTCGATTTCCTGAACCCCGTCCAGGCGGCGGCAGATGCAGAAGTCACACTCGGTTCCGGCGCTGGAGCAATCACGGTTTCGAGTGACACAAACCGATTTGATGATCTTATTGCCGGTGTCAGCTTTGAACTGATGCAGGTCTCTGACGGCCAGCAGGTATCGCTCACCGTGGCGCGCGACACAGCGGGAGCTGTCACTGCCGTTCAGGATTTCGTCGATTCGTTCAACGGAGTTCTGGGCTTCATCGACGACAACTCAACCTACAACACGTCGACGAATGAAGGTGGCGTGTTTCTTGGCAAT
Organism: Planctomycetaceae bacterium; assembly: GCA_016795145.1. Taxonomy (GTDB): domain Bacteria; phylum Planctomycetota; class Planctomycetia; order Planctomycetales; family Planctomycetaceae; genus SXXK01. The sequence goes on from JAEUII010000134.1 coordinate 21,850, forward strand.
GCCGGAACCATCCGAATTCAGCAATCGCTCCGGTCCACGATTCAGGATGTCGTGCCCGGTGCCAACCCTCTTGCAAACCGACTCTCCGCGGTGGGTCTGTCATTCACCGACAACGGCCGCCTGCAGTTCGATCAGTCGAAGCTTCAGGACGCCCTCAACGGTGAAGTCGATGGCGTCGATGCCGATGATGTCAAAAAGCTGTTTGCTCTCGGAGGAGAATCAACCAACTCCGGCATCTCATTCCTGCTTGGCAGCTCGCGAACGAAGTCTTCCGCGACAGCTTACGGCGTCGACATTACTCAGGCCGCTGAACAGGCCACAATCACTGGCGCATCGAACCTTGCGGCGTCCACAGTCATCACTTCCTCCAACCGAACCCTGTCACTGGATCTGGATGGTAAGGCGGCGACTGTTACTCTGTCAGAAGGGACATACACCGCCCAGCAACTGGCAGACCACATCGAATCGGTCATCAATGACTCCGAAGACCTTCCGGGACGTGAAATCAAAGTCAGCCTGAATGGAAGCAAACTGGTGCTGACCTCAGCCAGCTATGGATCGTCGTCCAAAGTGTCGGTTACCGGCGGGACTGCTGTCACCGATCTGGGACTTACGACTTCGCTCACCGATACCGGGCGAGATGTCGTGGGCTCGTTCATTGTTGACGGGCAAACGGAAGTCGCTGTTGGTCGAGGACGAGTTCTTTCAGGCGATCCGGACAACGAAAACACAGCAGACCTCCAGGTTCAGGTCACACTGACTTCCAGTCAGGTGAGTTCCGGAGTCGAAGGCTCATTGACGGTCACGCGAGGCCTTGCGTCGGCCCTGGATCAGGTCCTGGGGGACCTGCTGGATGTGGAAGACGGTCTCCTCACATCAATCGATGACGGCTACACAAGTCAGCTCGAGTCTATTCAGGCATCGATCGACAGGCAGCAGGCAACCTTTGATCGTCAGAAGGAGAGTCTGCTCACACAGTTCCAGGCTTTGGAAACAGCGATTAGCCAGATGCAGGCCACTGGTAATTACCTGTCAGCTCAGCTGGCCAATCTCCCCTCTCTTTCTTCATGATCCCTGACGGAACGAACCACATGAATCCTCACCTGCGGTATCAGAAAGCTCAGACGTTGTCATGGACGCGTGTTGACATGCTGCTGACCATCTATGAGCATGTCGTTGCATCACTTTCAGAAGGTGCTGTACTGCTCGAGAATGAAAACCTGTCCGGACTTTTGCCAGTGCGAATTCGCGCTCAGAAGGCTCTCCTGGCCGTGGCGGATGGCCTTGATCTCGAACAGGGCGAACTGCCCACTCAGGTGCTTCGCCTCGTCGTTTTTGCTCTCGACCAGGTCCGCACCAACGATGCGGCATCGTGGCGTTCTGCTGCTCGCGTCATGCAGACACTGCGCGACGGATTCGCTGAGATTCAGGACCAGGCTCGCCTGGCCGAATATGACGGAAAAATTCCGGCTCTCGACGCGGTCCGCACCTAGTGCGGATTCGGTACGACTAAGGCGTTTTCCGATTCTGCGCTGTGAAATTCTGACGGGTTGCATCGCGTCCTGCTCTGCCATACTCTGCCGCAGTTCAATCAGCGCCTGTTATTGGACAGGTTGGAGCTGAGCCAGCGAACAAATCAGCGGGTGTTTCATGATTCTCAGCGGCAGCGAAATCAAAGCCAGACTCGGTGGCGATATTCGGATCGATCCGTTCAACGACGATCAGCTGAATCCTAACAGCTACAACCTGCGCCTGCATGATGAGCTGCTGGTGTACGAAGAAATCGTGCTGGACATGCGCCGGCCCAACAGGTTTCGTCGCATCCTGATTCCTCCGGAAGGACTCGTCCTTCAGCCGAATCAGATGTACCTCGGCCGAACGATCGAGTACACCGAAACTCGCAACCTCGTCCCCATGCTGGAAGGACGCTCTTCCATCGGCCGACTTGGCATGTTCGTTCACGTGACCGCCGGCTTCGGTGACGTCGGCTTCTGCGGCTACTGGACGCTGGAAATGATCGCCATCCAGCCCATCCGCATTTATCCGGCCGTTCAGGTCTGCCAGATCTTCTACCACACCGTCGAAGGTGAGATCACCGAATATCAGACGGGCAAGTATCAGAAGAACAAAGACATCCAGCCAAGCTATCTCTTCAAAGAGCTCGACAACCGAGACGACCGCCAGAAGACTCTCGACTTCGACGGCAACGCACCGCAATAGCTTGAGTTACGCCGCTTCGGAATCCGCCGCAGCAACTCGCGGCGTTCGCGTCTTGCGGTACTGATCCCACAGTGCTCTTGTCGGTGACGCCAGTGCGAAGTCACAAAACAGCACTGGCAGAGCCATCTCGCGTACCACAAAGACAAGCACCAGACTAAACACGATCTGAAGAATCTGCTTGCGGCTGCGGCGTCCCCGGACCAGCTGGTTAAACACATGAGCATAGCGGATGCGTGACACCATCAGGACCGCCACGCTCAGTGTGATCAGCGGCAGCACGATCGTCAGGACAGGCCAGACCCAGGCAGAAACCGACTGAGCCCAGGGTGCCGTGCCTGCGTTATTCAGATGTTGCTTCAGCTCACTCACGCCGATTGGAAATGATGCAATCACACCAGCTGCAGCGGGCGAGGGAAGTCCGCTGAAGAACTCATGGGAATCTTCTTCATCTGTCTCGACGTTGAATCGAGCGAGGCGAAGAATCGCGCACGTCATGAACAGGACAGCGATCGCCCACAAGATACGAGGATGAAAATGGAACGGAGTCGTCGCCAGAGTGTCCATCAGATGATGGGCGGGGTGTGACAACTGCAGAAAGATAAAGGCCGGTGCCAGTCCGAAACTGATCGCATCGCACAGACTGTCCAGCTGAGCCCCGAAGTCGGACGTCTGATTCGTCAGACGAGCGGCACTGCCATCAAGCATGTCGAACAGCATTGCCAGGAAGATCAGCTGAGCCGCCGTGATCAGTTCACTCCCGCCAAAATGCTCGGGACCAACCTTGGCAGTAATCGTAATCGCGTAAAAACCACAGGCAGCGTTGCACAATGTCAGAAGCGTCGGAAGAACCGCAAAGACCTTCTGACGGCGCGTCCTTCGAACGGGACCAGATGGAGAAATGTCGGACATGCGCTCGTTCGCCCTGGCCTTCGCCTGTCAAAATCATGAAGAAGACTTCGCACTCGTACACAAGTCTTCAGAAAGTGCTGGCGGAATTATCCGGGACAATCCACCATTTGCAATTGGACATCCTTCAAAACAAAAATCGCCAGTCAGGGTCTTTCGCCCGACTGGCGACTTTCGGTGTTGTTCGTTCTGAGAACGCCGAAATCAGCGAGTATTGAAGGAATTTCGTGGGTCTTCAGCCGTGCGAGCTGTCTCGCGATCTGTCAGCTGAACCGACAGTCGGGTTGTCTGCTGCGACCGATAAATCTCGATGTCAACGGATGAACCGATGTCTGACAGGCTGACCAGGTTGATCAGATGATTCTCGTCAATCACATCCACACCGTTGAACTTCACAATCACGTCGTCCGGACGCAGTCCTGCGGCAATCGCCGGGCTGCTCTTCTGGTTGTACACTCGGGTGATGCGAGCACCTCGGGCGCGAGACAGACCCAAACGCTGTGCGGACTGATCGTTGAAGTTGTTGTCCAGCTCGACTCCCAGGTAGGCTCGTCGAACACGACCGTAGACGACCATCTGCTCAAAGACTCGGCGAACAAGATTGCTGGGGATGCTGAAGCCGATGCCTTCATTACCACCGCCATTTGATGCGATGGCCGTGTTGATACCAACGACAGTCCCTTCCATGTCGATGAGCGGGCCACCGCTGTTACCCGGATTGATGGCCGCGTCCGTCTGCATGAAGTCCTGATTCGTCACAGTCTGATCGCTGGTCAGCGACAGATCGCGACGCCCCTTGGCGCTGACAATTCCCATCGTCACAGACTGGCTCAGACCAAACGGGCTGCCAACTGCCAGCACGAAGTGTCCGATCTCAACGTTATTGCTGTCACCCCAGCGAGCTGTCGACTGACCGTTATCAGGAACCTGCAGAACGGCAATGTCACTTTCCACGTCGCGATAAACGCGAAGCGGATGAACAGTGGCACCATCCGCGAGCACCACATCAATCGCGGGCATCTCTGCACCGCGAACAACGTGATGGTTGGTGATCACAAACAGTCCTTTCACAGACTGACTTCGCATGATCACGCCGGAACCCGTTTCTTCCACCTTTCGTTCATTCTCGACGCGAATCGCCTGAATGTGAACGACAGAGGGAAGGACGTCCTCCGACACTTTCGCAATATGATGACCGCTTTCCAGAAGTGCCTTTGCACTTGCAGAAACGGCATGATCTCCGGACTGATCGCCTGAAACAGCCCGCGCTGACGGAGTCAGTCGCAGTGATTCCAGATGACCACCGATTGCCAGTCCGATCGACAGCATGGCTGTCGGAATCAGAATTGAACCACGTCGCGCCATCAACGGACTCTCCAGTGGAAAGTTTCACATCCTGTGGCGCGGCTCCATCCGCAAAGTTTCGATTCACTACGGTCTCGATCAAACACCGATCAAGCGCGTTCGACATTGCTGCTCGTCCAGTGAGCAGCCCGTCTCTCCTCGTATCGAACTGCGAATTCGGCAAAGGCAAACTGATTTCGGTGGAAACTGCCGAATTGCCCGTTCGCCCCTTCGGCTGCAACCACAGACCGTACAGCCGTCATCGCCCGCAAAGTCAAAGGGCGGGACTGTGACACTTGTGTGGATGATTCGACCGTCCAGCGTGGTCGCTCACGTGTTACTGTCGCACAACTTCAAACCTCAGTTTCAGGATGTCTTTCGGACGCAAAGCTGCCGTCATATGCGGCACAGGATCAGGCTGGCCCGCAACTGTCGTCCAGCGCAGGGCTGGCAGCCATCGAGCGACAATCAGGGACATCTCCATCATCGCAAAATGAAGTCCGATGCAGCTGCGGGGACCCGCTCCAAAGGGGAACCAGGCATATGGTGGAATGCTGCCGACTCGAGAAGGCAAAAATCGCTCAGGATCAAAGCGATCGGGCTCGGGAAACCAGCGAGCATCTCGGTGAGTCACCAGGCTGGAAAGCGAAATAAGCGCCCCTTTGGGAACATTGACGTCTCCAATACGAACATCCTGAGTCGCCTTTCTCAGGAAGACACCAATCGCCGGCGGATACAAACGAAGACTCTCCCGGATCACGGCATTCAGCCATGTCAGCTTCGGAAGATCGCTGAACTCCACCGGTCGATCTCCACAGGTTTGCTGAATCTCCTGCCGACATCGATCGGCCGCATCCGGATGCTTCGCAAGCAGCCAGAAGAGCCAGTCCAGTGCAGCGGCGGTCGTATCATGACCGGCAAGCATCAAAGTCATCGCTTCATCGCGAACCTGTCGATCCGTCAGCGTTCCTCCATCGCCTTCTTCGTCAACCGCGGCCAGCAGCATCGACAGCAGATCGCCCTTGTCCACATTCTCGCGACGCCTTTGACGAACCATGTCCCACACAACCTGATCAAGAACTGCCATGGCCGCCTTCTTGCGACGGTTCCATCGCGTTGGCAACCACAGCGGCCAGAGAAAAGGCTGCTGCATTTCGTGGTAAGCGATCTCCGCAAGAGTTGCGACGGCCGTTCGGATTTCTGAGGCTCGCGCCTTCAGATCCGTGGAGAACATCGTCTGGCAGATGATGTTCAGTGTCAGACTCGTCATGGTCTCGTCGACATCGATCTCAACCGACGGCTGAGTCTTCAGTCGAGCCAGCAACTGATCTTTCAAAGCATCGATCTCAACAATCATCTTCTGCGAATAGGCTTCGAATCGGCGCGCCTGAAAGGCAGGCTGGACCAGCCTTCGCTGCCGCAGCCACTGTTCGCCTTCCGTGATCAGCAGACTGTTTCCATTCCACTGGGCGAAGACCTGCATGGGACGAGGATCCCGCAGAATCGTCTTTGAATTGGTCACCAGAATCTCGTGAACATCGTCCGGGTGAAAAAAGAAGAAGATCTGATAGGGACCAATGCGACAGGCACACCGATCCCCAAATTCCCGATGAAGCGACTCGTACGTGTCGACCAGCTGGTTCCGCAGTCGTTTCGCAAACCGGAGATTGAACACCCCTTCCTTTGGCCCATTCAGCGTCTTCGTCGTCATGATGTTGTCCTTGCAGAATTTGCAACCTTCGTCTTTGACCATTCACTGAACAACGAAGAAGACACGGACACGGTACAAAGAGATTCACGATGTCCTGGAACTGAAAATCGTCTTCCGGCAAATGATCACTGTATGCCGAACCATGGACAGGGCCTACGAATGCGAAGACATGATTGTTCCGCCTTATTCGCGTTGTTCCGCGTCTATTCGCGGTTTCAAAGCCTCCTTGCTGGGCTTCGACGCGTCCAAGGCATCCCCGCCAGTGCGAGACTTCAGATTCCGTCTCGAATGATCACCGCAGCATCCGCAACAGCCCTGGCAATTGTGCGAGGATCAAACGCGGTGAAGCCAAAGACAAGGCCAGCGGCGACGGGCTGCTGAGCATAAACGTCAAGTGCCGGAATATCGAACCCTGCCTCCTTCAGTCGGGCAGAAATTCGAATCGCGTTGATCCGAGTATCCACAAAGTAGCCGGCCTGGTTCATGCCTCCGTCGGTGTGAGGAAACGTGAGAGGAAGAGAGTGCCTGGCGACGGCAGTAAGCAGCGTGTCGAGTCTCGCTTCATACGCCTTTCGACAGCGACGAATGTGAGTATAGAACGCACCGGACTGAAGAAAGTCGGCCAGAGTCACCTGGTCAATCAGCGGTCCATGATCATTCAGTGTCAGCCGAAGCTCCTCGATCGCTGGAAGCAAACTTTGCGGAACAACCATGTATCCAATTCGCAGTGACGGAAACAGCACCTTACTCATTGAGCCGATGTAAAGAGTTCGCTGGCCGGCATCCAGACTGTGCATCGCCGGCAACGGCGGGCGCGAGTATCGGAATTCCGAGTCATAATCGTCTTCGATCAGCCACGCTTTGTTCTTCCGGGCAAACTCGATCAAGGCCATACGTCGAGTCACAGGCAGGCTGGCTCCCGTCGGAAACTGGCGAGACGGTGTGGTGTAAATCAGCGACACACCATCGACATCGCTTGGCGGGATTGCACCATGCTCATCCACTGGCAGGCTTTGCAGCACAGCACCGGCACGCAGGAAGGCGGCCTTCGCTCCCGGATAGCCGGGATCTTCCATCAGCACCGACTGGCCTGGTTTCAGCAGTATCTGACTCAGAAGATACAACGCCTCCTGCGAACCACTCGTGATGACAACCTGCGTCCAGTCGCACCGAACACCGCGACTTTCACCAAGGTACTCCGCCAGTGCCTGACGAAGCACGGGAAGACCCAGAGCGTACGCCGACTGATAGTGAAGCAGCCTGTGCCCCAGTCGTCGTAACGCACGACTTCGCAGCCTGTTCCACAGTGCCAGCGGAAACAGTCGCACATCAGGCTGGCAAAGCCGAAACGGCTGCGGCTCGCGCAGTGCGGTGGAAGCATCGGCGATGGCAATTCGGTGACGGGGCTTGAGCGGAGTTCGACGAGCTGCAGGCTTCGGACGACCAAACTCCGGATTCACAAAGATGCCCGATCGCTCACGTGTTTCAAGATATCCCTCGCCCGTCAGACGATCATAAGCAGCGATCACGGTGTTGCGCGAGATGCCAAGATCCGTCGCCAGATCACGGCTGGACGGAAGCACAGATCCGGGAGCCATCTGACCAGTTTGAATCTGTTCACGAAGACTGCTGTACAGCTGGTCCTGCAGTGAAGCAGTGCGGCGCCGATCGATAGTGAGTGGAAGAATTGGCCTGCCAGTCATCAAAAAAATTCCAGTACCCTGCGTCTAATAGTCGGAGGCTACCGTCGAACCTCTGTCTCGTGCTGACCTCTGACAATCCAGAATGTGTCGAAGAGTGACACACCATTGATTTCATGAGGCCTGAATCTGGACCCATCAATATAATAAAATCTGGAACTTCATTAGATCCAGATGCCGTGTACAGTTTTCACGGCTTTGGTTGATGATCGTTAAGGCAGCGGACCGGTCGAACGAAAAATCCAAATTCGTTTCCGAGTCGTTAACGTGTCGGCAACAGACACGTGCCGGACCGAAGCTCATTGTTCCCCTGTGCTGTCCGCAGGGCTTTCTGGACTTATGCCTGCCGCGGAGAAACTCCGCGCTTTGGAGAGTATTCATGACTGCGTCAGCTCAGGTTACTGATCGTCGAACAATGTTGATGGCTTCTACAGGACTCTTTCTGACTGGATTTCTTGCCATGCCCAAAAAAGCCCCCAGCGTACCGGCCGACGTCATTCCTCCTGGACAACCCGGCAAGCCCGGAGATTTCGCCTTCCTTGAAGGCAACTGGAAAATTCAGAACCGCCGACTGAAGCAGGGCACGGTCAATGAATGGGATGAATTTGAAGGGGAGGCAACATGCTGGTCCATCCTGGACGGTGCAGGAAGCATCGAGGAACTGCGGATCCCGGCGCGAGATTTCTACGGCATGGGCCTCCGCCTTCTCGACAAAAACCAGGAGACCTGGAATGACTTCTGGGTGAACGCAAAAAGCGGAACATTGAATGGTCCGCCACAAACAGGTCGATTCCAGAACGGCGCGGGCACATTCGTCGCCAGAGAAACGGAACACGGCGCTCGCATTGATGTGAAAGGCGTTTGGGACCAGGTGACTCCGGAGTCCTGCCGCTGGACTCAGTCGGTGTCCCGCGACAATGGCATGACGTGGCAGGACAACTGGGTCATGACGTGGCAGCGAGTCGGCGGTGAGCTGGAAATTCGCTCTTCATCGCGCGAGGCAGTGCCGACAGCTCAGCGTACAATGTGACGCGTTTCCCTCCCCACCCAAAACGAAGTTGAGGGAGGGGTCGAGCGAGCCTCAGCAAGCTCGGGGGCGCGCCGTTCGTGTGCCGTTGCGAACAGCTTCAGGCAGCGTCACGCAGAATCTCGTCCACCACTTTGCGGCGACGGACGCGTTTACGGAGCCGATGCATCCAGCGATCTTCGCCGTCATCGGTTTCTTTGAAGAACGCTCCGGACAGCAGCCGGTAGAAGAACAACAGCGTGAAGGCACCGAAGACGGCTGCGAAGAAACCCTTGAAGCTGATCGGGTCAATCGCAGCATCCTTCCAGAAGAACATCGCGACGCCACAACCAACGACACTGCCTCCGATGCCAGTCAGCATCGTTGCAATGGCGCCACCGGGATCCCGTCCGGGCATAATCGCCTTGGCAGCAAGCCCCGTCAGCGTGCCGAACCCAACCCAGCGCAGAAGTTCATTCACGCTGGATCTCAGGATCTCTACAAATTCTGCTTCGGTCATGACGGGCCTCCTGCCCGAACATGCAAACTCTCAAACTTCGCCGGAACGAGCGATCGATAATGAAATCTGATCAGGCGATCATGGATTTCGGACCGCCTGACAAACCGCGAGAACTTTTGCGGAAAGCTCTCAGGACCAATCGCTTACTCCTTCTTTTTCGGCAGAACTTCCTTAGCCGTCACAGTCGGAAGTAAGCAGATCGACTCACAATCGGAGGTTTGAAGTTCAACGACAGCGAATCGGCAGAAATCGCGACTCGATCAATCAAAGAACTCAACAGACGGGCCTGAGAACAGCGTGTTCCGATAGCGAGCCCATTTCATAACGCCGTCCGGGAGGCGAACTCGACACCAGCCATCCCCTTTGCGGTTGTGGAGCCACAGTCTTAGCGGAGGCATGAAGCCGGGGATGATTTCTCCCTGAACGCCGTGTTGCTGAAGAGTGGCCAGGACGTGCTCACACGTCTTTCGATACTTCCACTTGATCAGGAAGTAGGCCAGCACGATGCCCAACGGAATAACGAGGACTGCGAGAATCGCTGGATTCATTTCATTTGGTCTCTGGTTGAAGTCATTTGGTTGTACAGCAAATCACCCTCGAGCTGTGGTTATAGCGACCGGATGAAACTCTGACCAACCTTCCGTCGCCGTTCGCAGGAAAGCCGCGTACGTTGTGGCATTTCCCCAATCCACCTCGCTCAACACCTGACGGAACGTGAAAACCGGCAAAAATGACCGGTCTGGTCTTTCCAAAGGGTCAGGGTTAGAATCCCGCACCATGACGGACACTGTCCCAAGAGAATGAACCCCGTTCAGTGTCTGAATCTGTACTAACGAGGCAGGCCATGACCTGCTTCCATTGGGCGTACGACAGGGAGGTCGGCGTGTTCCTGGTCCGCAGCATCCGCAGAAGGCTGGTGTCACTGTTCACAGTGTCGCTCATGCTGATGATCGCGCTGGCTGTGATCGGAATCTTTGGACTCGTCTGGCATCAGGAAGCCGTTGACGACCTGGACTTCCTGCTTCATCGAAGTCCCAATCAGGACCACCTCAGCCGTGCTGTTGGACGAATTGGCGAAAGTCTCTTTTCGAGGCTGGACCTTCGTCGTCCCGCAGCTGCAGAACAAATGAAAACGCAGTATCTCGAAGACCTGCGTCTGGCCGAGGCTGAGCTATTCGAATTTCGCAAACGCATTGAAGCACTGCCACTTCCAGATCAAATTGCTCAGCACCAGCGAGATCAGGTGATTGGACGTCTCGACAAAATCTATGGCGAACTCTACCAGCTCTGGAAACTGTCTGACGCCATCCGTCCAATGAACGAGACGGACGACATGACCAGACTGCATGAAATGCAGCACAAAGCAGGAACAGCCATCGCGCTCATCCAGAAGTCACTCGACACTCTGCCAGCCTATCAGACCCGTGACTGGGTTGAGCTGTCTTTGACCAAGGAGCGTCAGCGATCTGCCAGGCTGCTACAGTTTCTGATCTGGGGAACAGTCGCAGTTGTGGGCATCTATGTCCTTGTCATGATCGGCGGGCTCAACTGGATCTCGATGCCGGTTCGAACCATCGCGAAAGGATGCACGCGCATCGCCAACGGAGATATTTCGTACCGACTTCCTTCCTGCTCCCGATGGCAGGATGAGTTTGCAGATCTCGTCGCGGGCGTGAACTGCATGGCCGATCGCTTTCAGCAGGCTGAAGAAGATCTGCAGGAGAAAGTCCGGGAACGAAGCGAACAGCTGGTCCGATCTCAGGGGCTGGCGAACGTTGGTTTTCTGGCAGCGGGCGTTGCCCACGAAATCAACAACCCCCTCAGCGCGATCTCGATGGCCGCAGATTCCCTAGAGATGCGGCTGTATGAAATGGATGATCCTCAATCTGACACATGCCGCGAGATTCTTGATCGCGTCTCCATGATTCGTCGTGAATCACGTCGCTGCGGCGAAATCACCGCTCGACTTCTGGACTTCTCCCGAGGCGACAAAGGCGCAAAGGCCAATACCGATCTGTCAGAACTGGTGCGCGAAGTTCTGGCGATGGTCAGACACCTTGGAAAATTCAGCGATCGAATGGTCGAATTCGACTGTGACAAAGCAGTAACGGCCGAAGTCAGCGCACCACAGATCAAGCAGGTCATTTTGAATCTGGTGGCGAACGGGCTGCAGGCGACTCATGCCGGCGGCCGAGTCATCATTCGGCTTCAGGAGCAGGTCGACAACATCGTTCTTGCCGTAACCGATGACGGCTGCGGCATGGACACCACAACGCTGCAGCACATTTTCGACCCGTTCTTCACAACGCGAGATGCAGGGCAGGGCACCGGTCTGGGACTCAGCATTACTCACCGCATCATCGAAGACCACGGAGGCACCGTCACGCCATTGAGCGAAGGGCTCAATCGCGGAAGTACGTTCCAGGTGCGTCTGCCCCGACGACAAAGACGTGCCAGCGCGGCCTGAGCTTCCGGAAGCCACGCCGACCGGCTTATCCGTCAAACCAGACACCTTGGCATTTATGGTGAGCCGCGAACGGCGAACGAGATGTTCTCCAGATGCAGACTCTGACACAGGTCGTACACCGTAATGAAGTCCTGGACCTCGACCTCATCCGCAATATTCAGGACGACTGCGGATTCCGGATCGGCGGCAGCAAGCCTTGCAAGACGTTCCGCCAATGATTGCACGTCGGGAAGCGGCTGATCTTCCAGCTGAATCGTCATACCGTCCGAACCTGTCTGAAGCCGGATCTGAATCAACGGATGGCTCCATCGTTCCTGCGCGGACTCGGTCTTCGAAGGTTCGGATGCCTCCGTTGTCCCTGACAGCTCCGCCGGAAGAAGATCGTCAACAACCGTCCCAACCGACGCGCAGATGAAGAACACGAGCAGCAGAAACACAACATCGATCATCGGCGTCATTGGATCGCCGTCATGCTGATCTGGATTGCGTCGAACAGGGATGCGCATGAGTGTCTCGTTCTTGATTCCTGCTAGCGATTGGGAGCGATCACAGCAAATCGAATGCTGACAATCTGGTTCTGAGAACACAGCTCGATCAGTCTGCGAATCTCCGCAAAGTGAGCCTTGCGATCCGCTCGAATACGAACCTGCGAAGGAACATCGTCCTGCTGGTTTGATGACAACTGTCGCAAACGATTCAGAATGGCGTCTTCAGTACACACTTCGCCGCCAACGGAATACTGACCGTCTGGCTCCAGAGTAATCGTCAGGTGCTGCGAGTTCTGTTCGTCGTCTCGCCGTCCATGTCCCGCCGAAGGAAGTTCGACGCTGCGTGACTGTTCGCTGCGAATAAAATAGCTGGCGACCAGAAAGAAGATGATCAACAGAAACACCACATCGATCATGGGTGTGATGTTGAATCGAAATGGAGCCCTGTGCCGGGCTGCTCCAGGAAGTCGCATCTGTTCCTCCGTGCCAATCTGCGTCTGGTGCGGAAGCATGGCAGCTTTCGAAGAATGCCACAAGAAGAGCGTTGGCGAGTGTTGTTGACCCGCATCATTTGATGCACTCATGTTGATCGCCGTAACTCAATAATCAACAGTGATTTATGGCACATGAGCCCGATCAAAGCTCGAACCGTGTTGCCCTCCGTCAACATGCGCCTGAACGCCCTTTACACGCGTGTAAACGTGGCTGAAGAATTTTCTGACTTCCCGTAAGTCCCTTTGCGAAAACCACTTACATCACGCCCGAACAGCCGGTTTCAGAATCCCGAGCCGTCTGGCACAGAGGTTTGGCATTCAGCCTGCTTTACACAGGTTCCATCAGCCGCTGATCACAGGGATCAGAACTGAAAACAACCTGCGAGTCACCCGAAACTGATTCGCACATCGAAATCGAACAGGAGATCTGACCATGCTGAACCTCATCAACGCTCTGAAGAATGACAACAACGGTTTCGTCGTCTCTGCTGAACTGGTGCTCGTCGGAACCATCACCGTTCTCGGAATGATCGTCGGACTGTCCGAACTAAGCTTCAACGTCAACCAGGAACTTGAAGACGTCGGATCCGCCGTTGGTGCCATCAATCAAACCTACTACTACACACTCGCAAGCGGCAAGAAGGGTGAAGCTGTCGGCAGCACAAACCTCGACTTCCAGGACGCCTGCGACAACAGCTGCGACATC
>JAEUII010000161.1 GCA_016795145.1 Planctomycetaceae bacterium
AGCTGCATCGCGTCGATGCTGAATTTTCCGTCGCACCATTGCGACACGTGCGACAGTAAGACAAACGCCGGCGAACGAGTTTTCCAAAGCGGATCCGGAAGAACTCGACCAAAGGTCAGCACGATCGCCTGTCGCGACGACTTCAATGCCAACTTCAAATCGGTTCTGGAGAGCGAAGTGCTGTCGCGCAACAGCCAGACTTCCCGTGTTCTGTTCTGCCACGGAGCTCGGCCCAGTCGCCACAACTTCTGTGGAATCTCGACGCTTAGTGGCCCCGAGAGCGACAGTGTGCTGGCGATCGTTCTCGCAATCGCCTCCAGATCAAATTGCCACTGTTGCCATTCGTCTGGTCGCAGTTGCACTCGTCCACTTTCCGGGCACGGGATAAACCATCGAGGTGCAACCCCGGGATACTCAAGCAGGATCGGTTCCTCATCGTGATCGAGACAATCCGGACAGACCACATATTTCAGTGGAGACGTTTCTCGGAGCCACGATTCTTTCAGGATTGCGAGTGTGTCTCTATCAATCCACCCTTCAAAACTGCTGCTGGCAAATCCGCCACAGTGCCGATCCAGCATCAACCACAGTGTTCGCAACCAGTCATGCATTGCAGATCCCCCACATCCGTAGACAGCGTTCACCGACAACTCTCAGGTCATCGGCCTTTTCCTTGAGATTACAGGTATTTGGAGCGTGGACGCTGAAGGTCAGCGGACTGACTCGCAGTCGTCCCAGCGGCCGTACCATCAAATTGAATCCGACCGACAGAACTCGGAGCCCTTTGGGTTCGAAGGCGCGTTCGGCCAGTCTTTCTCTCAACTGTTGTTCTGCGGCAATGAGATCCGTCCCTTGAGCGAATCCGATCTCCTCATAACGCACATTTTTCACGCATCGCGGTGCAAACCGGATATGAGTCAGTCGCACGCTGGAGACTCGGTCTTCCGACGCAGTTGGCAGCTGAAATCCCTCTGTCAGGAGATGATCCAGCCGATACGCCGGCGTCTCAGCAAACGAAGAATTGGCTGGCTTTACGAGAACCGCTCTACAAAACGAGTCCTTCAGTTGCTCGTGGATCACTCGACCTCCACGGGCAGCGACTTCCAGCGTCCCATGATGACGATCGAGCGAAAACACGTTTGTAAAGGCACAGTGCCCTGACAACGGAGACATCTGGCCGTTCTCTCGAAACAGCATCAGCTGGTCCGGCCAGTTATCGAGGTAGGCGCAGAAATAATCCACACCCGATTCCCGCTGATGGTGCTCGATGTGGCAATGACGGCCGCGCAGCTGGGCCGAATAGACCTGACGCAGCTCGTCCTGCAGGGCTTCAATTCGCTGGCCGTCAATCTGCAGATCATCCGGCACATCGACGTAGGATCGCTTCCAGAAGCGGCCCGAAAGTGCTGCTTCAGCGACGGCCAAGAACTCAGCCTGCTCGAAGACATCCGGCAGATTGAGCCATGCCCAAACGATCTGGTCGCTCCGATGTTCAAAGCGATCAAATTCACCGATCCGATGTGGATGCCGCTCCCGGATCGTTTCCATCAGCGCAGTCAAACCGCATTCCTGCGACAACGTGAAGATCTTCTGCAGAATGATCTGCATCCGAGCACGCTCGTCATCAGGTATTGATTGCCAGGCCTCATAAAGTGGCCCGGAGTTTCTGCGATGGACGCTTGCCATCTGAGACGGCGGCGTCCCTTTGTGGCGTGCGATGAACTCACGCAGGAGATTCATGGAGAAAGAGCGGAGAACACGAAGTGGGTCAAAAGTCTGAGCCATAAGAATAGTCGTTCCCAATAGACGTACGGAGAACGGCCTCCATTCCGGTGAGACGCGCAAAGCCAGCGCGCACGGGGAGCATCAAGAAGAGAAAGAGTAAAGCCGCAGCCGCGGATCAGTGGGCAGCGCGGGGGGCAGCATCAGCAGGCTGGTGGCGGGAACTCAACAGCAACGAAGCGGAGTTCGCGGTCCTGAGCAATGAAGGACCAGCCAGGCCATGTGCCCCAGGCAAGTTGGAAAAAACAGGCCTGTGTCAGGCTTCTCAATGTCCGACTGTGGAGCATCGACGATCAATCCCGGAATCGCTGCAAACATCCTGCAGCTGTGCCATTTCTGACGGTTGCATGAGGCTGCGAATGTACCGTGTTGACAGGCTGTGTCAACATGTCTGCCGTGGAATTCTTGTCCGCGAATCTGTGACTTAGACGTAACTCTTATGGGCGCACCGTCTTTGATCCTGGCAACACATTATTGATACCAAATTTCGCCACAAAGGTATGCAGCCGCCACAGATTTGGACTTCGACCCTCAGTACCATCTCCAATCTGGAACTCTCAAGAAAAACAGGAGCTGCTGATGCTGCGAATTGATCGTACGTGCCAAAAACTCACGCCGCTGGAACAACCGTCGCTCACAGAGGCAATGGTCCGAGAACGCTATGACCTGCAGGAATTCATCTGTAACAGCCCAGACGTGTTTTTTCAGGAGATTGGTCAGGAGCTGTTTCTGATCGGAAAGGAAGTCCAACCATCGGACAGTGTCCAGGACCGCATCGATGTTTTGGCGATCGACAGAGATGGCACTTGTGTGATTGTGGAATTGAAACGTGGGAATCACAAGCTCCAGCTCTTTCAGGCGATCTCATATGCCGGAATGATAGCGGACTGGGATGCTAATTCGTTTCTGGAATTACTAGATCAATCTCAGCGCGATGCTCTGGATGAATTCTTAGATGTTGAAGTTGAGCTCAAGGACATCAACCGAGAGCAAAGAATTGTGATGATCGCAGAAGCTTTTGATTTCGCATTACTCAAGGGGGCTGAGTGGTTGAGCGAACGCTATAGCATTGATATTCGATGTTGTCGGATTTCACTTGCTCGAGATGCGTCTGATGGAAATGAGTTTCTCGTTTGCTCAAATGTCTATCCGGCTCCAGAGTTGATTGAGCAGGCCGTAGCACGACGTCGCAAGACGAAAATGGGAGGCGACCCGAAATGGTCCGATTGGGAAGAGGCACTTAAATCTGTAACAAATCAGCAAGTCGCATCATTCTTTCGGGGGGAGATTGAGAAGCAGCGTGAACAATACCTGCCCAAACGCACCCTGTTTTTCCGAATTGCAGGCAAGCGTCGGTGGTTCGTGAGGGCACGGCAAAACCAGGCGTACGTTTGGCAGTATGGTCGGTTCCAAAATGACGTCGGATTCTGGATTCAGGAACTTGGAGATGATGCAAAGGTTGAACCAATCGCTGATGGAAAAAGTCTGAGGTGTTTTCTGTCCACCAAGCGACACTTCGACAGATTCCGAGAAGCAGCCACCCGCACACTGACAACAAAGGAGTGGGTCCACCAAGTTGACGATGAACAGGAAGACGGAGCAGGTCCGGATGCGGAGTAACGCGATGTGCAGCGGTCAGGTGCTGGGACTGGCGATAAGTTTCTTCCACATCTCTCGCTGCTTCGCCCAACTGACTTCCGCGGTCATCGCGCGCAACATCTTTTCGTGAATCGAATCATCGCCTTTGATGGTTCTGGGAAGGAAAAGAATGGTCTCCTGAATGTCGGGTGCCAGATGGAGCAGGTTCATGATTTGCGTCATTCGCGGCTGTGTTATCTGCATGGTGCGAGCGAGGGACGATTGGTCGGTGGCCTCCCCGTTTTGCAGCATCTTTTCGAACTGCAGGGCAAGTGCCATCAGGCGAGACACACGCGGAATCCGCCCTGGCTGTATCACCGGCGCGACTGCTAGCTCACGCCGGACTCGTTTATGACCGGTGGTCGCTCGATGAAAGAACACTGGGCGTTCTACACGCATTAGGACTTCTCCTTTGAATGATGTTCTGTGAGCGTGCCGATGGCCGTGTCATGGAAGCAAATCGCCATCGTTCCTCGACCGGCATCATATTCGACGCGCTCGACAATCAACGAAATCAACTTCGCTTGCTGTCTTGAGCTCAGTGTCCGCCAGAGCTGATCGAAGTCGCCAAATGCACGCGTGACATCGGTCTCAGAAATATGTTCTGACTCAAGATCAACCAACTGTTCGTCCAACTCCGCAAGGCGGACCCTGGTCTTTGCGATCTTCTCGTGCAAGTCGGCGATCATGTTGGCTACGGCCGGGCTCGGTGGATCCATTGCAAAACGTCGCAACTCGCCTTCGTGAAAAAGTCGGTCTCGACAGAACTGCTCTCGTTCGGCTGTCAGGATTTCCCGTTCCTCTGCGATCCCCGCTTCAGTCTGCCGCAACACCTCCGCCTGCAGGCTGCGATCAAGGCCAATACTGCGGATCTGTTCAATAACCGCTTCCTCGATTTCTGCGGCCGGCAGGGTCGGCTGAGGGCACTCTTGATGCCCGGCGCTGTTGGCTCGCCCACATGTGTAGTACCGATAGAGCTTCTCTTTTCGCTGCGTGAAAGTGTGAGTCATCATGCGATCGCAGGACTTGCAGCGCAGGAGTCCTCGCAGCAAAGCACCGTATTTGTTCCGGACGTCTTTGCCTCCCGTGCGTCCATTCAATCGCAGGGTTGACTGCACCTGCTGGAAAACTGTTTCATCGATAATCGGCGGATGCTCTCCGGCGAAGCGTTCGCCATTGTGGACAACCAATCCGATGTAAATCGGGTTTGTCAGGAGCGAATACAGGGCATTCTTGTCGAATGGTCTCCCGCCGCGGGGCACGTCACGCTTGGTCGTCCAGCTCTTGTTGTTCATTCTCTTTTCGGCGAGTCGCTGCACCACTGGCAGCAACGAACCCAGTTCCAGATACCACTCGAAGATCTTCCGAACCTGTCCCGCTTCCTTCACATTCACAACCAGCTTCGGACTGGGATTCGTCCGATCCACATCGTACCCCAGAACCGGAATCCCGCCGGCCCATTTTCCTTTGCGACGCTGAGCTGCCAGTTTGTCCCGGATGCGCTCTCCGATGATCTCCCGTTCGAACTGGGCGAAGGACAGGAGAATGTTGAGCGTCAAACGGCCCATCGAGTGTGTGGTGTTGAACTGCTGGGTGACCGAGACGAACGAGACATTGTGCTTCTCAAATGTCTCCATGACTCGGGCAAAGTCCATCAGCGATCGGCTGAGGCGATCCACCTTGTAGACCACAACGCAGTCGATCTCTCCATCCCTGATGTCGGCCAGCATTCGCTGCAGTCCAGGGCGTTCCACATTGCCGCCGGAGAAACCGCCGTCATCATAGAGGGTCGGCAGACAAACCCAGCCCTCGTGTTTCTGACTGGCGATATAGGATTCTGCGGCCTCTCGTTGTGCGTCGAGCGAATTGAACTCCTGATCCAGCCCGTCTTCGGTCGACTTCCGGGTATAGATCGCACAGCGGATCTTTGATTCCGATGATTTCACCGGAGGTTTTGCCCGACCCATTACTTCGCCCTCAACCCGAAGAAGCGGTACCCGTTGCAGTGTGATCCGGTAATGACCTTGGCAACGGCTGAGAGAGACCTGTATCGCTGGCCCTCGTATTCAAAGCCATCAGGTAGCACTTTGACCTCGATCCTCTTTCCTTTGTAATCGCGATAGATCGGCGTTCTGGCGGCCGGCAATCGTCGATCGACCGACGGCTCCGCCCGCTGTCGTTTCTCCGCTGGTTTGACGTGGACCGCCGGAGAACGCTGCGCTGGCATCAATCGAACATCAGCATCTGCTGCCAATTCCATGGCCCGCTGCCAAGCACGTTCACTCAGACTGCCGCCCTTGAGCGACTGCAGTCGCCAGAGAATTTTTCGGATCAGCCAGACTCGGTTCCGCGACCGAGGAGCCTCGCCATAGACGCTCACAAACCGTTCGTGTAGCTTGCTCACAGGCAGCTGATGCAGTGCTTCGGATTCAACATCGACCTCGTCCGCGATCATGCTTTTCCTCCTCGTTTCTCTGACTTCCGCGCAGCGTCAAGCGTTGTTCGTTTGCCTTGGGCTGCATCGCCTACTCGTTCGACAAACCCGAGCCCTCGGGTACGCGAGACACACTGAGCCGTTTTTCGAGAACGAGTTCAACTCTGTTCGAAACGTCAGTGCTCAAAACTCTGGAATTCTGTTCATCCCGCAGAATTCGGCGGACCGCCAGAGCCAGAATTGCGGCCACTCCTCGGCGTCGCTCGTCAGAGGCGAGCGATTTTTTGTTGCGTGCCTTCATCCTGGATCTGCCTTCCTGCCAACTGGAATTCATCAGTCGCCGCAGAAAGTGATATATGCCGTCGTCGGGTTATGTGTCCGGGAATCCGTGACAATTCTTATGACGAAAACTCTCACAATGTGATTCCACGCCGACTTGAGTACGGCCTTTCAATCGTCCCCGCGAACCATAGTGATTGAGACAGATAATATTCGAGCGATTCTACGCCTTCATTTCATCCCGGCTCGTCAGATACTGCTCGAACTCTGCCGGAAACTCCATATCGGACAACTTGCCCTCTATCTCCTTTCGGATTCGGATGCAGTTCGCCTCGGAGCCTTCATCGGGGAGTGACTCTTCCCTGAAACGAATTCCACTTTCATCATCGATCACATTGCGTTCCATCCATACTTCGGCTGCTATCTGATCGAATCCCCATGACTCCATGAGTCGCCACACAAGCCATTCGGGTCGATGAAAGCGAAATGGATCTGGCTGACTGTTAGGGATTACCTGTTCGGAGAATGAACCTGAACTGTAAACAATGCTCTTTGGCCTTGCGGCCACATGGAAAGTCTCGTTTCCAGAATTGAATAGCATATGACCCAACTCGTGTGCGATTGCAAGCTTTATGTGTTCGTCTGGGACTTGCCCAATCAGAGTCGACACAACATACATTGAGAGTCCATCATTCGAACATGCTGCCCATCCACTCCCGCCCCATTCTTTTCGGTTTTTCAGTAGCCAAACGTGCGGGCTACCGCACCCGGTTTGCCAATGCAATAAAAGTCGCTGGCGAGCAGATGACGGTATCTGGTCCAAAACGCTCGTAAACAACTGGCAAAACCGTTCAGCGTTCTCATTGCTGCATTCGTAGTCTTCAAGGACAACTTGATCGCCATTTGGAAGGTCAACAAGTCGTACATCCAAACATAGGCTGACATTACCTTTTGTCCCTTTTGTGTTTGGAAAGATCTGACTGCATTCCGGAGTCGTGCAGCGCAGAGCTGTTCTTATCTGGCCGGTCCATTCAGCCGTTCGTGCAATCACATCTCGCGACTGATTGCACCTCATGCACAGGATGCGCTGGCGAACCTGAAACTTACTAACGACTGCCATGCCGACTCCGATCGTCGAATTGATAGGCAAACCAGAGAAATGATGCTTCCTTGAGACAAATGTACTAGAGGTGCAATACTCCGGTGCCTTCGTCCGTTGCAAGTGACCTCAGATGCTCGTCGATTCGATTGCGATACTTACCAACCAGAGACTTGATTGTTGGGGTACGAAGCAATTCCTCGACATCCGCCCTCTTCGCTGCTCTGAAACGCGCCATAAGGCTGATGAACTCGACAGTATATTCCGGAATCATCTTTGTCAGCGAGCTTCTCGCCGATTTGATTTCAGTAGAGTCCGGCCGCCATTTGCCACCGGCCTCAGCTAAGAGGTAGATCATCTTCATGAACTCACGACTACGATCTGAATCCAGTCTTGATCGATCTTTCGGAGTGAGATGGTAATCCAGAGCAAATCGATAGCTGGACCCATATTGATGAAATTGCTCAAGACATCGTTGGATCGCCGTAGATCCCCCCCGCTGGTTGTTGTTGGGATCAATTCCGCCTTTCAGGATCGAAGCAAGCACAGACGTGGCATTTGGGCTAACGAGATAATCGAGGATCTCTACGACCTTAGGGCTTTTGAGGCATGCTTTGACGGCTTTCAGTTCGAATAGCTCATGGTGATCGTAGAGTGCTGCAAAGCCCAATGCTGATAGGCCACCATCTTCATCGTCAGCTTCCCGATCCGGATCATCTTCACCCTTGCAAAGGGGGTCTGCTCCAGCCCAGAGCAATAGCGATACCCATTTAATGTCTCCTTCTTTGCAGTGGTGCCGGAGCGCAATGTTCGCTTGCTCTCGAATCGAGGGGAATCGATCCTGATACTTCTTGACTAAAGGCAGTGAAGTGCGAATTCGGTTGCACAGTGCCCAAGCCAGTGAGTTGCCGCTTTCCAGGCTACATCCAGACTCAATAAAGTACTCCATGATATCGGGATCCCAGGTTGATAACACTCGTCGTGCGTCCATGCCGGCCGGATCATAGCCATGCTCAGCCAACAACTTGACGATATCCAATCGTCGCTTCTCAAGGGCCATTGTCATTGGGCAATAGCGATCAATTGGTCCCACGTCAGCGCCTGCATCAAGCAGGACCTTAACCAAACTGTGGAATCCCGCATCGATTGCGTACTCAAGCGGAGTCTTCTTTCGACTGCCACGATAGTGTCCAGTTGGCGGGATGACTGCGCTTCGTTTGAACGTGAAACGCAACTGGTGTCCGAATTTGTGGCGGATGCACTCGAATTGAGGAACCTGGAGATCCTGTTGTGAGTGGAAGCGACAGGATGGGAAGGCGTATGACGCGTGCGGGATTCGTGTGGGAACGTGGGCTGTTCGCAAATTCGTAACGACTACGTTAATCGGGTTGCCGCCAGTCAACTGGCCATGTGGAAATCGTCTTCGACAACTCCGGTTCAACGCTTGGTTCGTCACTTTGTGTCACGAAGTGCATTATTTAAGAACGCAGGTGGTCTCAACTACTTATTGATTGACAGCATCGTTATTTTCGATTTTTGCGAATACGGATAATTGAGATCGGACGGCTTCTGTGTCGGCCTGTTTAAACTCCGAAATTGGAAGCACAAATTCCGAGACCATATCTTCCAAAGATGGGCTGCCATAAATGTCACGCGGCGGAGCTGATTCGCCATTTATGGAATTCAAATCCAATGAGCTTTCTCCCGCAGCGCTGAAAGCGAGAGTCGGAGCGTTGCCCAAGATTTGAATGATGCGCATTTCGCCTGTGTTCGATCTCTCCATACTGTAGGAAGCAAAAATGATACGCTCGGTTCGACGATCGTTGGCGTGGAATCGTATAATCTTTGCCATCACATAGCGAGGCGGGGTCTCACCCTCTACTTCGTTTGTGCGACCACAAGCTGTCATAAACTCTTTTAGTGCGGTGTCCTTCAGTAGAAGTAGAACAATGTCTCCCGCTTTCGGCTTCACTGAGTTCGGCGAGCCAAAGTCGTCAACCGCTTTGGATACAGCATTTGTTGAACCCGCTAACAGGACAGTAGCGAGACTCCAGAGCATTGCTTTGCAAATGGACATACGAGCATCCTTCTACAGACGGCCAGGTGCGTGAGATTTAGTGACGAACGCCAAAGATCAGCCGGTTGCCGCGATTGACTTGCCATGTGAAAAAGCACTGACGGTAACTCGGCTGCATCTCTTTGTTCTTCCAGAGTGTTGTCGTCAAGGTGCAGTTTGCAAAGTGTCTCGGATCAGCGTAAAGATGGTCTCTGAATCGGCTGGTGATTCAACGCCCTGAGGGCGAGAGCGTAAATCATTCTGAGGGCGAACAAGACGAATCTGATTCTTGGAAGTGGTCAGCAGGCATCGAAACGTTTTTGTCTGACCGTCGCGAGTTGCAGTGAGATCCAATTCAACGTGTGACTTGACGGGATTTGCGAATGTAACGCGGTATGTGTTCGAGGCCGTATCCGATCGCAAAACGATGGAGCTGCCTTCGATTTCGACAATCTGACCAACGTATTCCCTTCTACTCTCGCCGCCAGTCATTGCCTCTGCAACCGTCCATTTGCCTTCGAGCGCGGTAGGAAAGCGATACCATCCTTCTTCGGCACGAGCAGGAACGGCAAGCATCAATCCTACAATCCCAACTAGTATCGTTTTGGTGTTCATGCTCGATTCCCGAGTATTTACTGGAAGAACCACCCAGATCAGCCGGTTGCCGCGACTGATTTTCCTAAGTGTGCGCAGCATATCGGCAACTCCGCTGCGTCTTTTTGTCCGCCAACTCTATTCACCACCACGGGCCATAAGGTTGCGTGGGTCCAGATTTTTCTTGCGGCCGTCGAGCTCGCTGCTCTTGATCGCACTCCCGGAACCAAATTCGCTGTAGGAAAATTGCGAAAGTTGCATGTACGCTTCCGATTTGCGACCGCTCTCATCGTCATCGACGACGAACATGACGTGGACGTTTTCAGTACCGGACACTTTGATGATTTCGGATCGAAGTTCTTTTATTCGTCGTTCGGCGTCCCCAATGCTAAATTGTTTATCCTGTATCCTGACCTCACCGTTCTTAGTGATGTGGACGTACAGCTCAGCAAGCGCGGGACGTTGCGATAGCCGCAGGTTGTAAGCTACTCGGTACAAACTTTTGGGCAACCAACCTGGGCAAGTCGTCACCAGAATCCCAACATCATTCTGAGCTAATGATCGGGCAGCCTGGACTCGCTGCTGGCAGTCAGATTCCCATTGAAGTGTGAATCCCAGCGCGGCTGCAACGATGGCGTTTAGCATTCTTGTGTCCTTTTGCGGCGTTGAGTCGAAAAGTCTGACAGGAGTCACAACATCGAAGCAGTTACCCGCAATTCGCCTAGGTTGCATCGAAGTGTGACGCCTGATGTGAACATCTCGAACTGTCCATTCAGCACCCGAATCTGATCACGTGCGTGCGGAGTAGCGTCCACTCGTCCTTCGTTGGTCATGACAACGAACCTGTAGGCAGTCTGCACATTACCATCGCGTGAAAGTTCAATCATCGCTTCGCCATCGCACACGACCTTTCGGAGCGTAACCAAGCATTTGTCTCCGGTAACGACTGCTGGCAGTTGAGGTTTGTCATCTGCTGCTTGTACAACAGCCGCTAAAGTGGACAGCGCGACCGCCAACAAAATTCCGGAGATGGCAAGCCATGACTTTCTCAGACCCTTGAACATAGCATTACTCCCTCGATGCACATTCTGGCCAGCAGGGGCAAAAAACACGGGCGACGTGGATGATGATTCCAATATCACAAGGCGCGTTCAATACAAAATACTAGAACCGCCACGCATATGACAATAGCAGCCCGCCTGAGAGGTGTCAATTCGATCAGTTCCCATGCTGCCCCGTGATCGACAACAACCGTGCCTCAACTCGCAAGAGCTAGGTTTTGCCGAACCATCCCTTGATAGCTGAAAGAAAATCATGATTTCGTTTTGCAAATCCCAACACTCCAGCTACACTTCGCGGCGTGTTACGAAACGTATTACGCCAGGTGTCGCATGGAGGGTGTCATGGAAACTGACGGTTCAAAACAAGTTGTCACGGTTCGACTCGCGGGTTACGAGCTGTATGCGCTGGAGCAATTTGCCGCCCTGAACGGGATGAGTCGTTCCGATGCTTTTCGCCATGGTATTGTCGATGCGATGAGGCACATGATGCTTGATCATCCTGTGTGGCCAATGCACCCTGCCTGGGTCAACCCGGAGCGTGGACAGAGCAAATGGGTTGCCTCTCTGTTCCAGCAATGGGCGTCGGCCATCGTCGATCCGGATCCAGCGGAGCAATTCGATCGCGTATCCCTTGATGGAGTGACCGCTTGTCGTCTCAAGGCCAATCGGATAGTGCCTAAAGCTGCCGACTGGCAGCCTAACCTCGATCGGTACCTTGCCGAGCAGGAGGCGTCGCGATGACCACAGCCATCGAGCCATCGCTGATGCTGGCCGCAGCGGATGTGGAACTGATGGCCAGCGGTCGGCCACCGACCATCAGTGTAGTCGGCTACACCGGCGGCATGATGCGGGTGCCGCCTTTTGGCGACCTCGTGATTGATCTGGCTGGTCTCCAGCTGTCAGGAGATCCGATTCCGATTCTTGCTGACCACGACAGCAGCCTTCGCGGCATCATTGGACATGGCGTGGCTCGCGTGAACGCCGGCCGACTGCTGGTCCAGGGGACTCTGATCCCCGGATCCGAAACCACCCAGCGAATCATCGAACTCAACAAGAGCGGCTTTCGCTTTCAGGCGTCTGTCGGAGTCGCTCCCGGCATTATCGAACGAGTGCGTGCCGGTGAAACCCTTCACATCAACAACCGAACCATCCAATCACCCCAGACAGCGTTTTCGCTCGTGCGTACGGGCGAACTTCGAGAAATTAGTCTGGTCGCTCTGGGTGCCGATGCATCGACATCGGTCTCCATCGCAGCCAGCCGGAATAAGGGG
>JAEUII010000212.1 GCA_016795145.1 Planctomycetaceae bacterium
TTCCATTCCATCTCGGAATAAGTGGTGTGCAAAGGATGTGACACAGGACCGGGCACAGCAAACGCTGGCCCGGTCAGTATCAGAACCATCAACATCCCCACAATGCCACGCATGGTTTCACCTTCGCCAGACTAGTTGGTCGCTTCTTCCGGCTTCTTCTCCTGCGCTTCTTCCTTTTTGCCAAGACCCGCTCGCTGCATCGCATTTCGCTCACGGCCCATACGACCGCCGCTAAACGTCTTGAATCGGCTGGAGGTCATTTTGGGAGGGAAGTAGTTGTTGGAACGGTCGGTGTCAGCTGTCTCCAAATGAGGATCCAGTTCAATCGATGTGACTGGCTTCTCACTCATCAGCATCTTGGAGACGGAAGCGTTATCCTTCGCCCACAATTCCGCTGGAAGCCGCACTTCGGTCGTCGTTCCATCTTCGTGAGTCAGCAACAGGATCACTGGCATGACAAGTCCGCCAATGTTCTTCAGTTCGACGACATAGAAATTCATCTTCGTCTTCATCAGCTCACGTTCTTTTTCAGGCATCGCGGCAACGCGTCGTTCAAACGCCTTCTTGTCTTCGTCAGTAACCTGGAACTCGTCGAAGGAGTTGTAGAAGTCCTTCAGCTCCGGAAACTGATCGACCAGCTTTGGCAGAGCCTTGTTGCGTTCCTGGGACAGAGTCTTTGGTTCAGCGTCTCGAGCAGCTCGCTTTTCCTGAGCTTCGCGTTCCGGATCGCCGTCAGACACGGTGAAGTGCTGGACGCCGGAAATCTCAATGTCACAGTGGTCAGTCGTGTAGAACCAACCTCGCCAGAACCAGTCGAGGTCAACGCCGCTGGCATCTTCCATCGTTCGAAAGAAGTCCGCAGGGTAGGGGCGTTTGAACTTCCAGCGGCGAGCATATTCCTTGAACGCAAAGTCAAAGAGTTCGCGTCCCAGAACGGTTTCTCGCAGGATGTTCAAGGCAGTCGCTGGCTTGGCGTAAGCGTTATTCCCGAACTGCAGCAGTGACTCACTGTTGACCATGATTGGCACCTGCTCAGTGCTCTTCATATAGCCAACAATGTTCTTAGGCTCACCACGATCCGCGGGATAGGTTTCTTCCCATTCAACTTCTGACAGATACTGAAGGAACGTATTCAGCCCTTCGTCCATCCATGTCCACTGACGCTCGTCTGTGTTCACAATCATCGGGAAGTAGTTGTGCCCGACTTCGTGAATGATGACGGTAATCAGAGCATACTTGGTGCGATCCGAATACGTACCGTCTTTCTCCGGACGAGGTCCGTTGAAGCAGATCATCGGATATTCCATGCCGCCGACCGGGCCATTCACCGAGATGGCCACTGGGTATGGATAGTTGAACGTGTACTTCGAGTAGACATTCAGCGTGTGAATGATGGCTCGAGTGGAATACTTGCTCCACAGAGGTTCGCCTTCATTAGGATAGAAGGACATCGCCAGAACCTTGTTGCCACCCACATCATGGCCAAGCGCATCCCAGATGAACTTGCGGGACGACGCAAACGCAAAGTCGCGAACGTTGTCAGCCTTGAAGATCCAGGTCTTGCGTCCTTCAGAGCCAGCCTTCTGATTTTCCATCGCTTCTTCAGGAGTCACGATGAACGTTGGTGACGCGGCCGACCGAGCCTGCTCCAGTCGCTGACGCTGAGCTTCCGTCAGCACTTCCGCGGGGTTCTGCAGTTCTCCTGTGGATGCCACGATATGGTCGTCCGGCACCGTGATGCGGACGACATAGTCACCGAACTCCAGCGTGAATTCGCCCTGACCGACATACTCTTTGTGCTGCCAACCGGTCGTGTCCGAGTAGGCACACAGTCGAGGAAACCACTGGGCCATTTCGTAGATGTAGTTCTTGTCTTCTTCAAAGTACTCGTAGCCCGTTCGACCGGGGAACAGACGAGTATTATTGATGTTGTATTCCCAACCCACGGCGAACCTGAAGGACTCCCCTGGAGCCAGCGGCTTCGGCAGGTCGACTCGCATGTTCGTGCGGACGATGCTGTAGCTCAGCTTCAAGCCATCTTCAACATTGGTGACTTCCTTAATCTGAGTCTGGCCCTCAAAACCGTCGCGTGTCAGCATGGCTTCCAGCGAACGAAGAGGGACTCCGCCGTTGAACATCGGAGGTGCTTCATCGGACAGCGTTGAATTCGCGTTCGGTGCGAAAATGTTTGCGTCCAGCTGCAGCCACAGATACGACAGCGTGTCAGGCGAATTATTCAGATACGTGATCGTCTCACGACCAACAATCTTCTGCTTCGTATCGTCCAGCTCAACCGCAATATCGTAGTCAACCTTCTGCTGCCAATAACGATGCCCCGGTGCTCCGGATGCCGCTCGATAGTCATTCGCTGTCGGAAGGATCTCTTCCAGCTGTCGAAACTTGTCTTCCTGCCCATACTTGGAATTGGTCAGCCCCTGAGCCATCAGCGCTGATGTGGAGAAGACGGTGAGGAGAACAACACACGCGGAGATGATCGAACATCCCGCCAGAAATCTTGGCAATCGCACAGGGAACCTCGTTGAAAGAAACGGCCCGGAGGACGAACTCACTCAAGACAGAAACGACACCAAAAACGTAGTGGAACTCGCTAGAGTTCCGTCAGAACAACGGAGAGCGGTTCGTCATTCCCGCGCAGGCGGGAACCCAGAACGTTCAAAAATGGGTTCCCGCCTGCGCGGGAATGACGGCTAGACCCAAGTTGTTGATGTGACAAACCACCAGAGTGAATTCACGAAGTCAGTGAGGAGGGGGGATCCTCGAAGAATGGCGAGGATACCCGGATTTTGACCGCCAGCAAGAATCGAGCGACAAGTTCCGCCAGAAATCCCAATGTGCCCAAGTCGTTTCGACTCGTGTATAACCCGGTTTTCCCACAAAAAGACGACGTGGCAGATCGACTTCGACTGCCGGCGGAGTATCCCCGATGCGAGTCCCCGAATGGTCCGTTTTGCTCTATCCGCTCCTGATGATGGCAGGACTCTGGACTGGCGTCTGGCTCAAAGGTCGGCAGCCTCCCGATCCGCGTCTTAGCCCGTATCAAAGGCTCTGGATCGGGCTGATGGCTTTTTCCGGTGCGATGCTCACCGCGAAGTTGCCATTCCTTCTTCTGGAAGGTGTCAAAGGCGGCGACGGGTCCATCTTCCTGACGGGAAAAACAATCCTGTTTGGGCTCATTGGCGGATACTTCGGAGTCGAACTGGCGAAGTGGCGTCTTGGAATCAAAGTCAAAACGGGCGATTCCTTTGCAGTGCCGGTGGCAGGAGCCATCGGAGTCGGACGACTCAGCTGCTTTGCGGGAAACTGCTGCTACGGCACCCCGACCTCACTTCCGTGGGGCTTTATCTTTCCTCGAGTCGACCTGTTGCCTCGCCATCCGACGCAGCTTTACGAATTCTGTTTCCACATCACGATGGCCATCGTACTCACGCAGCTGAAGAAAAGAGGACTCTTCAAGAACCAGTTGATCAAACTCTACTTCATCACCTACTGCGTCTATCGCTTTACCACCGAATGGATTCGCCCCGAAGCTCGACTCACAGGCGGACTCACCGCCTATCAATGGACCAGTCTGGTCATGATCGCGCTGTTCACATGGCTCTGGTACCGAGACAGCCGACTGACACCGATCCCGGCAAACAAGGCGAGCGGGGCGACGTCAGTCCCCTGATTGCGATTCTTCCTCGCATGAGCGCACCCATCGGGTAGCACGTACGAAGTGCGTGTGCCGCAGGCGCCGGAAGCCAAAGTGTGCACGCCGCAAAACCAACGCAGCCGCCATGAGACAATTGGTCGGACAAGAAACGAGTGACAGAAAACAAGGCGAGCGGCAGGACGTCAGTCCTCCGAGTCTCAACGCCTCCAAAAACGGCGAGCGGGATGCATCAGCTTCTCGGTACAACCCACCCCGTCATTCCCGCGCAGGCGGGAACCCATTTTCAACTGTGCGCCCCCCCACATTCTCCCAAACTCCGGAACCCATTTCCGCTTCATGTTGCCTTCAGAATCGACAACTAGACTCCCGTAAATCACTGTGGCATCCACCATGCTGCGAACTCTGGAAAGTCCTGATCCGCCGAGCACACCTGGGAATCTCATGGGGACTCAAATCGCAATCGTTGGTGGTGGCCCGGGCGGTCTCATGACGGCATGGCTGCTGCGCAAATATGCGAACCAACCGTTTGCACTCACGCTGTTCGAAGCCAGCAACCGCACTGGTGGAAAAATCCTGACGCCAAAATTTACGGCTCGCCCGGTTTCCTACGAAGCGGGTGCTGCGGAGTTCTACGACTATTCGCCGATCGACGAAGATCCCCTCAGGCAACTCGTCACGGAACTTGGCTTATCGATCACGCCGATGGGTGGCCATTCGGTCTTCATGTCCGGTCAGCGCTATTCGACGCTCGAAGATCTTGGTACCTCACTCGGTCCCGATGTGAAGCAGGGCTGGGCCGAATTCCATGAACGTGCCCGTGACTGGATCAGCCCTCGCGAATTCTATGAGTACGACGGTTCCGAGCCTCCGCCGCCCCATGCGTCTGAGCAGATGTCACAAGATGTCACGAGATTTGACTCAATCGAGCATCAGATGACATTGCCTCCGCTAAAGACATTTCTGAAAACGCTCATTCACAGCGACCTGGCCGCAGAATGGTCTCAGACGGACGTTGCGTACGGACTGCAAAACTACTTGATGAATCATCCGGACTACATGCAGCTTTACAGCATCGCAGGCGGCAACGAGCAGCTCGTGCAAAGACTTGCGGAAAACACAGCGATGGATCGACGACTCAATCATCGAGTCCTCTCCGTTGCCGAAGGAGCAGCTCACAAGCTGAAGCTGACAGTGGAACACGAAACCCGCATCATTGAACAGGAATTCGATTTCGTCATCGTCTGCCTGCCGATGCTGGCATTGAAGAATGTAGCGTTTCACGGCGAGCCACTGGTCGAAGCGATGCAGCGTCATGTCCGGCACTATGATCACCCGGCCAATTACCTTCGCGTCACACTCTTGTTCCAGAGGCAGTTCTGGAAGTCGTGGCTGACCGATTCCTGGTGCATGCTCGATTCCTGGGGAGGCTGCTGTCTGTACGATGAAACGTCACGGCAGCCTGACTGCCCGTGCGGAATCCTGGGTTGGTTGTTCGCCGGTGACGATGCGATCAAGCTGAGCGAACTCAGCGACGAACAACTGATTCAAACCGCAATCAACACATTGCCAAAGGGACAGGCCGAAGCGCGGCAGTTGCTTCTGGAAGGCCACGTCCATCGCTGGATTGGCTCAGTCAGCGCGATGCCTGGCGGTGAACGGCCAACGCGGCTGGACATGCGACATCAGCCGGAACCGACGCAACACTCAGGCCTTTTTCTCGTCGGTGACTACCTGTTCGACTCCACGCTGAACGGAGTCCTTGATTCGGCGGACTGCGTTGCTGCCTGGGTCGCCGCTGAACTTGAAAGCAAATCACCATGATCATCCAGTAACCGCCTCCGAACCATCGCCGTCGATACATGTTGAGACTTCAGAAACACTCTGTCAGCTGGACGTACTTGTGACACACAACGCTCAGAATTCCGAGACCATTCCAGGATCACTCATCCGAGCGGTCATTCTCGGCAAACACATCCCCGATGGCTGGGAATCAGCTTCAATCGGCTCTCGTTCGTTTCGTGAACTTGTGCAGGTCGGCTTTCGCCCTCATCAGGGGAATGAATC
>JAEUII010000217.1 GCA_016795145.1 Planctomycetaceae bacterium
GTTGTGCTGCGGCGATGTCTTTGTCTTCGTGAATGTCAGACGCGAGGTTGTAGAGTTTCAGCGAAGAGACGGGTTCCTTCTTTCCCGAGTTCGTGTCTGCATTGCCGTCGTAGCGAACCAGCTTCCAGTCACCCTGTCGCACGGCCATCTGCTCACCGAATCGCCAGTACAGCGCATCGTGCGGAGAGCCGGTTTTCTGGTCGGTCAGCCAGGGCAGCAGGTTCACGCCGTCCAGCTTCCATTCCGGTTTCGCGTCAACGCCTGCGGCCGCCAGAGCCGTTGCATGAACATCCAGCTGAATCACCGGAGACTCAAAGACGGCAGGCTTCAGCTGTCCCGGCCATGACAGGACAAACGGAACTCGAATGCCACCTTCCAGCGTCGTTCTCTTGCTGCCTCGAAACGGCGCGTTGCTGGATCCGTTCGTTGTGGTTCCGTTCATCGTCGGACCGCCGTTGTCGCTGAAGAAAGCGACCAGAGTATTCTCCGACTGGCCCGTCGCCTTGAGCTTTGCCTGGACTTTGCCAATCGCTTCGTCCATCGCCAGCATCATGGCGTCGTACTTGCGACGCTGCATGTCGGCTTCGCCCGTGAACTTTTCCATTCGATCGTTCGACGCGTCCATGGGCGTGTGGACCGCATTGAACGCGAGATACAGGAACCACGGCTGTTCCTGATTTCGTTCGATGAAGGAACAGGCTTCGTTGCCGAAGTCGTCTGTCGTATACGTGATCGAATCGACCGGCGCTGTTCCTCGAAGAATGCCTCTTGCTTCGACGTAGCTGTGAGCACCTCCAAGGAATCCGTAAAACTCATCAAAGCCTCGCTGCTGAGGCTGCATGGCGGGCTGATTGCCGAGATGCCATTTTCCGACCAATGCCGTTCGGTAGCCGGCTGCCTTCAGTCGATCCGCCAGAGTGGACTCCGAAACTGGCAAACCGTTCTGAGTTCCGCTCGGATTGAACTCATGCCCAAACCGCTGTTGATAGCGTCCTGTCAGAAGCCCGGCGCGAGTCGGTGAGCAGTACGGACCAGTGACGTAACCATTGGTGAAGCGGACTCCGCCGGAAGCCAGTGCATCCAGGTTCGGCGTCGGGATATCCTTCGCTCCATGAAAGCCAACGTCGGCGTATCCCATATCGTCACCGACGATGACAAGGATATTCGGCCGCGCGACAGGCTCGCTCGAAGTCGGATCAGCTGCGAAGACCGTGGCCGCCGAAAGCACGGACAAGATGATGAGCGAAGGAACGGCAACAAGTCGATGCATGGAAGGCTCCGGTTGGAACTTTGCAGGTGGGAATCCGCGTGTGCGAACGACGGATGGTAGTCATCGTCAGTGGGGGATGAGAATCGAGTCGATCACGGACTGCCGGGGAGTTTCTTGCCAGAAAACAAATCCTCCTCTCCCAAACGAAGTTAGGGAGAGGTCAAGCGAGCGCCAGCAAGCTTGGGAGAGGGCATGTTCTGCGTGTTGAATTGCGGTTGAATGGCGGGTGGGGCAGAAAGATGTTGGGCAGAAAGATGAATGGTGTCCTTGGCTTGATGCAATCGCCTGTCCCAAGTGCTGATCCAGCAACCAAAAGACCAAATGCAATATTGCTCGTTTGCGGAATAGCCCTATTCATCCATCGCTCGCGTTAGCACCTCTCTCGCCTCCCGGGCGACGAATTGATTCGGATCATTGGACAGCGAGGTGAGTACATCGATCGAATCATGCACATTCCGGCCGATCATTCGAATAGCCCGCACCGCCTGCAGGCGCAACGTCCAATCATCCTCTTCGCGGAGTGCGATCAGGTCTGGCAAGGCGGAATGAGCTGCATGTCCCATGCGGCACAGCAACCCGGCTGCCTCAAGTCGTTGCTGTGACGTTTTGTTGGCGACCATTTTGAGAAGGACCGGGACTGTTTCACTCGTGTTGTTTTCTCCCTCCCAAAGCAGGCGAGCGCCCGCGACTTGTACGATTTCAGAATCGTCGTTGAGTGCATGTCGTATGTCGCAGCAAGTGACCAGTTGTTTGCCGTCAACCTTCTGCAGCTCTTTTGCAGCTGCCTCTCGAGTCGCCTTCTCATCATGCCGCAATTGTTTTGCTAACCAGCAGATTCCGTCTCGCTCTCCAATCCTGGCCAGGACAATCCATGCTTCGTTTTGTCTTTGAGGAGGAGTGTCAATATCGACCGCAACACGTCGAATCTCGCTTGCGAATTTGTGCGCCTCCGGTGGCGTCGATAGATAGAGCCCGAACACGGCCGCTTGCCGAACTTCCACCTCGATGTCCCGCAGCGCAGATCCCCATAATGTGATCAATTCCGCCGGACAAACAGCCGACTCGGCCGTCGCTTCTGTGGCCAGGGCTCCACATTGAATAGCGATGGAGATTCTTTCTGCCTTAGATGCATGTCCGAATCGAACAGCCGCATCCATGATCATTGCATTGATATCCACAGGCTCCTCCGTCCGTACCCGGGGATTCTTGGGATTATCAATTAGTTCGTCCAATCTAAAGTTCTCGGCATTGATCAGGTTCTCCGGCATAGGGTGTTGTGTCACCGTCTTTTTGATGCGCAGTCACAGTGCAGTGACTTGTCCCACGTCGTCGCTGGAGATCGTGGTACGTCCAACGGTCGCTGGTCGCGGCTCTGCCGCGAAGTGCTGCTCGGCAAGCAGCACCTACTGGCGCTCATCACAATGACTCACTTTGCATTTTTCAATTTCCAATAACCATTAATCACTCCTTCGCCCCCCGAGCGCATGAGCCGCAATGACGACACAAAGCATCGACGGGTAGTCAACACATGGCACAATCGCCTATCCTTTGGCGACAGGCTTGAGTTTTTGGCAGGACAGGATCATTCTCATGATGACGTTCGTTTCTTCTTCGGTTGTGGCACTTCGGCACGGCATGATGGTGCTCGCTGTGTTGGCGGGTGCGGCGTTCGCTGGTGCGCCGGCTTTTGCTCAGCAGGATGATTCAGCAACGCAGAACGCGAGACAACTGTTTGATGGGCGAACGTTGACGGGCTGGGACGGCGACCTGAATCACTGGCGAGTCGAAAATGGTGCGATCGTCGGTGAGATTCCGAAGGGACAATCGCTCAACAAGAACACGTGGCTGATCTGGAAAGAGGGAACTCTGGGAGACTTTGATCTTCGAGTTCAGGTGAAGCTCACGGGGCTTCCTGCAGCCAACTCCGGCATTCAGTTTCGCTGCCAGGCGGAAAACGTCGATCATGTCTCCGGTTATCAGGCCGACTTCGACATGGGAGCCGTTTGGCTGGGGCGAATCTATGACGAACATGGGCGAGCACTGCTGGTGGAACGCGGCACTCGAGTCGCCATTGATCCTTCCGGAAAGCGTCAGGTCGAAGCCTTTGCTCCGGCAGGGCAGTATGCGGTCCTGTTCCGTGAGAACGATTGGAACGACTATCGCATCGTCGCCATCGGCGATCGTGTCTCCGTGTTTGTGAATGGCACTCTGTTCAGCGAGCTGCGAGATCAGCAGACGGGTGAGCAGGATTTGAAGGGCCAGCTGGCGTTTCAGCTTCACAGCGGTCCGGAGACTCGGGTTGAGTTTCGCGATATCCGGCTGGAGGAACTTAAGCCGGATGATTCACGGCTGGCTCCGTTCCACATCACC
>JAEUII010000206.1 GCA_016795145.1 Planctomycetaceae bacterium
TGCTTGCAACCAGCGCGCTCGTGAGCCGAAATGACGTGATCGTTGTTGCCAGTGTCAGCTGCATTTATGGTCTGGGATCGCCCAAAGACTACTTGAACATGATGGTTCCGCTGCACGTTGGGCAACAGGTTGATCGTGACAACCTGCTGATGAGGTTCATTGATATTCAGTATGACCGCAATGACTTCGATCCGGCGCGGGGAAAATTTCGTGTCCGAGGCGACGTAATTGAATGCTGGCCGGCCTACGAGGAGTTTGCATACCGCATTGAACTTTGGGGCGATGAGATCGAAAAGCTCAGCATGATCGATCCTGTGTCGGGAAAGGAATCACAGTCGCTGAGGGAAATCTATATTTATCCGGCAAAGCATTTCGTACTGCCTCAAAGCCGAATTGATGCCGCACTGGATGAGATCCGCGAAGAGCTTGATGCATCTCTCGCGGCGTTCGAGAAAGAAGGAAAGCTGCTTGAAGCCCAGCGACTGGCCGCGAGAACTCGTCATGATCTGGAACTGATGAAGGAAACGGGTTTTTGTCCGGGAATCGAAAACTACAGCCGAGCACTTGCGGGGCGGAAGCCGGGCGAGCCTCCATATACGCTGTACGACTTCTTCCCGGAAGACTTTCTGATCTTCGTGGACGAGTCCCATGTGACCATTCCGCAGATTCGCGCGATGTTCGCTGGTGACAATGCGCGAAAGACGACGCTGGTCGATCATGGCTTTCGACTTCCCATGGCAAAGGACAATCGCCCGCTCAAGTTTGACGAATGGAACACAAAGCCGTCTTACCGGGTACTTGTTTCAGCAACTCCGGGCAACTGGGAACTGGATCAAACGGATGGTGAAGTTGTCGAGCAGGTCATTCGGCCTACGGGTCTGGTCGACCCAGAGATCTTTGTCGTCCCTGCACGTGGCCAGGTGCCAGACTTGCTGGAGCAGGTTCAGGAGCGAACCGCGGCTGGAGAACGCGTTCTGGTCACGACGCTGACCAAACGACTTGCCGAGGACCTGACTGGTTACATGAAGGAAGAGGGCATCAAGTGTCAGTGGCTTCATTCGGAACTGAACGCTGTCGAACGAGTGGAAGTACTGCGTGAGCTTCGTGAGGGAAAATTTGATGCGGTGATTGGGGTTAACCTGCTGCGAGAGGGTTTGGACATTCCGGAAGTCTCGCTTGTGGCCATCATGGATGCGGATAAGGAAGGCTTCCTGCGAAGTGAAACCAGTCTGATTCAGACGATTGGTCGTTCTGCTCGAAACGTCAACGCGAAGGTGATTTTGTACGCCGACACAGTGACGGACAGCATGCAGCGAGCCATCGACGAAACGAATCGTCGCCGCAAGCTGCAGATGGAATACAACGAGGCCAACGGGATCACGCCGGAGACGATTCGCAAGGCTATCCGTCGTGGTATCGAAGAAGAGATTCAGGCTCGCCGAGTGGAACGCGAATCTGTCGGGATCAGTGGCGAGTCTCAGTTTGTAACTCAGGAGTTTCTGCGTGAGCTTGAATCGGAGATGCTGGCGGCCGCCGAGCAACTGGACTTCGAACGTGCCGCGCAGCTCAGAGATCGGATTAGTGACCTGCGAAAGAAGATGGGACAGCCTATTCCGGATGATGAAGGATCGTCTGAACCGGGCTTTGCAAAGAGGGGGCAGTCTCCGGCTCGTCGGAAAAGGAAGCGGTAGGTGAGCGAGGCTTGGTTGTGATCGTGCTCCGCCATGAAACAAAAAAAGCCCTGGAGCAACTCCAGGGCTTTCGTTTCAGGATTTAGACATCGCGAACAATGTCATTAGCTTCGAGTTCCAACGACTTCAGACGTGATGCCGGCTGCGATCGCGTCAGAAAGTTCGCGGGCCTGATCTGCCGTGCAATTCTGCCACGCGGCATGCAGCACTTCTGCCGGACGTTCTCCTCGAGAGACGGCTGCCAGATCATTGCTGCTGATTGTCAGCACGGGAACATCACCTTCCGGCAGTCCTCGCTCGACGGACACCAGCGACTGACCGTTCATGTGAAGAGTCAGCTGGACGCCACCAGCTCCAAGCACATCAATTCCGACGACGGTTGATCCATCGCCAGCTCGGCTGGCTGCAGCGGACAACTGATCTTCGGCCCAAAAGTTGACTCGTGCAGCGGCTGGCTTTCGCTTGCCCCACTTGTCTTCGTTGCCGTAGTCGATGTAACGGAAGATGACTGTCTTATCGATATCCGGGCAAACGATATCGCCAGCGAACGTCTTGGTGTTCGTCATGTCGAACGTGTTGTCCGTTCGCTCGTACGGTGCGTACGTTTCGGCATTCTCCCGAATCAGTCGTTCAAACATCCACTGATCTTCGTTGACCGTGCGGTCCACTTCCTCCATTGGAGCATCGTGGCCGCAGAACGTCGCACCTGTTGAATTGAAGTACTCACCACAGTACTCGATCATCTGGCGAGCGCTGATTGGATTGTCCGGGGCAATGTGGAATGTCTTCCCTCGAGCTTCCGGCGTTTCAAAGATCCGGCACATGACCGCTGACACCCACTCGACCGGGATGATGTTGCGACGTTCGTCGCCGGTCATGCGGAGTCGCACAGGAGTATGTCGCTTGCCATCAGGTCCCGGAGGAATTGCCGGAATCATCAGGGCCAGCAGTCGCAGGTACAAATAGATGCCGTGATAGGTGTTTGTGTAGCCTGTCAGGGAGTCACCGGAGATGACCGCCGGACGATAGATCGTGACATGGTCAGCAAAATCAATCTGGCGAACCAGTTTCTCCGCCAGGAACTTGCTTTCTTCGTAGTCATTACGGAACGTCTGACCGACGTCCAGATTATCTTCCATCGCGCGTCCGGTCTGGAGGCCTGCGACGTAAGCGGTTGAGACGTGATGAATGTCTCTGATTTCCAGATCACGGCACAGCTGGATCATGTTCTGAGTGCCATTCAGATTCGATCGCCAGGGTTCTCCCGCGCGATCTTTTCCGTAGAACTCAAGGATGGCCGCACTGTGAATAATGCTGGTCACATGTGCCTTGACCCATTCACGATCTTCGTCGCTGAGTCCAAAGCCAGGTTCAGCAATGTCACCTGAAAGAACTACGGGACGTGGTAATGGGCGTCCGAGTTCTGTTTCCCAATGTTGAAGGATCTCCTCGATTCGTTCTCGGGGAGATTGGCGTCGTGAAGGACGCACCACAACGGCCAGCTCATGGCCATTCAGAAGAAGATCGCGAACGAGATAGCGTCCTACCAGCCCGGTTGCACCAGTCAACAGCGTGTACATTACGTCCCCTGTTCAACAGTAGGTCAACGAAAGGAACACTGTGGCGACAACAACGTTGCCGTCACTGCGCGCTTTCCGTTTGACACACAGAACTTGTCCCACAATGAAAACTGCCGGTTGAGGCAGGTCTCATTGAACCAGGATGCTGCTCGTTTTCCCATGAAAATTCACGGGAGACCCACGAGTCCTCGAAAGCTGACAACTCCCCAGTCACCAGCTTTCCCCGGCATCCTTACCGTTGCACTATTCACTTTTTGCCTGACAGGTCAACTCCGGGTTGTTTTCCCGTCCGAAAACAGGGAAACACCACGGGGTGATCACCCGTACAAAACGGCCTGCAAGTGTTTCCAGCCTACAGACTTATGAGCTTTTTTCTGCCAGGCGGGAGAGCGGCATAAATTGCCGAACTCCGGCACACAAGGTTTCGGACGTTCGCGGAGTGATATTCAGGGACACCAACTACGAGTTTCGGACGTTGCTGAAAACCGGAATCCGTTATCCGTGAAAATCCCCTGAAACCGGGAACCCATATCGCTGTGAAAGTTTGCTCAGGTTCGCCAATGATGTTTGATCGTACAGATTGCCCAACAGGAATGGTCGGGGGTAGTCGCAAAACAGCCACGGCTGAGCCGGGAGATTTCGCATCCGAGAAGAAATTGCTGGTTCAAAGCGGACCTGTGCGCATACTTTGCCAACAAAGGTCTTCCCACGCTGAAGTTTCAGGACTTCCAAATGCCAAAGTTCTCCGGTGTCATTCCTCCTGTTGTCACGCCGCTGGTGTCACATGACCAGCTCGATGTCGAAGCGGTGGACCGAATCGTGGACCATTTGCTGGATGGTGGGGTATCGGGACTGTTTGTGCTTGGGACGACCGGAGAAGGTCCGTCGCTGAGCTATCAGATTCGCTATGAAATGGTGGAACGCGCCTGCGAAGCTGCGAAAGAGCGGGTTCCAGTACTTGTCGGTGTCACTGACTCGTGCCTCGCTGAATCACTGGCGCTGGCTGAACATGCGGCTGGCTGTGGTGC
>JAEUII010000267.1 GCA_016795145.1 Planctomycetaceae bacterium
ACATCTCCATCGGAATAGAGTCCGTTTGAGAGAGTTCGCTGAGACACCAGCACTTTTCCGGAATCATCATCGAGTGGCTTCCAGAGATCGCCGGCGTTGTCGGCCAGGCTGCCGCAGGAATACTGTCGAGCAGATCCAAGGGCGGCAGCTCCGCGAGCCA
The DNA here is from genome assembly GCA_016795145.1 of Planctomycetaceae bacterium. Classification (GTDB taxonomy): domain Bacteria; phylum Planctomycetota; class Planctomycetia; order Planctomycetales; family Planctomycetaceae; genus SXXK01. The sequence goes on from JAEUII010000267.1 coordinate 161, forward strand.
CAGCTCGCTGCACCATCACGTAGAACGCAATCCCGTTGCTGACGAAGTTTGAATGTTCGGCGGACGGCAGCGTTGAGCAGAACCATACGGCTCCGTGATCCGTATTCGCACGCAGCAAAAGCGGTGGACCGCCATTCAGCTGGGCCAGCGTTGTTCCTGTATCCCCAGAAAGCTCACAGGCACGATAGACGGCAAGCTGACCAACCGGCAGAGGTGTCCCGCTGAGTGTGTTGCCGAGGAGGTCTTCGTCAGTTCTCCATCGAAGGACAGCGAAATTCTCGCTCTCCTGAGGCTCCTGCCATTGTCCCCAGCGATAGCCAAACACCGTGGCATCATCGGGTGATTCTGGCGGGAAGAACATGATGCACCCGCCCTTGCGAACGAAAGCTTCAACCAGTTCTGCGGCTGCTCCCTGCGGCAACGGAGCATTCCAGAAGACCGTCGCCGTCTGATCCCAGACGATCGATTCAACGCTGGCAGGAGCGATCACTTCCGCCTGGTAGACGAGACTGCGATCTGACGGAGTCGCTGCCGCGATCTTCAGGAAGTTCGCAACCTCGCCTTCTTCCGAAACGATCACGCTCTTCTGAACGGCCGGCTCTGCATACACAAAATTCCAAATGTTGTCGGAACTGTTGGCATCGCGAGGAAGTTCGACTCGACCCCAGCCGCGACGTGATTCGCGGTCAATTGGAATCGTGTGCCCGTTGCGAACCAGCTGAGCTCCCGTCAGTTCCAGTTCCAGCGTCGATCGAGCACCATTGATGACGAAGGTCAGAGGAACACGCACTGGCGATTCAGTCGGAGCCCCTCGGGTCACTTTGATGTCCATGACCAGCTCGGCACCTTCAAGTGTTTCCCGGCGGTGAATGCCACTCACGGAGATGGACAGGTTGTCTTCAATTTTCTGTTCGTAGGCCAGCAGGTAAATGCGAGTCCCCTGGCGTTCACCAAGGACCTTGCGAACAGACTCCCATCGCCCACTTCCAGGAGACCAGTCGTTCTGTCGGAGGTCCGAGCAAATCCAGACGTCGGTACGACCGGATTCATTCGCATCCAGATACTCCGCGGCCGACTGCAGAAGTGAAGGAATATCGGCAGCGGTGGACGAAGCCGATGTCTCCGGCAGCTCTGCCAGCGCTGACGATTCCGACAGGTCATGGCGGTTACCCGTCGCGCTGTCGAACAGAACGATGCGAGTATTTCGGCCCAGATCACGAAACGCCGCTGACAGTTTCTCCAGCGCGGTTTCTCGCTTTGAGACTCCCGTCCGCGGATCCTGCTCTTCCATGCTGACCGAACGATCAAGAATGATCATCGTCAGGTCGGGAGCACCGCTGTTTGAAAGCCCGAGCCATCCGCCAGCCATGGGTCGACTGACGGCAAAGATCAGCCCGGCGATCGCCAGCATTCGGGCGATCAGAATCAGGATGTATCGCAGCCGAGCCATGCCTCGTGCCATTTTTTTGGCCTGAAGCAGGAACATGGTAGCCGCCCAGTTGATCGTCTTGTACCGATTCTGATTGATCAAATGGATCAGAATTGGCAGTGCGATCAGTGGCAGCGCGAGTAGAAATGATTGCTGTAGAAACGTCATTTTTTACGAGCCAGCAGGAACCGAGCCAGAACGTCGGCATAGTTCTCATTGATGTTGATTCGGTGATAGTCCACACCGGTGTCGCGAAAGACGATTCGAAGTTCTTCAAGCCATGTTTGAACGGCCTGACGATACTCCTTCGCGATCATCGTTGGGTCGACGAGTAACGGCCCCATGCCTTCGAGGTCGACAAAACGCACAGGCCGGTCGAATTCGAAATCAATTTCGTTCTGTTCAACCAGATGAAACATGACGACGTCATGCTTACGAAATCGCAGGTGCTGGAAGCTGCTGCGAAGCTCATCCGGTGACATGAAGAGATCGGAAATCACAATCACCATGGCTCGCTGAGCAATTCGTTCCGCCGCTTCATGCAGCGTCTTCGGAAGCCCGGTTTCGCCGCCAGCTTTCATGGCACCGAGTTCGTCGAGCACAAACTTCAGATGAGCCGGACTGCGCTTGGGCCGAATCTCGCGCTGGAATGTCTGCCCGGCACAATACAGCCCGACAGCATCGCCCTGTCCTGATGCCAGATAGGCCAGTGTTCCGGCGATGCGACGAGCATAATCGAGCTTTGTTGTCCCTGGTGCAGATCCACCGCCCGGCCCAAAATTCATCGAGCCGCTGACATCCACGATGAGGCAAAGACGCAGGTTGGTGTCTGCCTCAAACTCCTTGATGTAGTAGCGATCGCTTCGCCCCCAGGCGCGCCAGTCGAGGCGGCGGGTATCATCGCCGGGCACGTACTTGCGATACTCACTGAACTCCAGACTGGAACCGCGCGTCGGACTACGGTGACGTCCGGATACGCTGCCAATCATCGGCGTTCGAGCATCCAGCGCCAGGCCCTGCAGGCGTGAGACAACTCGTGGATCGACAAATTCCCGCATAGTCACACTGTCTCTTGGTTAGAAGACTCACCAAACATTCAGTCAGCCTGAACGTCGAAAGACCCAAACGCCAAAACAGCGACTACCGAACCTGCTCGCGATTCAGTTCTTCCACCAGTCGTCGAACGACTTCCTTGCTGTGGATGCCTTCGGACTCCGCAGCGAAAGTGGTCAAAACGCGGTGTGTCAGCACGGGCTCGGCGACAGCCATCAAGTCTTCAAGCCGTGCCATGTAGCTGCCAGTGAGTGCCGCTCGCGACTTGGCCCCCAGAATTAGATACTGCACTGCTCGAGGACCAGCGCCCCAGGAGACAAGCGGCTTCAGCCAGTCCGGTGATTCTTTCAGGCCAGGACGAGTACGACGCACGAGGTCGACCGCAAATTCATAAATGTGCTGAGGAACCGGCACACGTCGAACGAGTTCCTGAAAGCGCTGCACCGTCTGACCATCGATGATGTGATCAAGACGTGGAATTGAACCGCCCGTGGTCGTGCGAGCAATCTCAAGTTCTTCGGAGCGCGTCGGATAGTCGACGGAGATCAGGAACATGAATCGGTCCAGCTGTGCTTCCGGAAGCGGATAAGTCCCTTCCTGCTCCACAGGGTTCTGAGTCGCCAGAACGAAGAATGGAGGATCGAGAGAATAAGGGCGCCCGACCACAGTAACACGATGTTCCTGCATCGCTTCCAGCATCGCCGCCTGAGTCTTGGAAGGTGCTCGGTTAATTTCATCCGCGAGTACGATGTTGGCGAAGACTGGCCCTTTGATGAATTCAAAGTGACGGCGGCCGTCGCCAGATTCCTGAAGGATGTCCGTTCCGGTGATGTCCATCGGCATCAGGTCTGGTGTGAACTGAATGCGGCTGAAGCCAAGTGACATTGTTTCTGCCAACCGACTGACCAGCAGCGTTTTCGCAAGACCAGGGACCCCCATCAGCAGTGCGTGCCCGCGAGCAAACAGACAGATGGCAAGCTGTTCAATGACCGATTCCTGACCGACGATGATCTTCGACAGCTCCTGTCGAAGTCGGCGATAGACATCACGAAGTTCGTCAATTGCGGCCACATCATCCGACTGCAGCTGAGAAGCTGTTGTAGTGCTCATATGAGGTCTGTTGTCCTGTTTTGTTTGGAATCGTCGTTGAGGTTATCTGCTAAGTGTCAGGTGGAATGTGCCTTGATTTCGCAGGCTGAATTCGGCGTAACCGTTTTCTGCCCGATATCGAAAGTGCTTTGCGAGCAAATCAAAGACCGCAATCTGCGGCTCAGAAAATGTTGCCTTCTTCTGTTCTTCACTCAGCTTGCAAAGCGGGTGGCAAATCAGAACCATGTCACGGAAATACTCCGAGTACTGAATGCTGGAAAACTTCGCGGGCAGCGTTGGGGCAATCGCATCAATCACCTTCTGGCGTTCTGCGGGAAGAAGCCAAAGCTCCTGATCCAGCAGAGCCGCCACTTCCGCTGCCATGATGTTTCGTTCATTGGATGTGCGGGCTTCCACAATTTTTGCCCCGGCGATTTTCTCGATCGCCTGCTGCCAGATATCCGAACTGTCCAGAGTCTGAGCGCTCAGCGTCTGAGTTCCAAAGGCAAAGTTGCCTCCGAAGCGTGCCATTTGCTGAACCATCTGGTCAATAGTGTTCTGAGCCTGCTCTTTCCATGTGGTTATTTCAGAAATTGTTGCCCCTTTTGCGGCAATCTGAAGTGCAGTCACATCGGCGTCGCTGAGCTTGAGTTCTCGCCGATACCACGCAATCCGCACTTCTGCGGCCAGAATCAACATCTTTCGGTAACGTTCTGAAGCATCCTTAATCGTCCGTTCCCATCCTTCCGGACCCTCATTCGACTGAAAGATCATGTTGCTGTTGTCGTTCGCACCACCGAGATCTTTCAATCGCTGCTGCTGCGGCTTCTCCAGGGCTCCTGTTCGGAATGCCGTAGGAACCAGAGTCTCGATCGACTCATAGGGCAGGTAGTAGGACTGAGGCTGAAACGTGTACAACGGATGCCGGATCTTGTTCGTTTCTTTCAGCGTTTCGTTCAGCTGAGAACGTTGCTCACTGCTGAAGTACAACTGGCTGTCCAGCAATTGAAGAACCAGGGTGCGAAACTGTTCGGCCTGCCATGCAGCACGTTCCTTCATCGCAGCATCGAACTTCTGCTTCTGCACATCGGTCAGAATCTTTGTGTCGAGGAACTTCTTGAGTGCGCGATCGATTTTGGCTGTTCGTTCACCCTTGATTGGAAAAATCAGCGGGTACGTATCCCCCATCGCCGCATGCTGGCGATTCACATCGGTTTCTTCGGAATATGCTTTCTGAATCGCTTCCAGCTCAGCCTTGATACCTTCATCAAACTGGGCCTGTTGCTCGGCGGTCAGTTCACAGACTTCGAACAGCCATCGTCGGAAAGCGTTTGTGTAACCTTCTGTCCGAGCTTTGAATTCCTCACGGTCTTTTTCAGACGGCTGACCCTGGGGACCAGCAACCATCGGAGCTGCCAGCCCAACAGCAAATTCCTGCTGTTGCATCACGGCAGCGGGTTGAGGCCGCTCGCCGCCAAGTATCTGCCCGACCGCCTGCCCAAGCTTTCGAAGCAATGTCGGCGGTTTTTCCTCATCCTGCCCGCGGGCCGATGAAGTGATCACCACCATTCCTGCGATGGCGAAACACATACGAATAGATCTGTTGCTGATCGCAACCATGCCGAATTCCTGGCCGATTCCATTGTCCGAAATACCGACTTCTCAACACTCCCTGGAAGTCCACCGACAAAGGCGGCATCTTTCAGAAGGCCGTTCCCAGCCGTTTTCGTTCACACAACTCGCAGGATTCTCAACTGTGAACAAGGACGTGGCAAGCGCTCGAAACGAACTCTGCAGGAAATCTGACAACCTCCCTCGCCTGTACCCATGTTCTGGTACCCTGTCATCACGGCTGTCGCTGTGCCCAAAGTCGAGGTTCTCTCTGCCGAACCGTGGTGCCGACCGACTGCCGCCGATTACTGTCCGAACGCGACTTCGAACGCTAAAGTCCCGCGACCGCTGCTGAAGAGTCCCTCAGCCAACCACTTTGTTTCAGCATACGGCCTCCGATGAACAATAGTCACGTCTGTCACAACGGACACTCCAAATGCGAATTACAACACTACTTGCACTATTCCTTGGGACGTTGGGCACTTTGTACGTCAGCCTGGGTCGAGCAGATGAACCTGCCACAAAGGCCACGGCAGGCTCAGAAAAGGTCGTCGTGTCCCCAAAGGCGACTGAAGTTCATTTCAGTGGCATGCTGTTTGACGGGCATAACGATCTTCCATGGATGATTCGCGACATCGGAAACTCGACATTCGACAATTTCGACATCGCAAAAGATCAGCCCAAACTGCACACCGACATTCCTCGTCTCCGACAAGGTGGCGTGAAGGCTCAGTTCTGGTCGGTCTACGTCCCAGCCAGCGCTGACGCGTCCGGAGATGCTCTGTCGCAGACTCTGCACCAGATCTCAATCGTCAAGACGATGGTCAAGCGGTATCCCGACACGTTTGAGATGGCATCCACCGCGGACGATATCGAGCGCATCGTGAAAGCCGGCAAGATTGCCTCGATGATGGGCGTGGAAGGCGGCTACAGCATTGAGAACGACATCGCGAATCTTCATCGACTGTACAACGAAGGTTGCCGCTACATGACGCTGACTCATTCAAAATCGCTGTCATGGGCCGATTCCGCAACGGACACTCCTCGAGTCAATGGACTGTCAGACTTTGGACGTGAAGTCGTGCTGGAAATGAACCGCATGGGAATGCTGGTGGATCTTTCTCACGTCTCGCCGGCAACGATGAAGGCTGCTCTTCAGGTCTCGAAGGCTCCAGTGATCTATTCCCACTCCAGCGCACTGGCGATCAACGATCATCCTCGCAACGTTCCCGATGACGTACTACCGCTCGTCGCCGCTAACGGTGGAGTCATCATGGTGAATTTCTTCTCGGGGTTTATCGCCCCTACTGAAACTCTCAAGAAGAACAAAGAGGCCACTGGCACGATTTACGACGTCGTGGATCATATTGATCACCTTGTGAAGCACTGTGGCATTGACCATGTCGGGATCGGTTCCGATTACGATGGCGTGTCTCGACTGCCGGAGCAACTGGAAAGCGTTGCGACATATCCTCGCATTACACAGCTGCTCCTGGACCGTGGCTACGATCGGGAGTCCATTCACAAGATTCTGGGCGGAAATGTGATGAGGGTGCTTCGAGCCGCAGAAAAGGTCTCGGCTGAAATGAAGGCGGAGTCGAAGTAGGCCAGGCAGATTCCGCAGGCAGATTCACGATCGATTGAACCGATCGCCCCCAAGTGAAAGTACGGTTGCAGTGATACTCACGGATTCAGATATCGTCCTCGTCACCGGTGCCACCGGGCTTGTTGGCAACCATGTCGCCGAGCAAGCGCGGCGAATGAATCTGAACGTTCGCTGCCTTGTTCGCTCGTCATCCAGTTCGAAACGACTGGCCGAATGGGGATGTGAACTGGTTTATGGCGATCTTGATCAGCCGGAATCACTGGTTGATGCCGTTCGCGGCGCGACCGTCATCATTCACTGCGCGGCGATGGTGGGAGACTGGGGACCGACGGAGGCTTATCGAAAAGTCAACGTCGAGGGAACGAGGGCGCTTCTGCAGGCAGCCATGGCGGGCAACAGTTTGCGACGATGGGTTCAGATCAGTTCGCTCGGCGTTTATGAAGGAAAAGACCATTACGGCACAGACGAAGCCACGGCCCCCTCGACGACAGGCATTGACGGATACACGCTTACCAAAGTCGAATCCGAACAATTGGTGTGTGACTGGATGAAGTCAAAGGGATTGCCAGGCGTCGTGCTTCGACCGGGCTTCATCTATGGTCCTCGCGACCGCACAGTGCTGCCTCGTCTGCTGGAGCGGCTTCAAAGCGGAAAGTTTGCTTACCTTGGTTCACCTGACAAGCTGATGAACAACACGTTTGTCGGAAATCTCTGCGAAGCCATCTGGCTGGCGATCGAACGCGATGATGTGGTCGGGGAAGTGTTCAACATCCGTGACCCGAGGGCGGTGACGAAGCGCGAGTTCATCGAAACGGTGTGTGAGGCCGCCAGCCTTCAGAAGCCAAAGAAGATTGTTCCACTGCCGGTTGCAAAATTTCTGGCGAAGGCGATGGAGCGGACATGGAAGCTGCTTGGCATGAAGCAGGCTCCGTTGCTCAATAACGCCCGAATCAAGTTTCTGGGGCTCAATCTGGACTACAGCATCGGCAAGGCTCAGCGAACGCTTGGTTATCAGCCATCGACAGATTTTCGTGACGCAATGCCGCTCTCTGTCAAAGACCTGATCACGAGCAACACGTCACAATAGGTCGGACGCCGGGGAATCACTGACGGAATCACTGACCCGTGGAGTCCTGTAGTTCATTCGGCCAGTCGAAGTTCATGGCCCATTGTCACCGGTGATCATTCCGGAGCGTTCGTGGAAAGGAAGGCGCGATGACGAACTGGATCCAGAAGGAAATGACACTGCCCCCGTTTTCACGCGGCTGTCATCTCATCACGACGCATGTGCTGAGAGAGCTTCCGGAACTTGCGCAGTGTCAGATCGGATTGCTGCATGTCTTCATCCGACACACGTCCGCGTCGCTCACGATCAATGAAAATGCAGACTCGGATGTTACCTGGGATATGAACGCCGCGTTGGACAGGCTGGCCCCCGAAAATGCTGCATGGAGGCACACATGCGAAGGACCGGACGACATGCCGGCTCATGTGAAAGCCTCACTGATGGGTTCTTCAGTTTCGATTCCAGTCAGTCAGGGTCAGTTGCTGACGGGAACATGGCAGGGCATCTATCTTTGTGAGCATCGCAACCACGGAGGCCGGCGACATCTGGTTCTGACGCTGCAGGGTGAATTCGATCGTGGCAGGAACTGAGTCTGACGCGGTCGCATGGGAGGATCACGAGCATGGCCAAAATGTACTTTTATTACTCCGCGATGAACGCTGGCAAATCCACCTCGCTGCTTCAGGCGGCATGGAATTACCAGGAACGCGGGATGAAGCCTCTCCTGCTAACACCGGAACTCAACTTCCGTGACGGAGACGGGCGCATTTCGTCACGCATCGGACTGACCTCCACAGCGACCAAATTCAACGAACACGATTCGCTTCTGGAGATCGTCCGCCGAGTGCATCATGAACAGCATGTGTCCTGTGTGTTCGTCGACGAAGCACAGTTTCTGACTCGGCGGCAGGTCTATGAATTGAGTGAAGTGGCGGACAAGGAGAACATCCCGGTCCTTGCGTACGGACTGAGAACGGATTTTCAGGGGAACCTTTTTGAGGGAAGTCAGCACCTGCTGGCCTGGGCCGACGTACTTTCGGAGATCAAAACCATCTGTCATTGCGGCCGAAAGGCCACGATGGTGCTTCGAATTGACGGTTCCGGGCGGCCAATTCGGTCGGGGGAACAGATCAAGATCGGCGGCAATGAAAGCTACGTGTCGGTCTGTCGAAGGCATTTTAAGCAGGGAATTGCGGAACGAGCCTCCCCCGCGCTCCCGTTCACGGAGTTCGAGCAGTAGGGTGTTGTTGGGGGTGATTCACAGGCAATTTTGAAGTTCCTGAAGCGTTGGGACCCGTTTTTGTGCGGCGTAAACGGCGAAAATGTCGATTCCCGCGACGTTCATGAACGGGATTGAAACACCGAGATTTGCCGTTAGAATCTCGCCCGTCCGAAGCCGGTTGTCGGTTTCACTCCAAAACCCCGATTTTTGCGTTTCAGGGCAGTTCTGGCTGTGGCTGGACTGTACCCGCGAAGTCGGAAGAAAGGTCAAAGATGTCGATTAGTCAGGAACACAGACATTCAATTATCGCTGAATTTGCTCAAAAGCCGGGCGATACCGGGTCCCCGGAAGTGCAGATCGCGGTACTCACTGCAGAAATTCAGGCTGTGACCGAGCATCTGCAGACTCACCCGAAGGATTATTCGGGACGTCGTGGACTGCTCAGCAAGGTTAGCCGTCGCCGTCAGCTTCTCGATTATGTGAAGCGACAGGATCCCGCCAAGTATCTGGCGCTGATTGGCCGCCTGAACATTCGAAAGTAATGATTGGGCGTCGCATACGAAGATTCGGTGCGACGCCTTTCTGTTTTTTAGGGCAGTCAATTTCGATCGACAGTCCTCAAAAACGTCCTGTCAAAGTTGTGAAGTTGGTTGTTTGATCAAGTTTTGTGTCATTGTTTGATGGTGGTTTGTAGGTAAGACTGCAGCCGCAGGTTCGTAGCGGATTGCCGCATCCTGTGGCGACTTTGAGTTGTCGGAATTTGCAGAAAGACGTTGAAGAACAAGCCGTTGGCGGGAAACTGTTCCCCGGGTTGTTCGCCATCGCATTGAGCGGAATTGTTGTCCGCGGCTGCATGCGTTCCTGATGTCGTGAAGTTGCTGCACGAGCGAAGAATCTGATTCACGATCCTGCACAGGGCTCAGTCCGTTTCCGGCTGGTCCGGGTGAGGATGAATTGTGAAGAAGGTACAGGTTGAATGTGAATTTGCCGGTCAGAAGTTTCTGATTAAGTCCGGCGAGCTGGCAAAACAGGCATCCGGAGCAGTTCTGCTCCAGTTTGGCGAAACGAGCGTCTTCGTGGCGTCTCAGTCCGGACCTTCTCGTCCGGGAACGGACTTCTTTCCTTTGACAGTTGATTATCGCGAACGTCTGGCCGCTGCCGGACGATTTTCCGGCGGCTACCTGAAGCGAGAAGGCCGACCGACGACTCGCGAAATCCTGACCAGCCGTTTGACCGACCGCCCAATCCGTCCGCTCTTCCCAAAAGGGTTTACGGATGAAGTTCAGATCATGTCCAACGTCATGTCGAGTGACGGTGTGAATGATCCGGACGTTCTGAGTATCACGGCAGCCAGTGCCGCTCTGATGGTTTCTGGTCTTCCGTTCCGTGGTCCAATCGCTGCAGTCCGTGTTGGCATGGAAGGCGAAGAATTGGTTCTGATGCCAACCGTCGAGCAGATGAAGACCAGCAAGCTGGACCTCATCGTTGCCGGTTCACGTGACGCGGTTCTGATGATCGAAGGTTTCGGTCAGCAGATTCCGGAAAAGGAAATGGGCGACGCAATCATGTTTGCTCATCGCCACATCCAGACGCTGTGCAATCTGCAGCTGGAACTCGTGAAGCAGGCTGAATTGCCTCCGGTTGTCTTCCCGGAACCTGCGGCAAATCCATTCTATGACGTGCTGAAGTCAGAAGCATACGATCGCCTGACAGAAGCGAAGACCACAAAGATGAAGCAGGAGCGAGCTGAAAAGGTTCGCGAACTGAAGAAGGCACTGATCGAAAAGCACTTCCCGGCAGAAGCAGACACCACTGCGAACGGCTGGACCAAGGCTCAGTTTGCAACTGCCTTCCATGACCTGGAAGAGCGAGTTGTCCGTGACCAGATTCTCGCAGGCCGACGAATCGACGGCCGAGCAACAACGGACTTGCGTGCAGTCAGCACTGACGTTTCTATTCTTCCTCGCGTTCACGGTTCAGCGCTGTTTACTCGCGGTGAAACTCAGTCCCTGGCAACAGCCACACTGGGAACAACTCGCGATCAGCAGAAGAGCGATGGGCTGTTCGGCGAAGAAGCATCACGCTTCATGCTGCACTACTACTTCCCACCATTCTCAGTGGGTGAATGTAAGCCATTGCGTGGTCCAGGCCGACGCGAAATTGGCCACGGTTGTCTGGCAGAGCGATCCGTTGCTCCAGTCATTCCACCACCGGAGAAGTTCCCGTACACGGTCCGAATCATCTCTGACATTCTTGAATCCAACGGCAGCAGCTCGATGGCTTCAGTCTGCAGTGCGACTCTGGCGCTGATGGACGCGGGTGTTCCTATTCTTCAGCCTGTTGCTGGTATCAGCATTGGACTTGTTGACGAAGGTCACAAGTACACTCTGCTGACCGACATCATGGGTGACGAAGACCACTTCGGCGACATGGACTTTAAGGTCGCGGGAACTGGTCGAGGTGTGACGGGCATTCAGCTGGACCTGAAGATTGCAGGTATCAGCGAAGAGATTATTCGAGCAACGCTCGAACAGGCTCTGAAGGCTCGCAAGGAACTTCTGCGACAGATGCTGACAACCATCCGACGTCCTCGCACCGAAGTCTCCACGCATGCTCCGAAGCTGGTCCAGACGTCGATCAATCCCGAGAAGATTGGTCTGCTGATTGGCCCTGGCGGAAAGACCATCCGTGCGATCCAGGAAGAATCGGGCGCGATGATCGACATCGCCGAAGACGGTACCGTCACGATTTCTGCCGTGAATGCTCAGTCAGCCGACATGGCTCTGGCACGAGTCGAAGCCCTGTGCGAAGAGATTCAGCCAGGCCGCATTTACATGGGCAAAGTCACTTCGATTAAGGACTTCGGTGCCTTCATCGAAATCGCTCCAGGCAAAGATGGCCTGTGCCACATCAGCGAACTGTCTGATGGCTTCGTCAAGAACGTGACGGATGTCTGCAAGATTGGTGATACCTTCGAAGTGAAGGTGATCGCTGTTGATGATCAGAACCGCGTCAAGCTGTCTCGCAAGGCTGTTCTTGCAGCGAAGAAGGCAGACGACGAAGGAGATGATCAGGAATAGGTTTGCGACAGCAGCGACCCGTCGTGCCGATCTTCACGTCGCGGGGCGGGTTGTCTGAGTTCGCTGATCTGAGAGATTCCGGGGACCGGAATTCGATGTCAAAATCTGATCGCAGGTGGGTTTCCACCTGCGTTTCTTTAATCATGGCGGGCAGTAATGGACGGCTCAGCAGAACAGCAGGAACGGGACCTTCTGCGAGCTCAGAACACGGAACTCGCGACGCTGGCCGGCGGTCTGGCTCACGAGATTCGTAACCCGCTTTCCACCATCGGGATGAATCTCGAACTCCTTGCCGAAGACCTCGAAGGAGACGACACCCCCCGGGCTCGCCGCATGGTGCGTCGCATCGGAAGTCTTCAGGGCGAATGCCGAAACCTGGAGGATATTCTGAACGCCTTCCTTCAGTTCGCCCGCGCTGGGGAACTTCGACTGGAAGACGGCAATCTGAACGACGTCGTGGCTGACTATGTCGACTTCCTGAGGCCACAGGCAAGCAGCATGGATGTCGAACTGCGTACGCACCTGGACAGCGATCTGCCAGCCGTTCCGCTCGACAAAGCTCTGATGCGTCAGGCTCTGGTGAATCTCTGTCGAAATGCGATCGAAGCGATGCCTGACGGCGGATCGATCGATCTGTTGACTCGAGTCCGAGGTGACAAAGTTGTCCTCGAAGTCATCGACACCGGCAAAGGCATGGATGAAAAGACTCGTGCCCGAATGTTCCAGGCATTCTTTTCCACACGCTCAGGAGGAAGCGGTCTTGGACTTCCGACCGTCAGACGTGTCGTTGAAGCGCATCATGGCCAGATTCTGTGCGAAAGCGAAGTCGGGAAGGGAACGCGATTTTCCATCACTCTCCCGACTCATTCGTCCAAAGCACATTAGCAGCGTTTCATTGAGTCACACGATTGAGCGGCGCTTGGTTTTTCCAGATGTTGATGTTGCTCACCCGCAGCTAGCGCTTTGCGGCTCACGGAACTGTCGGACCGGTAGTGACCATGGCCAGTGGTGCCGATCGCTGACTTGCGACCAGGCGAATGCCATGAATCGTACGGAAGAACGCATCCACGCAGCGCACATCCCATTGTCGACCTGCGCCTTCACGCAAAATCTGTTCGGCACGGTCTGTTGGCATACCGCGACGGTAGGGACGATTGCTGGTCATCGCATCGTAGGCGTCGGCAACGGCCAGAATTCGAGCCGCCAGCGGGATGCTTTCACCACGAAGCCCATGAGGATAACCTGAACCATCGACCGACTCATGGTGATGCAGAACTCCCGGCAGCACGTAACTCAGATTTTCCAAGTGTTTGAGGATTTCGTAACCGATCACGGGATGTTGTTTGATCAGCTCAAATTCCTGTTCCGTCAGCTGTCCAGGCTTCTTCAAAACGTGGTCTGGTACGCCGATCTTTCCGACGTCATGAAGCAGACCGGTCATGTGAATCCGCTCACATTCATCGAAGTCCAGACCAATCTCCCTCGCAATGAGCCGGGCAAACTCAGCGACACGGTCGCTGTGACCGCAGGTGTAGGAGTCCTTTGCATCGATCGCGTTAATCATCGATCGAATAACGCCACGAAGCAACAGTTCCTTTTCATGGAACAGGGCACAGTTTCGACCATGTGCCGCAAGAACCACAGCCGTGGCGCTCAGAAGGCTGGCTTCGAACGAACCGAATTCTCGTTCGCTCATGTACGTCTTGTACGCAGGATCTCCGTACGTCTTCGCTTCCTGAGCACCCGCCACCTTGTTGACAGCGACCAGCCAGCCAAGTCTTGATGACGCTGTCGCGACCGGAACAATGATGCAGGATTCGACGCCACCAAAAGTCTCGTCCGCAAACTCACGGCGGCAATAGTTTCTCACAACAGTTCGATCCGGTGATCGACCTGTGAGCGACTGAACGATCGTCATCAGACGTGACCGAGAAATTCGTACTCCACCGGTCTGCCAGATCACCGGCAATTGAGCATCCAGGCCACTGACAGCAACGTCCCGAATGTACGCAACGGTTGATGCGTTGATCAGGTGCGAGAGCGACGGCAGAACAGATTCCGCAATCCGTTCAACGCTGTTCCCGGACTCACTGAGTTCCAGGTTCGATGCAAGACTGCGAAGCCATGTGAGTTCTTCAAGGTCTTCGGAAACCTGTGCGGCGTAGGCTGTCAGCTGATCGCTCTGAGCCTCCAGTGATTCCTGAGCCTGTCGTGCGGCAATCTCGCGAGCCCATGCACAGGTTGAACTCCGATTGATAAGTTCCAGCAGCTGCTCAGGGTCGTCATCGATCAGCCTGACCGCTACCAGGCTTTCTTTCGAACCGCTCACTGGAACCGCCCAGGCGTAACCGACCGACTTCAAGCGACGAACAATCGGCAGACGCTGGCTTGCAACTTCGCTGACCAGTTGCGCAACTTCCCCGTCGGATGCTGACACCAAAGACATGCGAGCATTCAGCAGCAATGATCCTCCAAGCGGACCGACGCCGCTCGAATCACATCTCCAGAGAGCATAGTCATCACCCAACAGATCCTGACAGAATCCGTCGCGTTCAACGTGTTGACCTGTAATGGCCTGAATCATAGCTGTCGCCCGTAGTTGTGGATTTGACGCCAGGTGACGGTTTTGTGCACTGGAGCAAATCGAGTATTCCGATTGCAACTTTAGGTCACGGGGACAACCCCTGGGGGGGAATGCACCGAATTCCAGGATTTCGAACCGCAACGAATCGTTACATCCGGCCTGATCCAACCACTGTCGAAGTGTTCAAGAATTTTTTCAGCAAGTTGCGGCGCGATGCAAATTCGCAACCTAATGTTACTAGTGAACACCGCTCAGCAACCCAGTCGTTAAGCATCGTGTCGCCGAAGTCGAGCGGATGTGTCGGGTCATTTCTTCAGGAGTCGTTTATGTCAGTCTCTCGCAAGCGTCGCGGATTCACTCTGATCGAACTCGTTATTGTCGTGCTGGTGCTGGGGATCATTGCCGCAGTTGCTGCACCGAAGCTCTTTGATGTGACAACAAGCGCACGAGAAAGCGGGACTCGCCAGTCACTCACGACGATCCGCAATGCGATTGAACTCTATCGGGCAACCACCGGAAACTATCCTCCCTTTGCGACATTCACCACAGCACTTAAGTCTTCACTGCAGGGTGGCACTTTTCCGTCACCACAGGTTGGAGCCAAATCGGGGGCGAATACCATTCGTCAGTTCTCCGGTACGTTTTCCGCGACTGGTGGCAGCGGCTGGGCCTACAACCCAACAACTGGTGAGTTCTTCATTGATGACCCGGATTACGCAACATGGTAACCGCAGCTGGCTTGCCTGAGTCCTCCAGGGCGGCCGCACTTTGAAATCACTGACAGGCACGGACACTCGTCCGTGCCTTTTTTGTTTTCCGGGTCTGAAACGGTCCAGATGGCAGCACGGTGCCGAAAGATCTCGATCGAAATATGACAGGCGTCTCAGCTGAACATCTCCTGAAGCGACTTGTTCAAAAATCCACGGGTGCTGCTGTTCAGGCAGCGCATGTTGCCAAATGTGAACTAGATTCAATCAGGGAGGCTCATACTGCCGCTTTGAACACTGGCTGAAGTAACACGAGTCTCCCTCTTCTTCCAGATGTGCAAAAGGAGCGGACCGTGTCCGGACAGGTAATCGTCGCAGAAGACAATCGAGTTCTTCAGGATGTCATCCGATTCAATCTGACTCGCGCCGGTTACTCGGTGAGGACGGCAACCGAAGGTCGCCAGGTCCTTCAGCTCATCAGCGAAGCACCGGCAGATTTGCTGGTGACAGACTGCCAGATGCCTGGAATGTCGGGCCTGGAACTTGTCGCGACGATTCGCAGCATGGCAGATCTCAAGGATCTTCCAATACTCTTCTGCACTGCCAAGGGCCTCGAAATCGATCAGCGAATTCTGGATGAACTGCGGCTGCCAGTGCTGCTCTGCAAACCGTTCAGCCCTCGAGACCTGGTAGAAAAATGCAAACAGCTTCTTGAAGCCTCTGCCGTCACAACAGCGTAAAAAAGGTGGCGACATCGTGAGCATGTTTTCCGGAATGCCGCACACATCGTCGATCAGCGCGAGTCCTCTTCTGCGCAGCACGATTGCGATCCAGGCCGCATTGGGCGTGACCTGCGTGCTCGCTGCTGCAATCTTTGCTCATACGCCTTCTTTGCAGATCACCGTCCTGCTGGCGGCGATGATGGCAATCATTCTCAGCGGGATGACGATCATTCGGCGTCGACTTTCCACATGCATCGAGATCGACAGTCGCCTGGCTCAGCTGGCCACACGCGAAAGCCTGACTCCCGAAGAGCTGCTTCCGGTCGCGGCCTCCGATCGTGCTGCCACCGGCTGGAATCGACTGGTTGAGTCTGCCTGCGTGCAGCGGCTGCTGGATTCTGTCAGTACGCAGGAATCGTGTGCACCCGCTTCCCATGATTCAATGGCACTCGTCGTGCTCAACGCACTGCCGGATGCTCAAATCGTGACCGACTCCACAGGACTCAGGATCTGGGAAAACACGGCGACGGGATCATTACTGGAAGCTGTGAATTTTCCCGGCGGTGACCTCCTGCGATTCCACGAACTGTTCCGAAGCTTCTTCGACTTCGATCAGCGTCTTGTTGAGTTCACGGATTACTCCACGCTGGCTCCGCTTGTCTTTGAACTTCGTCGCGGCGAAAAGACGGCCGAGGGAGTCCTTCGAATTTCCCGACAGTGTCTTTCAGAAGATGGCCCAACATTCCTGTGGACCGTGCGGGATGTGACTCAACAGAAACTGTCCGTGGAGATGCGAGACTGCTTTGTCTCCGCGGCCACTCATGAACTTCGAACGCCGTTGTGCAACATTCGAACCTACGCAGAGACGCTGATCGGCTCTGGTGATATTTCCCCCGAGGACCAGCGGCAATTCCTCAACGTGATCGTGTCAGAATCCATCCGACTCGATCGCATCATTGAAGACCTCCTGAACATCGGACACATGCAGGCTGGAGGCATGACGCTGGATCGTCATGAGACTCAGGTGGATCGACTCGTCCGCGAAGTGCATGAAAAGATCCGCCCGCTGTATGAACATAAGCAACTGCATTTTGAAGCCAGCATCCCGCCACGGCTTCCGGAGTTGATGGTCGACAAAAATAAGCTGGCTGCGGCACTGGTCAATCTGCTGGGAAATGCCATCAAGTACACACCGGACGGGGGCTCTGTCCGCCTGCTTGCAGAACACGACGGGGGCGAAGTTCGCTTCCATGTCGAAGACACCGGCATCGGAATCGCCGAGGAGGAGATTCCGCATTTGTTCGAGCGTTTCTATCGAAGTGCCGATCCAAGAGTCCATGAGATTCAGGGTACGGGCCTTGGTCTCGCTTTCGCAATGGATGTCGCTCGACTGCATGGTGGTCGCATCGATGTGGCGAGTGAACTGAATAAGGGCAGCCGTTTTACTCTGGTCCTGCCGTCCGCACTCGCCTCCATTACCGCGAACTAGGACGTTGATATGACTCACCGACCACAGCTATTCGAACTGTGTCAATCCGGAGTGTGAACTGTGAGACACACAAGCAATCAACAGGGAGCCGTCACTGTCTTTCAGGTGGAGGGAGCCATGATCCGCTCCGCGCTGAGCGGGCTGGCTGAATCACTCCGCACTCGCGCTTCTTCCGGGCAACCAAAACTTCTGCTGGACCTGACAGCTGTCAGCACCATGGACAGTGCCACACTGGAAATGCTGTCAGAGCTGCAGGAGAACTGCAGAAAACGCGGCGGAGTCATGAAGTTGACAGGGCTCAACCCATTATGCGTTGAGATCCTGAAGGTGACGGGACTGCATCGTCGCTTCGAGATCTTTGACAACCAGCTGACGGCACTGGGGAGTTTCGCAGCATGACGATGACTCCTCCGTTTCTCAGCAAGCTTTCAGGAAAATCCGGCGTCCGGATTCCGATGTCGCGTTCCTCGTCAGGGTTCGCGCCGGACTACCGAGACACTGCGGCCGAAATGCCGCTCGGTGAAGCGCTGATCGCTGCGGGCCTCCTGCGCCGCGAGGATCTGGAGGGCACGCTGACTCGCCAGTCGTCGTCCCGACGTCGATTGGGTGAACTGCTGATCGAGATGGGCCTGATCGAAGAAGACAAGCTTCTTCCATTTCTGGGCGAGCGACTTGGACTTCATGGCGTCCGTTTGCGAGAGGGACTGATTGATCCCGAAATCGTTCGACTGATCCCGCGCCCGGTGGCCGAACGACTGTGCGTCCTTGCCATGTTCCGCGTTCATCAGACGCTGACAGTGGCCATGGCGGATCCTCAAAACCTGCTGCAGGTTGATGAACTGGAACGCCTGACAGGATGCCGCGTCAATCCAGTCCTCGCGCTCCGAAGCAGCATCGAAAAAATTCTGCCTCGCTGCTACGAAGACGACTACCAGGTGGATGATGTCACCGCAGGTATCGATGACGCCTCGGTGGAGATTCAGTCGGATGTTGTTCGTGTCGATCTGGACAATATTGCTGAACAGGCTGACGGCAGTCCAATCGTCAGCCTTGTGAACTACATTCTGGTTCATGCGATTCGCCAGGGAGCCAGCGACATTCACATCGAAGCAGGGCGCAGGCACTCGTCGGTGCGTTTTCGCGTCGATGGTCAGCTTCGCGAAGTACTTCGGCCTCGGTCTGATTTTCATGCGGCTTTGATTTCCCGAATCAAAGTCATGTCCCGCATGGATATCGCCGAACATCGACGTCCGCAGGATGGACGAGTCCATGTGATCGTCGAAGGAAAAGAAATCGACCTGCGTGCATCAACTCTGCCGACGGTTCTTGGCGAGAAAATGGTGCTGCGAGTACTGGACAGCAGCAACCTGACGTTCCGGCTTGCGGACCTTGGAGTCCCACCGCTGCAGATGAAGCAGTTTGAACAGATGCTTCGACGTCCCCATGGACTGGTCCTGGTGACCGGACCAACCGGAAGCGGAAAGACAACAACGCTGTACTCCGCTCTGGAACTGATCAAAAGTGTTCATTCCAACATTGTCACAGTTGAAGATCCGGTTGAGTATTCACTGGAACTTGTGAATCAGGTTCATGCCAGTCAGGGAAGCACGGTGACATTCGCCAGCGCGTTGAGAGCGATCCTGCGTCAGGACCCGGACGTCATCATGATCGGCGAAATCCGTGATGCCGAAACCGCGGAGATTGCGATTCAGGCAGCGCTCACGGGCCATCTTGTTCTCAGTACTCTGCACACGAACGACAGCGCTGGAGCCATTACGCGTCTGCGAGACATGGGCATCGCCATGTACAAAATCTCTGCGGCACTGGTCGGGGTTGTTGCCCAGCGCCTGGTACGATGTGTTTGTCCAAAATGTCGCACAAACTACTTCCCCGGCAATGAAGTCCTTGATCGGCTCGGGTACCAGGGCGACCGACGACGACAGTTTGCCAAAGGGGAAGGCTGCCCGAATTGCTTCGACACGGGATTCCGTGGACGAAACGGTATCTACGAAGTTCTGACCGTTACGAATGATCTGCGTGACCTGATGACGCAGGACATCAGCCATCAGACCATTCGAAAATGGTACCGTCAGCAGGGAGGCCAGTTTCTGCTCGAACAGGGACTTGCGCTGGCTGAAAAAGGAATCACAAGCCCTGAAGAGATCCTTCGCGTGGCAGGCGGAGACTAAACATGGACTTCGCCTACTCCGCCAGAAAAATCGACGGTTCGGCAATCACGGGACTGCTGGAAGCGGAGACGTTGCAGGAAGCGAGGATCGCTCTTCGCCAGCAGGGTCTTTTTGTTCTGAACATCAACGCTGCAAGCCGCGCGGTGGCAGCTGCGGTCAATAGCTCCAGCCATGGCTCTTCAAACCGCTGGGGGCAAAAAAAGATCAGTCGCCATGATGTGATGATGCTGACCTCGCAGCTCGCCATCATGAGTCGATCCGGTGTGGAACTGGCCGATGCGATTCAGAATCTTTCGGAAACCAGTCCCAACGTGCGGTTGAAGACGACACTGCAGAAGATTCATGAGTCACTGCAGCAGGGTGTGCAGCTTTCCGCCGCCATGAAGGCTCATCCCGAGGTCTTCGATGAAGTCTTCGTCTCGGCTGTCCGCGCCGGAGAAGCATCAGGACAGATGACCGAAGTGCTTGACCGCCTTGCAGACATGCTTCGCAATGAAGATCGAATGCGATCCGCCATTCGCGGAGCGCTGGCGTACCCTGCGGTGCTGCTGGCAATTTCGTTCCTCGTTCTGCTGGCTGTCATCTTCTTTGTTCTGCCACAGTTTTCTCAGGTCTTCAAAGATGTCGGCGTTGTCCCGCCAGCAACGACCGGAATTCTGCTGTCCATCGGCGAGTCCATTCGCAACCATTGGTTTGTCGTCTTCCCCGCCTTCGGCATTTCCATCGTCGCCGCCGTAGCCTTTGCGCGAACGGTGACGTTTCGAAGGTTCCTCGAACATGCCTGGCTGAACTTCCCTGTGACTCGAAGTGCGGCTCGAAGCCTTTCCACGGGTCGAGTCTTTCGACTGCTGGGAATGATGCTGCACAGCGGCATCCCGCTCCTTGAATCGCTTCAGCTGTGTTCCAGAACCGTCGGCAATCAGCAGTTTCGCCAGCTGATGGACACGCTTGAGCAGGAAGTGACTCTCGGACACATGATTGGTCCGGTGCTGGCTCGCAGTTCATTTCTTCCCCCTGGAGCCGCTCAGATGATCATCACCGCGGAGCGTACGGGCAAGATGAGTGAAGTGTTTGATTTGTGTGGATGCCATTTCGAAGATGATGGTGAACGCCAGCTGAGGGACCGCGTCAAACTCCTGGAACCTGCGGTCATCGTCATTATGGGCGCCCTGGTAGGGTTCATCGTTGCCAGTGTGATGCTGCCACTGCTTGACTTCTCCAGCATCGGCAGTCGGCGTTAGACGTTAGAAACCTGAATTTCACCTGAAGACCGCCAAATATCTCAACGACGATCTGCGGAAGCCGCGTTACTCCCTGATAAGAGCGTCATTTCACCTGCTGGCACGTCTGCAAATCGTCAACGGGACGCTTTGCATTCAGCAGAGCAGGAATCACCAGCGTTTGAGGGAGTTTGAGGATGTCCAGAATCTTCGCGGCAACAGCATTCCTGGCCTGCCTGATGATCGTTGTCACACAGGCACAGTCTCAGGATGGCGGGAAAGGACAGAAGGGGCCGATGAACCGCAATGGCGGTCCACCTCCGGGAGGACAGGGTGGTCCAGGTGGCTTTGGAATGAATCCCCAGGAACTGATGCAACGCCTCGCCGCGCTCGACACAAATGGAGACGGGGCGCTGACTTCCAATGAAGTGACAGACCCTGGACTCCTTGGCCTGATGCAGCGCGCTGACACGAACGGTGATGGTTCCGTGACGCAGGCCGAGGTGGAGGCGGTCCTGAGTGGTCAAGGCGGTCAGCAGAACGGGGGTGGAGGCATGATGGGGCCTCCGCCCGGAATGAACGGAATGAAGCCACCGCGTCCGGGCGAGATCCTTCCGGAATTCATGCAGCAACAGCTCCAGATGACAGCAGAACAAAAGCAACAGCTCGCGGTGCTTCAACAGCAGGTCGACGCACAGCTCAAACAAATCCTGACGGCCGAACAGATCGCGTTACTGCAATCAGCAGCTCCTCCAGGCGGACCAGGCGGCTTCGGTGCAGGTGCGGCCGTTAGTGGTACGACTGGTCGGGGCCAGAAAGGACAAAACGGACTGAATGCGGCGGGAGCTAAAGGTCGGAAGAACCGTCAGCAATAGTGTGCTTGAAAGTTACTGCAGCCATCAACGAAAAGAGGGTGACCAATGACTGGTCACCCTCTTGTTATTTTTTACCGCATGTGGTGCGGAAGTGTCGATTAGTAGCGATCTCGTCCGCCGCCACCACCGTATCCGCCACGGCCGCCGCCGCCGCCACCACTTCGTCCGCCGCCGCCGCCGTAACCACCACGGCCGCCGCCACCACCACCACCGCCGCCACCCGCTTCGCGAGGACGTGCTTCATTGACAACAATCGTACGGCCGTCCAGGTCGGAACCGTTCAGTGCACGAATCGCTTCGTCGCCGCCGGATTCCATTTCGACAAAGCCGAAACCCTTTGAGCGTCCGGTTTCTCGGTCGCTAACAACCTTGGCTGACTTCACAACGCCGTACTTCGCGAAGGCTCGTTCCAGACCTTCCGATGTCGTTGCCCACGCGAGGCTTCCGACAAAGATGTTCTTACTCATCAATCACCCTTGAGCTTTGCAGCTTCAAAAACACAAATCGCTGTCACAACGACAGCTGTTGGAACACAGTACCTGAACCCGTTAATTTCCTGCCACGGGTTAAAAACAAAGTGATGCTGCAGGAGAACTCTGGGACCGACGAGACTACTAAAGTACGCGACTGACACCCGGAAAACTGATGCTCACACCGGCAGGAATGGGTTTCCTGAATCTCAGGAAAGCTCCGCACGGTGACCATATCCTTTGAAACCGGGAAAGGCAACCCCGACTTGCCCAGGATTACTGCCGAAATTGAAACCACCGATCGGGTGGTGAGCAAAAATCGGCTGTTTCACGTCGGGACGGCATATGCCCTGTTCCTGAACCCCGCTCCGCGTTTCGAGGCAAGCCGCCCAACTGAGTGTCTTGTCGACGATTTAGGCAGCCGTTGATGCGGCTTAGGCAGCCGTTGTTGCGGCGATCCCCGAGGTCCTTTGCTTTTCCGCAGCCTGCAGTTTTCGGAACAGCATCCAGTACAAAACCGACGTCACGAGCAACAGACTTCCGCAGGCTGGCCAGAGCACCTTCGGCCCAAAGCGAGCCAGAACTTCTCCCCCAAGCGGTGCTCCAATCGCAATCGAAGCCGCATGAGAAATATTGAAGATCCCCATGTACCGAGCTCGCAATGCCACCGGTGCAAGTTCTGCAACAATGGTCGGCTTGTAAGGTGCCTGCAGGATTTCTCCGAGCGTCCAAAGCATGATCGATCCAACGATGGTGGCCGCAGACGACACAAATCCTGTGACACCGAATCCAATCGCAAGAAGCAGCTCACCCGCAAGCAAAACGTGCACGCGGTTGTACCGGCTGAGCCAGTGAGTCATTGGCAACTGTAGCAACACGATCATCGCGCCGTTCACGCAGATCATGAAACCAAACTGCTGTTCATCAAAGCCCATGCCCCGAACAAACAACGGCAGTGTGACGAAAGCCTGCATGAAGACGATGCTGGTAATCAGGCTGCAGAAACAGAACAACAGAAAGTTGCTGTCCCTGACAATATGAGTGAATGCTTCCGCTACGGTGTATTCTCTAGTACTTGCCGCAGAAGCGTCAGCATGATTCAGCTTCTGCAGCCGTTCCGAAGATGCAAGAGCTTCTGCGGACGCTTCCGGCGTATCGCCCGAGTACTTTGCTTCTTCAGCCATCACCGATGAAGCCAACTGTTGCTGCTTTCGCGGATGAGTTTCCTTCAACAGGAACAGCACTACCATTCCGTACATCGCGGAGGTCAGTGCGTCGCCCCAGAACAGCCATTGAAAAGACCGGCTGGCAAGCCATCCTCCAATTGGCGGCGCAATGGCGAAGCCAAGATTGAATGAGATGTACATCAGGCTGTATGCATGAGGCCTCTGTTCTGAATTGGCCACATCACCGATCATTGCTGACGCTGCCGGACGGTACATCTCCATGACCAGAGCAAAGACGAACAGTGAGGCCATGAAAACATAGCCATTCTGAATAAAGCTCAGCGAAGCAAGGATCGACGCTCCACCGAGTAACGCGATCAGCATCGTGGCACGCCGCCCAATCTGGTCCGCCAGCTGACCACCCAGTAACGCTGACAGGATCGATCCAACGCCGAACGCACCAATGCAGTAGCTGGCGAACGCTTTTCCCATCTTCAGCTCTTCACTGACGTAGATCGTCAGAAAGAGCATGACAAACGATCCAACGCGATTAATGAACGAACCCAGACACAGGATGTGAACTGTCGACGGAAGGCTGACGTAGTTCTGAAGGATCTGCCGAGCTGGAGAACTATTTGACTGCATTTTGCACCGAAGAAGACTCCCGGAACGAAGCCGGCTGTCCCGTCTGTCTGACCTCATCGATGTGCGGCCAGGAACTCAAAAAAGAAACCCTGAACATGTAAAACCAGAATCATGACAGGCAACGAGTTTCAAGGAAACCGGAGCCACCGGTCTCCTGAATTTGATCTCAGCTAGACACTCCGTCCGAGTTCCGGTGCGCCAAATTTTCCAGAGTCGCAATGTCCCGATCGATTTCGCACAGTAAGGAGTTCGCTAGAGTACGTCGCGTCATCCGAACCGACTTGTCGAACCCAGGTAGTGCCTCATGAGCCCGTACTTTGCTGAATTCCTTGGAACAACCGTGCTGCTTCTGCTTGGCGATGGCGTTGTAGCGAACGTCGTGCTTTCAAAAACCAAAGGACACGGAGCAGGCTGGATTGTCATCACTTTCGGCTGGGCCATGGCCGTGTTTGTCGGAGTGGCCCTGGTCGGTGACATTTCCGGTGCTCACCTCAATCCTGCCGTGACAGTCGGCATGGCTGTCGCCGGAAAACTGCCCGCGGCCGATGTGGCTGGATACATCGTCGCACAGATGCTCGGTGCGATGACGGGAGCAACTCTTGTCTGGGCGATGCACCGACACCATTTCGCCGTCACACAGGACCCCGATGCGAAGCTCGGTGTCTTCTGCAACGCCCCCGCGATTCGTACCATGCCTGAGAATATCCTGAGCGAAGTTCTCGGGACCGGAGTCCTTGTCCTTGCTGCACTCATGATGGTCGCAGGCGAAAAAGGTTTGGGAGCAATCAACGCACTGCCAATCGCCTTCGTAGTCTTCGCTGTTGGACTTTGCCTTGGCGGAACCACCGGCTATGCGATTAACCCCGCGCGAGACCTGGGTCCTCGCATCGTGCATTTCCTGGTGCCAATCCCAGACAAGCGAGACAGTGACTGGGGATACTCATGGATCCCCGTTGTTGGCCCAATCCTGGGAGGCATTCTGGCGGCGCTGATCTATAAGGCGATCGCGGTCTGACACATCTCCGCGTCCTGGGAAAGGTGTTATGAGTGAGGGATCTTTAGCAAGATCCACTACGTCCAGCCCGAAGATCATTGTCTTGCAGACGCTACGAACGCGTTGCGTCATCCGAGTCTGAAAACTCAGGCTTCAGCACCCGAACATCTTCCGCCTCGGACGGAGCCGACTGCAGCGACAGCCGCACGCCGTCCACTTCGATTTCCTGAATGCGAAAGATCCGGTTCGAGTCTCTTGGTCGCGATGACCCAAAGGCACTTCCCAGTAATGGTCGACGAGTATTGCGTGAATCACCTGCAGCTCCGTCCACAGGCGTTTCCGCTTCCAGCAGCACCACTCGGATCGGAGGAGTCCCGGGATATCGCACCGTCATCTTCAGCTCTTTTCCCGGCTCGCCATCACTCCGCGAATCCAGCGAAGGCGCGAAGCTCACCTCGGTGGCATCATCAAGCTGGCGATGACCTGCATACTCAAAGGTCCGACTCCCGTCGGAGATCGTGACATCCGCGTCATTGAGCTTCCAGCCACGAGCCGCCGCGACAGAGATCGCACTTGTTCGACCCGATGTTCGAGGAATCGCGGTGAGGGTCGACGCGAGATACGTCGCTGCTCCCCGAGGCAGATCGTCCGGTCCCAGCAACTTCGCGCACAGCAGCAGGCCAGGCACTGGAATACGACGCACGATGGTCTCGTCGTTCAGAAGTCGCTTGAGCTTGGGGCGATCGGCGGAATGAAAATACAGCGACACAAGAGCAACCGTGCTCTGATCGATCTCCAGATCCTCATCCACGTTGCACAGGATCAGATCTTCCGCGTCGCGGTACCGCTCATGTCGTCCGAGTACCCACGCGCACACAAGATTCGCTTCCCAATTACGCGTCGAAAACTCAAACGCCCGCATTGCTGTATTCGGAGCATTCGGGTCCTTCTCACTCTCCTCGATGAGTGACAGATTGGCCATGCTGCTGGCCAACATGTCGTCCTGCCGAAAGTGCCCCTGCCCGATCTCTGCAAGCTTTCGAAACGTCTCTGCTGCATCCTGAGTCCGACCAAGCTGCTGCTGAGTTCTCGCCACGTAATACCAGTATGGCGGATAGCATTCCATGAATCGCTCATTGCGAGCCAGCATGCGAAGCCGTCGTTCGGGATCTCGTTCCGAAAGAGTTTCCCCGAGCAAGTCGAGATCCTGATCACGCAGCAGCCATCGGTCTGGAATATCATTCTTCCGACTGAGCTTCCAGAAGCTGTCAAGGAACGTTGATGATCGCGTCATCAACGATGTGAACTGAGACTTCTCGACCTGCCACATGTCGGAGTCACGCTTGATCTGCGTTGATCGATAGTCCCACCAGCTGTTGGCACCGGACTGAATCACAGATCCCACCTGCCCCGTGGCAGCCTGTGCACCGATAACAAAGAAATCGGTGCCCAGCTTTCGCTGAATGCCGCGACGAAATTGTTCATCGATCACAACTCTCTCGCGATCGCCGATTTCGACTTGTCCAATTTCATCAAGGATCGAGCGATACAGCGAAATCACTTCCGGGTCGTCGATCTGATTCAGGTCGAGGTTGTTCAGGATTCGCTGCTGCTCTTCCAGCAAGACCTGCTTGGACGGCGCGCGGCGAATTCGATGCAGCGCGGCGCGGCAGTAGTTCAGAGTCACCGCAGTCTTGCGACGACTGACTTCGGAAGCCTGCACGGGTCGATCAGGTGAGGCGGGATCTAGCTGCTGAGCACTGCAGGCCGAAGCCGCGATGTTCAGAAGGATGAGGAAGGTTGCAAAGTGCTTCATATCACTGATCCGGAAAACTCTGGCAGCCGCGGTTCGTCAAAACCTCGGTTCAAAGACCGCAATCGACGTGATTGTGTCTTTGAAGCCTGTTCCAAATCAGCTAACGCCAGCCCTTCCGTGAACAGCGCAGCCGAACACCTACCATATTTTCGTTCTGAAACCGGAAGACAACCCGCATTCCGCGATCGTCTGAACTTCCTGGTGAGAAGTTGCCGCGTTTGCTGCGTAAGGAACCTGCGTATTCTGTGACGGTTGCCTGTGTTCCAGCCGATCCGGCAAGGTTTGCTGGTGATCTTCACTGCCGAATGCCGGTCATTGTCGTCGAGGTAAATTCCGAGCCGTTGATCCGAGTCGTTTGTTGAACGCTCAATTTGGGCAACGGTGTGAAGGATTTTTATCAGCAGAAACGCGGTGTTTTTAGCGGCAGGGCGCGAGCCCTCCGGTGAGTCTGCGTCATGAATTCACCGGACGGCTTGCGCCGTTCCGCTAAAAAATTGTGGCACGTCAGATTCCAGTAGATCATTCATTGAGCAGCCGCAGTTCAGATGAAATCCTGTTTTTCATCGAGAATCCTGCAGCGGCGGCGACCGGGATCCGTGGCTTTTTGGGGGCTCCTGCTATCTTCCGACAGCACTGGAACAGGAACTGTTCCTTTGCACACGGAACTTTGAAACGGGAAAAGTCGAGGAACTGAACTTTCATGCAATACGATGTCTTCGGCGTTGGCAACGCACTGGTCGATATTCAGGCCCGCATCTCTGACAACTGGCTCGCTCAGACGGGTTTCGACAAGGGAATTATGACTCTCGTCGATGATGCACAACAGCAGGGCGTGCTCAGTCGACTCAGTGGTATCAACCTCAACAAGTGCGCAGGTGGTTCGGCAGCAAACACAATCGTTGGGATTGCCGACTTCGGCGGGCGCGCAGCGTATGCCGGCAAGGTGTCAAAAGATGCGAACGGCGAGTTCTTTCTGCAGGACATGCGAAAGATGGGCGTCAGCATCGAAGTGCCTGCCTCTCCAGCCGGCCAGACCGGTACGTGTGCAGTGCTGATCACTGAAGATGCTCAGCGAACGATGCTCACCAACCTCGGCGTCTCCGCGACACTCAGCGAAGACGACATCGACGAAGAGACGATTCGCCGGTCTCGATACGTTTACATCGAAGGCTACCTGCTGACGAATCCTGTCCAGAAGGCAGCGGCCTACAAGGCGATGAATCTCGCCAAGCAGTACGGCAACAAGGTCGCACTGACAGCCTCCGACCCGTTTCTGTGCAATCTGTGTCGCGATGAAATCTGGTCATTGCTGGAAGGCCCCGTCGACCTGTTCTTCTGCAACGAACTGGAAGCGCAGAGTTTGACGGGCAAGACCGACGTCATCGAATGTGCTGCGGCAATTCACAAGCATGCCGAAAATGTCGCGATGACTCTGGGAGCGAATGGTTCACTGCTAATGCACGAAGGCCAGGCGATCCCCATCGAAGGTGTTCCCGTCGAAGCGATCGACACGACAGGCGCTGGTGACATGTACGCTGGAGCCTTGTTGTTCGGTATTACGAACGGGATGAGCTGGAAGCAGGCCGGACACCTGGCATCTCACGCATCGGCTCGCATCGTCAGCCAGCTGGGTGCTCGAATGAAGAACCGGTTCACTCAGAAGGAAATCATGGCGTTCATGGAATAACCAGGGAACGCACTCGCACTCTGATTGGTTCCTCTTGATTTACCCGAAATGCGCCATTCCCGCGCAGGCGGGAACCCAGTCACCAATCTCGGCTTTCCTCCTGATTGACATGACGATTGCAACCACACACCAGCCCCTCCGGTCGCCGTAAGACTTCCTGGAATCGTGACGATGAATGACTCCGACGACTACTTGTCTCTGTACGAAGGAAACGGAATCACCTTCGGTTACCCAGGCTACTGGGAACTGACCGAAGAAGATC
>JAEUII010000283.1 GCA_016795145.1 Planctomycetaceae bacterium
TCTCGCGTCGGAGACACGAGCCACTTTCGTTTGCCGGAGGACCGTTACTTCCGAATTCTTGCGCCGGGAGTGACCAGGTCGTTGAACCGATCAATTGGCTCGGATGCCGTCCACGCAATTCCTCGCAGAAGCAGAATCCTGAACAGTGGATCATCAAAGCTCCAGCTGTAGTGACCGGGGATGCTCACGAAGACTCGACCTGGCTTGTGATCGCGGACCCACATCTGCGGAGTTGGCTGACCGTCTTCAGTGCTGGTCGCCAGCAGAGTGATGTCGGAAGGATCACCGGACAACTTCCAGTAGCTTTCATCATACATCTGCAGGCGATCAAAGTTCCGCACGATAGGATGATCCGTGTTGTGGATGTCCAGCGTAAGTGGTCCGTGGCGATAGGCGATCGAACCGCCCTTGGAGGCGAGTCCGAGGCGCTTTGCAAAGTCTCCGGCTTCGTCATTTCCGTTGACGGCCCAGTGAATGTAAACAGCTCCGCCACCACGCTTCAAAAAGGCATCCAGCTTTACAGGCCGTGGCGAACTGAAACTGCCCTTCTGGAAGAAAATCAAAACATCAGCAGAGCTCAGCTGTTCGTCATCAGGAAACTCGCGCACCGTTGTGACGGTCACCTGTTCGGCCGATGACAGCAGCTGTTCCCAAGCGGATTTCCAGGCCGGATAATCATGCTCACCGGGTCCATGATCTTTGACGCCGTCGACAAGGACGATATGGAGGGGCCGCGGTGAAGTCACTGGCTTGCTGCCTTCGAGTGCGGCTGCAACTTCCGCCTGAGTCCTGAGCGGTGGCGCGGTCAGTGGTGAATCGAGAGGCATCGTGGGCGGCGGCGTTAACAGATAGGTCAGCAGGTCTTTCAACTGCTCGGGTGTTAGCTTCTCGACAATCCCCTGAGGCATCACGGAAACGGTCGAAGGCTTCAGCGTTTCGATGTCTTCTCGAACAAGTTCCGTCAGTTTGCCTTTGTCGTCACCAAGCCACAACTTCCCTTCGCGTGTCTGCAGAACGCCGGTCAGAACTTTGCCGTCGGACATTTCCACGATGTGCCCGACGTAGTCCGGATTGATCGCGAAGCTTGGCGTTTTCACATCACGCAGCACGGACGCATAGTCACGGAAAATCAGGTTTCCGAGATCCGGTCCAATCGCTGCGCCGCCACCGTTGACGGAATGGCACTTGAAACATCCAGCAACTTCACTGTGGAAGACACGCCGACCGCGTCCCCAGCTGCCACCTTCCAGTTCTGCGATCGCGGTATTCGTTGCAGTGGTGGAATCAGTCGGCTGAAGATCAACCCATGGCAGCAGGAATCGATGCAGTTGCAGCGGGCGAATCGTTGAGTCCTCATTTGTGAAGAATCCCAGCGAAATCTCCGGCGTTGCGGGAAGCTCGCCCGTCTGCAGCTCAAACGAGACATCAATCAGGTCCTGAATGTTGGCGGAAGTCGTGAGCTGAATGGTGGTGCTTCCATCGGCATTCTGAGTACACACGGGAGCAAGGTCGGTGCTCTTTCCGTCCGCTCCCACAATTCGCGCATGGAAGGCCATCGGGGCAGACGATCGAATGACCAGAGTCACGATCTCTTCCGGCCATTCGTAGTCAATCTTTGCTCCCGGTTGAACTGCGGGCCGCAACATCTGACGGAGATCCAGACGAGTCCGCATCAGCAGCGTCCCCTTTTGGGAGAGCTGTTTCCAGAGCTCATCATGGACGACGGAACCATCCGTGACTTTCTTCGCAACGGACAGATCGGCATGCGGCAGCCAGCCAGTCCAAGCCGCGGACTGCTGTCCCTTTGCAATCCAGGCCGTCTGAAGACCATCCGTCGACAAATCCACGTCGACTTGCGGGTGCTGTGCAGGCAACGCTCCGACTTTTGTTGCCCCTTCAGTCGCTGGCTTTGCGAACGGAAGCGACACTGCAAGATGAGTCTTCTTTGGGATTGGCGGTGTGTTCAGAACCATCGTGCGCTGGTCGGCCGTCAATGCAGCACTCGCCACAGGCAAAAGAAAGCGTGGCTTCATTTGCTGAGCACGCACGACGGCATACGGAGGAACCATCGTTTCGAAGCGGTCGCCGGCACGCACATGCTCACCGTATTCGATTCGAATTTTCTCCAGTAGTCCCGCAACGGAAATTGGGTCGACCGGCCGGTCAAACGCGATCCGAATCTCCTGCGGTCCTTCTGCCCACGCAACCACGGGGCGCGGTGCTTCCGGCTGCGTCATGCGGACTCGAAACAACCGCCCTATGCCCGTTGGGCCTGTGCCCCAGTCTGGCGGACCACTGTGGCAGGCAACGATCAAGTCACCTCGAGGCGACACGCAGTTGTCCACGGTCAGCATCGACAGACACGCGATCAGCTGAGACGACGCGACATAGCCGGTCTGAGTCTTCACGAGCGACGTTCGCCAGATCTTGCCGCGCGACTCACCGACAATCAGTGCATCTTCATTCCAGCGATCAGGCCCAAACACAGGTCCGCCGTTGACGGACCGATTGAAGACCATCCCGCATGTGGACTGGTGCTGAGGACCAAAGTCGAACGTCGATGGTTCGTCAATCACGCCCGGATTGTGCACCGGGTGACGCGGCGGAAATCCATAGTGTCGCTTCCCTGAGACGTTCGCCTTATGCTTTGGTTCATCGAGACGAATGTGCAGAAGCTCATCCAGCGGATTTCCGTTCGGCATCCATGTCGCCCCTTCCTGCTCCGTGCAGAACAGGTCGCCTTTTTCATTGAAGGCGAACGCAATCGGAAAACGAATCCCGGTGCATATCGTTTCACGCTTTGAAAAATCCGGGGAGACCTTCTGAACGGTGCCTCGATCACTGGTCAGCGAATATCCCGCTTTGCCGGCCTGATCGATCAGGTAGGCGTTGGCGAAGTTTGCGGTCCCCAGACCGAAGTACAGACTTCCATCTGGTCCGATCGCCATTCCGGTTGCGTCAACGTTCTGAGTAATCTCCTGCCAGCCCGTGGCAACAATAATCTCGTCGTCCGCGGTATCATCGCCATTCGTATCAACAATCAGAGAGACCTTGCCCTTCGATGCAATGAAGGCACCGCGTCCTTTGGCGTATCCCGGCGGAGTCAGTTCGATTCCGATTGGTCCTCGGAGCGATCCTTTGTTCTGATAAAAGACCTTTGCCTGGTCCTCGAGTCCATCGCCATTGGTGTCTGTCAGAATCTGGATGTCACCGTTGTAGCCCAGAGTTACCAGCGCACCGTCGTCGCGGTATCGCACGTTGTTCACGTTGGTGATCTGTACGGGCAGCTCCTGGACCTCGAATCCAGGCACGAGCATTTGAACCGGAGGAGCATCCTTCGCAAGTTCCAGCGGCACTCCCTGAGCGGCCGACAGATTCAGTGATTTGGGCAACTCGTCACGGAGACCAGCGTACTTCTTCAAAAGGGATTCTGACAGCTGAGTCGCTTCTTCCGCTGAAAGAGCACGATCGAAGAGCATGACTTCGGCAATGTCGCCCTGGAACGGCCCGCGGACTTCCTGATCGCCGGGACCGTTCGTGTAGAACCTGGCCCCCAACGTGAGTTGTTGGAGAGAAAGCTCTCCTGCTCCAGCCTTGAAGGCTCGTTGTCCTTCTGGCTTACCATCCACATGAAGCGTGACAGTCGAATCACCTGAGTTCACTGTCGCGATGAAAACATGGAGTGTTCCAAACGGGCTTGAAGAGTTCAGCACATCGGCCGCTCCGCCAAAGCCCTTACCTTCCATGTTGATCTGATCCAGAGTTCGTGAAGGTCCCGGACCGAGGTCCAGATTGAATCCTGATTCGTAGTCGCGACGGTTTGGCTCGTTGGCAGCAAACAGTCCTCGGAAATCTCCAGGATTTCCATGCGGTGCGGCCACCATCACCAGTGTTGCGACGTCGGCTGTCATTCCTGTCTTTTCAAGTCGCAGACTATCGTTGTCTCCATCGAACCTAAGAAACCAACGATCTGCCAGAACGATTGCTTTCGGCTGTTTCTGAGGATCCGACTGCAGAAAACTTCGACCATGGCCCGACACATCCGGGAATTCACCGACCGACTTCCCGGACTCCAGCGATTTGAAAGACTGACTCGCATCAAGCCAGAGCAAGAGCCCATCACGATTAGGGTCAGCGTCCTGACCAACGGCACTCTCTACGGAAGAAACGAGCATTGTCAGAGCAGCAATCAACATTGCCACGCGGGATGCGCGAAGTGGAATGGAACGAACAAAGGTCGTCAGTGTCGTCATGGGAACAACTCGTGACTAAGGCGTGGAGAAAGTGGATCTGTCGGAAGATGCCGGGCAGGATCAGCAACTGCGATGATCAGGGAACAGAGTTGTAAGACAGAGTCGCATGCAGAACAAACTGCAGGCTTCCGGAGTGGCGGATGAGTCGTGTCCTTCATGTCCAAACGCCGCCCCAAAATCGTGTAAAGCACGCTTGACACAAGTCAAGCGTGCTTTACACTTGAATGGACAAGATTTCCCGCTGTTTCGTCTCTCATGAAAGGGCAATAAAGATGGAAAAACACTCAGTGGACGCAATATCCCCCGCCAGAAAACTTGTGATGTACTTTGCTGTTGCAGAAGGAGTCATGTTGACTGGAAACCTCGCTGTGCGAATCTGTCTTCGACGAGAGTTGATTCCCCAATGGTGCGTTTCCAGTCTTGCAATTGCGACGACCGTACCGCTGATCATCTTCGCCGCGCTCTTCTTTCGCATTGTCCGATCACAGCTGGACGAGATGCTGCAGAGGATCGTCTACGAATCGCTGGCATTTGCGATGATCGTGTTCCTGCCCATCGCGGGGCTTTATGTCAATCTGCGGACCGCCGGAACGATTCAGACAACACTGGATCCGCCGGAACTCATGTTGATCCCGTCGATTCTCGCGGTCACCGGGATCCTGTTTTCCTGGAGTCGATTGAAGTGAAGAATCAGCTTGCCGAACTGCGAAGTGAACGTGGCTGGTCGCAGGCCGATTTGGCCGAACAACTTGGCGTCTCTCGACAAACCGTCAATAGTCTGGAACGAGGTAAGTACGATCCCAGCCTGCCGCTCGCTTTCAAGATCTCCAAATTGTTTGGTCGACCGATCGAAGAGATTTTTCAACCGGATGAGGAATAGCGGTTTGTCAAACCAACATTCTGGGTTGAACTGGTCTGTAGGTCACCGGAAGTTGCGTGCTCGTGAATCGATCTTCTCAAGCAGTTCACTGACATCATCCAGTCGTTCGCAGACAACGTGAATAATGTCACCTTCTTTCTGAAGTCGACCCGTGGCGAGCATCACGTTGGCGAACCTCGCTGTTGCCCGGAATGTTTGCCAGACGGATGGATAGACGACCAGGTTGGCGATCCCGGTTTCGTCTTCCAGAGTCACGAAGGTGATCCCGCTGGCAGTCGACGGTCGTTGTCGCATCAGCACGAGTCCCGCGACTTTGACTCTTCGATCGGCAGGCATTTCGCCAAGCTGTTCTGCGGAAACCGCTCTCAGCTGAGTGAGCTGTTCGCGCAAAAAGCTGACAGGGTGTTTTCGAAGAGTCAGTCCTGCCGAAGAGTAGTCCGCTACCACCTCGTCCTGAGCAGTCATCTCCGGCAGTTCCGGATCCGGCTCATCGTGCATCGGCGCGTCCTGGGAATCGAACAGCGCCATGTGGTCACGTGAAGGTAGTGATTTCCAAAGAGCATCGCGGCGACCAATCTGAAGGGATGCAAACGCGTCGCCGCGTGCAAGAACCTGAAGATGACTTCGATTCAATCCTGTGCGACGGGCGAACTCTTCAAAACTCTTGAAGCGTCCGGATTTGGCTCTGACGTTTTCAATCACTCGCGCGGGTTCTTCCGAAAAGCCCCGAAGAAGTCTCATACCCAGTCGGAGTGCGAGCTTCCGGTCCTGATGGGAAAACGGTCCAGGCTGTTCCGGAGCATGCGGCGCGGGTTCCAGCGTGCAATCCCAGTCGCTGTGATTCACATCCGGGGGAAGCACTACAACACCGTGTTCCCGAGCATCTCTTACCAGTTGTGCCGGCGCGTAGAATCCCATGGGCTGACTGTTGATCAATGCCGCCGCAAACACCGCTGGGTGATAGCGTTTAATCCATGATGACACATACACTAGTAGTGCGAAGCTGGCCGCGTGTGACTCCGGAAATCCATACTCACCAAACCCGCTGATCTGCTTGAAGACTCGTTCCGCGAACTCCGCTTCATAGCCTCGTTCGATCATCCCTGAGACAAGCTTCTCATGGAACTTTGCGATCACTCCCGTCTTTCGCCACGCCCCCATCGCTCGACGAAGCTGGTCGGCTTCTCCTGGAGTAAACCCCGCAGCGACGATCGCCAGTCGCATGGCCTGTTCCTGAAAAATCGGAACACCCAGAGTCTTGTGAAGAACAGAGCGAACCGCCTGATTCGGATAGTCGACCGCTTCTTCGCCTGCTCGCCGACGAAGATACGGATGCACCATGTCTCCTTGAATCGGGCCTGGGCGGACGATGGCAACTTCGATGACAAGGTCGTAGAAGCAATGTGGCTTCAATCGCGGCAGCATGCTCATCTGAGCACGGCTTTCGATCTGAAAGACCCCCACGGTATCGGCCGCGCTGATCATGTCGTAGACAGAAGGATCTTCGGAAGGAACATTGGCCAGAGTCATCTTCCGGCCATGGTGCTTTCGGATGAAATCAAACGCTCGACGAATGCAACTCAGCATCCCCAGCGCCAGAACGTCGACCTTCAACAGCCCCAGCGCGTCGAGGTCGTCTTTGTCCCACTGAATCACAGTGCGACCGGGCATCGAGGCATTTTCAATGGGAACAAGTTCGCTCAGCGGTCCACGCGACATCACCATGCCGCCAGGATGCTGCGAAAGGTGGCGAGGAAAATTGATGAGCGAATTCAGCAGGTCGAGAACTCGACGCCCTAGCAGCGATTCCGGATCGATACCACCTTCACGCAACCGCTCCGGAAACTGCTCCGAGTGGTCCACGTGTTCCATCTGACCAGCCAGCTTGTCGATCCGGTCATTTGACAGCGACAGCGCTTTGCCGATGTCACGGATTGCTGATCGAGGCCGATAGGTGATGACCGCCGCCGTCATGCCAGCACGCTCGCGACCGTAGCGTTCGAAAAGATACTGAAGCACTTCTTCGCGTCGTTCGTGTTCGAAATCGACATCGATGTCCGGCGCTTCGTTCCGTTCCTTACTGACGAAGCGTTCAAACAGAACGTCAATACGGTCCGGATCGACCGACGTCACACCGAGGCAAAAGCAGACGACGGAATTCGCCGCGGAGCCTCGCCCCTGACAAAGGATTCCTCGTTCCCGCGCAAAACGGACAAGGTCATAAACCGTCAGAAAATACGCTTCGTAGTGCAGTTCTTCGATCAGAGTCAGTTCATGCTGAATCAGATCGCGAACCTTCGGCGGAACTCCCTGAGGATACCGCAGGCTGGCTCCTCGCCACGTCAGATGAATCAGGTGCTGGATCGGAGTCACGCCGTTCGGAACAATCTCCTCGGGGTATTCATAACGAAGTTCATCGAGCGAAAAATGACATCGCTCGGCGATCTCGATTGTGCGGGCAATGAGCTGATCGTCTCCCGGAAAAACAGCACGCAGCTGATCTCCCGACTTCAGATGTCGTTCGCCATTCGGGAACAGTTCATGCCCCAGTGACTGCAGCGGGATATTATTCCGAATCGCCGTCACCACATCATGCAGTGCGCGACGACGGGCAACGTGGTAGTGCACATCGTTGGAAGCTGCGAGCGGAATACGGAGATGCTGACACTGTTCCTTCCAGGACGCCAGCAAAGTTGAATCCTGCGGCCCAAGATGAAGCTCGGCCAGAGCATAAAGCCGATCTCCGAAACAGCCCTTCAACTCGTTCAGTTGAGTATTGCTGAGTGACTGCGAACGAACCTGCGCCGGGTCGTAGGTTCGTTCGAAGCGGCACCTGCTTTCCGTATTCAGCAAAGCGGCGGCAATCAGTCCCTCCGAGTTTTCTCGCACGTCGCTCATCAGCAACCGGCATTCCCCCTTGGGTGCACGTCGGCGTCCGGCGGAGATCATTCGTGAAAGGCGAGCATACGCTTTGCGATCCGTTGCTAGCAGGACCAAAGCCGGACCGTCGACCGGAACGATCTCCGCTCCTACAAGCAGACGCAGACCCGCTTCTTTGGCCGCCACATGAGCACGCACAACGCCGGCCAGACTGTTTCTGTCGGTCACTGCCAGAGAATGAAGCTTCAGTTCTGCAGCTCGTGCTACCAACTCATCTGCGTGTGATGCTCCTTCCAGGAACGAGTAATTCGTTTTGCAATGCAGTTCCGCGTACGGCAGCCGACGGTCAGCAGATTGTTCACATTCCTCCAGGCGTGGCGAATCCGCTCCTGAAGTCATCCGCTGGCGACGTTTGCCTGGTGGTGGATCCGGCATAGGAAGTTCCAGCAGAAAGAGGACGGGCCAGGTGCAGATCAAGCAATCAGCGCGTCAGCTCATGGGAATGAAGCGTCGCAGGAGGCTTGCCGGTGCCACCAACATGATGATGATCGCACTCAGGCGAGCATCGCCGGTCAGGCCGAAAGTCAGATTGGCATCCAGAAAGATCAGGCTCATTAACATCAGTCCAACGGTCTTCTGGATTCGGCCTGAATGAGGACGCGTAATGACATTGGCCGCTCGAGCCGTCAGGTTCAGACCGATCAGAAGAAAGACGATTCGGCTGCCATTGATGCTGCGGGCCGAAATTCCGGACTCAGTCACATTCCATGCCTGAGCAGCCAGAGCCAGCAAGATCAAACTCAGACCCCAGATCATTCCTTTGCGGCTGCTGGTGCCTGCTTCACTGCGAGAAAACCAGGTCACGCCGACGATGTAGACCGCAAGTGCGATCGCCGAAACAACCACGGCATGCTTCTGAAGCTGTTCAATCGGGATCGTACTGGCTCCCAATAGCAGATTGAGTCCTCGACAGAGTCCCATATTGAACGGTCCGAATGGTGTGGACTTCAGACGCGCGTCGTAGCTCAGCACGGCAACGGTGATCAACACCGCAACCGCAAGGCTCAACATCCCAACGAATGCGGCTGCGCCGAT
Source organism: Planctomycetaceae bacterium (assembly GCA_016795145.1). Taxonomy (GTDB): domain Bacteria; phylum Planctomycetota; class Planctomycetia; order Planctomycetales; family Planctomycetaceae; genus SXXK01. The sequence goes on from JAEUII010000283.1 coordinate 9,109, forward strand.
TCCCACTAGCATCAGGAATGCACCAAAACAGGCAGCAGCCGTTCTGGAAATTTGACCTGACGGAATGGGTCGCTCCGGTCGCTCGATGGCGTCAAGAGAGGCGTCAAACACATCATTCAACACCATCCCGCCAAGATACAAACCCGTCGTGCTCGCAAGAAGCCAGAACAAAGTGGGGTGATCCGCAAGTGAGTTTGCGACGGGAAGTCGAGTGACAAAATATCCGCACAGCACATTTGAAAGTGCCGTGAAGACCGTCGGAATGCGAATCAGTCTGAGCCATGCGAGTGCCGTGGAAGGACGTGGCTCCAATGTTGTTTCAGAAGTCGTGTTCATGCCCGCAGTATAGAAGTCAAAACGTGGTTGCCAAAGCAGTCCACATGGACTCCACAGCCAGGCGCCTTCTGGAGAAACAGGAAGACTGGGAATCCTGCACAAAGCAGCTGCTCGCAGAATCTGCATGTCCCATTTCGCAGGATCCAGATTGGCCGGTCTACCCGACGGAGAAGATTCTCAGAGGAAAATCCCCTATGGTTCCTCAGATCAAACACCTTGCCGATGGCGTTTTGCAGGCGTTAGATTCCGCGTCCCCCCAAAAGACGGGGACACGTTATCCATCGCATTGACAACATCAAACGCGTAGACACTGTGTCCGTCTCGCCAGCAATGGCATCCCACCTCACAATTGCATTCTGTTGACAGGTCCACTCGTGCGACACGTCATCATTCCCAGCATCAGCACTCAGCCGTCAGCACGCGTTCGTCGCGTGTTTGTGACGACAGTGTTGATTGTCATGATGGGGCTCGGATGCTTTGTTGTGCCAGGATGTCAGACGACGCCGAAGACGACATTTTCGTCAGACAAGCCGTCTCGACACTCGATTACGTCCAAGCACTTCGTCATTCAGAGCGACGTGCGGATTGAGCCGGACGATGCAATCGTGAAGACACTCGAAGATCTTCACTCACAGCTGGTGTCGACGTTGAAGCTTCCTGAACAGCGAGATCCTGTCACAGTGTATCTCTTCAGTGACGAAGCATCGTACCGTTATTACATGCACGCCACATGGCGAGATCTGCCTCCCCGGCGAGCCTACTTCGTCGGAAGTACTCGGGAGCTTGCCGTGTATTCGTTCCGCAGCCCGCAGGTGATGCAGGATCTGCGTCACGAGTTTACTCATGGAATTCTCCACGCGACCCTTCAGACCGTACCTTTGTGGCTGGATGAAGGCATCGCCGAGTACTTTGAAGTGAACCCGGAAACGCCAGGACTCGCGAACCCGGAGCATCTGGCCGAACTCAATCGTGCGAGGCAGGAACGATGGAGCCCGAACCTGGTACGCCTGGAAATGCTGACGGATTTTCGAGACCTGACTCAGCAGGACTATGCTGAGTCCTGGGCATGGGTCCACTTCCTTCTCAATGGTCCTGACGAGCGCAAAGATGTCCTGCTGAAGTACCTCGAGACTCTCCGCAAGACGAAGACTCCCCCGGCACTGCGCAACACTCTTGAAACGTCGGTGCCGTCTTACGTGACCGACCTGCAGACTCATCTTGAGCAGCTCTACGCGTCCTACGCCACAGCCGGGCCACTCGCAGTACCCATGGCTGCCTTGCACTAAGACGTTCGAAGCAAGCTTTGAAACACAGGAGAAGTCTTCTGTCGCAAAAGCACGCTGATGGTCAGTCGCTTGTCGCAGTGTCACTTCGCACTTGAATTGTGCAGGCTCGCACAGACGCTGCGCAGAATGCTCGATCCCAGGAATGAGGGAACACTGCAGTCCCACTGACGGGAGCTGTACAGTTTGCGTTTTTCTGAAAGAACTGTTTGGATACGCTCCGTTTGGAACCAATTCTGCTTGTTGAATGATCAAACCACGTTTCAACAGCAACGTCCACCCACAACGGAATTCAATTATGCGCCATGTCGTCTGCCTGATTCTTGGAGGAGGCAAGGGGACTCGACTTCTGCCACTGACGGAATACCGTTCCAAGCCGGCAGTTCCTCTGGGCGGCAAGTACCGTTTGATTGACGTTCCGATTTCGAACTGCATCAACAGCGACATCAATCGCATGTACGTGCTGACTCAGTTCAACTCAGTCAGTCTTCATCGCCACATTCGTCAGACGTACAACTTTGACCTGTTCCACAACGGCTTCGTGGAAATTCTTGCCGCACAACAAACGCTCGATGGTTCCAACTGGTACCAGGGCACTGCAGACGCGGTGCGCAAACAGGTGCGATTCCTGAAGGAGTACGGAATCAAGTACGTCCTGATTCTTTCAGGCGACCAGCTGTACCGCATGGACTTCCGTGAGATGCTGGCGACTCACATCAATGCAAAGGCCGACGTTACGATCTCCACTGTTCCCGTCGGCGCAGAGGCTGCTCGCGGCTTCGGCATCATGCAGTTGGATGACACTGGCAAGGTGACTGGCTTTGTAGAAAAGCCAAAGGACGACGCAGCGTTGGCAAAGGTGCGCACACCCGCTTCGTGGATCGACGCGAAGGGAATTGAATCCAATGGCCGCGAATACCTCGCGAGCATGGGGATCTACCTGTGGAACAGAGACTTGCTGGTCGATCTGCTGGAATCCACCAACCATGAGGACTTCGGCAAAGACATTTTCCCGATGGCGATCCGTCATCACCACGTGCAGACTCACCTGTTCGATGGATACTGGGAAGACATCGGGACCATCAAGGCGTTTTACGATGCCAACCTGGCTCTGACGGACGCCAATCCTCCGTTCCAGTTTGCCGATCGACGTGCTCCGATCTTTACTCGACCACGTTTCCTCCCTTCGACTCGCATGGGATCGTGTACTGTTCGAGACAGTCTGATTGCAGACGGCTGTTTCATTGGTTCGTCGACAGTGCTTGAAAAGTGCGTCGTAGGCATGCGAATGCACATTGGACGCAATGTGACAGTCCGAAACAGCGTCATCATGGGTGCGGACTTTTATCCGACGACCGACGATCAACTTGTCGCCGTTGGAGATTCCACACCGGTTTGGGGTATCGGCGACGGTGCCTATATCGACGGAGCACTGCTCGATAAGAACGTCTGCATCGGTCGCAATGCAAGAATCGTGGCCAGCGAAGCGCCGGGACCGGAATGTGACTGCGGCGAAGTGGTCGTTCGGGATGGGATTGCAGTGGTCCGAAAGGATGCAAGAATTCCTGACGGATGGCGATTCCCGCCCAAGAGCTGACCATGCAGCTTCTGATCGGCTGGCTCATTCTGTTGCTAAGTCTTGCGGGACACACCGAACTTTGGGTGCTCGCGGTCAATCGTTCCCATGCGCTGCCGATCAAAGCGTACAAGCTTCGAAAATTTCGAACGGTGCACGACATCGCAATTGTTGTGTTTCCTCTGGTGTTGCTGCTGGGCACGGGACTTGGCGAAACAAGCCTGCTGCGAGGTGGCTCAGTGGCACAGCAGCCAGGCTGGTTCCAACTGATCCTTGGCATCACGATCGCCGGTTGCATTCCGTTAACGATTGCGATCCTGCGATGGCACTTTATTCGTCACGGACAATTTCATAGTGCCGTTACGCGTGAGGTCGTTTCAGCGGTCAGTGTCAAAGGTGACTCCGCAAGGGGCCGCGCGAGAACGCTCACGAAAGTCTGGCCGTGGAACGAATTCTGTCAGATTGAGTTCAACCAGAAGCGAGTCGCTCTGTCGCCCAAACGACTTCGGCCAAACGGCAGCAATGAACCTGTTCGAATTCTTCATCTGTCTGATCTCCACTTCATTGGCTGTCCAGGAAGTGCTTTCTATCGCTGTGCGGTTGAACTGGCTCTGAAACAGCCGCTCGATCTGGTCGTCTTCACCGGAGACCTGATCGATGAACCTGCCCTCTTGCCCGAGGCGATTGAGATTCTGAGACCGTTGACGTCTCATGCTCCCTGTGTGTTCATCCTGGGAAATCATGACTGGCGGTACGAGTTTGAGCAGATCCGGGACGATGTCGAACAGTCCGGCTGGAAGTGTGTCACCGACCAGCCGCTTCTGACGACAGTGCGTGGCCATCGAATGCTGATCGCTGGCTCGGAGATGCCATGGATGCGGGAACATCCGCCAGCAGTGACCGAGTCTGGCTGCGATATCAATCTGTTGCTCAGTCATTCACCGGATCAGTTCAAACTCGCGCGGCAGCTGGGATATGACCTCATGCTCTCCGGCCATACTCACGGCGGCCAGGTGGTGCTTCCGCTGATCGGCCCGGTGTATTCGCCAAGCCTTTACGGCGTCAGTTACGCCGCCGGTCTGTTCGACCTTGGCCCCATGACCCTTCACGTCTCCCGCGGCCTCGGTGCCAAAGACCCCATGCGCTGGCGCTGCAGGCCGGAGATGACTGTTCTGGAAGTTGTTGTGAAGTGACGTCGGCTAGCTTCTGCAGCCTGATTCACCGGACGGGGCGAGCCCGTCGGGGTCTTGTGGGGCTGTTTGCGCCAACGAGGGTGTAGGATCGACTGCCTACCGGTCCTGAGTGTCCAGGGCTATCATGCTTCCAGCGTTCATGGATTCAATTCCAGACGAATCACCTTCACGTCAACTTTACGAGGCGGTTGATTCATCTCAACCCGTTGCGTCAGCGAGGGATGTTTGTGGGGCACCTGGCCGCTTTGATCCCTCACTGACGTTTCGGGTTATGAGATCCCTCGCTGACGTTTCGGGTTGTGATGAGTAGGTGAGTCAGCAGTCTGTTTCTGACGGATGATTTTATATGCGATCAATTCTGAAGTGGTTTCCCGCGTTCGTGTTCGTCGTGATGAGCTGCGAGAATGGATTCGCTCAAAAGATGATCACGCCAGGAGAAAACCTCGTGATCGACGGCGTGCCGGCAATATCCAGCGGGATAGCGGAGCAGGTTCGGAAGTACACAGAATCGCGATCTGCAGCGTTTGCGGACTGGCATCCGACCAAACGAGAAATGCTGATCTCAACTCGGTTTGGAAACACGCCGCAGCTTCATGAAATCAGAATGCCAGGCGGTGCTCGACGTCAGTTGACGTTCCTTGAAGAGCCCGTGCAGTCGGCCACATGGGAACCTAAGAATGGTGAGTACTTTGTTTTCAGTCGCGACACTGGTGGCAATGAATTTGGCCAGCTGTATCGCTTCGATGTTGCGACGGGCGATGTAGCGCTGCTGACGGATGGTGGACGTTCACAGAACGGCGGCATCGTCTGGAATCGTGCAAAGACTCAGTTCGTCTACGGGACGACTCGCCGAAACGGTGCCGATCGTGACCTCTGGCTCATGGATCCGCTGAGGCCAGAAGCTTCGCGAGCCCTTGTCGAACTCAGCGGCGGCGGCTGGTCAGCACTGGACTGGTCTCCCGATGATTCCACCATCGTGGCTCGCCAGTACCTTTCGATCAATCAATCCGTTCTTTGGATGATTGATGTCGCGAAGGGAACGAAGAAAGAGCTGACGGATCCGAAAGAAGTCACCGCCTGGAGCGGTGCGGAATACAGTGCGGACGGTGCGTCACTGTATCTGACATCTGATCAGGGCAGCGAATTTCAGCGGCTCGGGAAGATGGACCTGAAGACTGGGGCGATCGAGTGGCTGACGAGCGATATCACGTGGGATGTCGACGGATTCGACGTGTCGCCAGACGGTAAGTCCCTGGCCTTTCTCGTCAACGAAGCCGGCGCTTCACGGGCATTTCTATTGTCCACAGCAACAGGAAAATACGCCGCGATCGAAGGCCTTCCGGCAGGTGTCATCAGTGGAGCCGCATGGCATTCGAATTCGAATGACATCGCGTTCTCCGTCAATTCCGCGCGATCAACCTCTGACGTCTACTCGTACACGCTTGATAGTAAAAAAATCGAACGCTGGACGGAGAGTGAACTTGGCGGGTTGGTGCCGGAGACGCTCGTCGAACCGGAACTTGTTCGCTGGAAGAGTTTTGATGGACTCGAAATCTCCGGCTTCCTTTACCGAGCACCATCGAAGTTCTCCGGAAAGCGGCCGGTCATTATCAATATCCACGGCGGTCCCGAGGGTCAGTCGCGGCCAGTGTTTCAGGGACGAAACAACTTCTTCCTCAACGAGCTCGGTGTCTGCATTCTCTACCCGAACGTTCGAGGATCATCGGGATACGGCAAGACGTTCGTCGCACTCGACAACGGCTTCAAGCGAGAAGACTCGGTGAAGGATATCGGAGCACTTCTGGACTGGATCGCGACTCAACCGGACCTCGACGCTGATCGCATCATGGTCACAGGCGGCAGCTACGGCGGCTTCATGACGCTGGCCTGTGCAACTCATTACAACGATCGCATTCGCTGCTCGCTGGACGTCGTCGGGATCTCTCACTTCGGCACGTTCCTGAAGAATACCGAATCGTATCGCCGGGATCTGCGTCGAGTTGAATACGGCGACGAACGTGATCCGAAGATGTCATCGTACTTTGAAGAGATTTCGCCTCTGAACAGTGCCCGCAAAATCCAGAAACCGCTGTTTGTGGTTCAGGGCGGCAACGATCCTCGAGTTCCTCTTTCCGAAGCAGAACAGATCGTCGCCCGAGTAAAGCAGAACGGCAGTCCGGTGTGGTATCTGATGGCCAAAGACGAAGGGCACGGGTTCCGCAAAAAGAACAACACAGACTACCAGTTCTTCGCGACGATTGAGTTCATCAGAAAGTTCCTGCTGCCATAAGGCATTGTTCCCGTCGGCTATCCGAGAATTTCCTGAATGACGTTACCTTTCACATCGGTTAGACGCATGTCTCGACCTGCATAACGCCAGGTGAGCATTTCGTGGTTCAGGCCCAGAAGATGCAGAATGGTGGCATGCCAGTCTTGAATGTGGACTTTGCCGTCAACAGCCTCGAAACCGTAGTCATCGGTGGCACCATACCGTAGTCCACCTTTCACTCCGCCGCCGGCCATCCACATCGAATAGCCCTTGTTGTTGTGATCGCGCCCATCGCCCTGAGCGTACGGAGTGCGTCCAAACTCGCCGCCCCAGATGACAAGCGAATCCTTCAGCATATCTCGTTCTTCAAGGTCCGCCAATAGCGCGGCAATCGGTCGGTCGACGGATTCGCAACTCTTCGTCAGTGACTCACGAAGTTCCCGATGATGGTCCCATCCTCCCATCGTGACCTCGACAAAACGCACGCCATTCTCAACAAGACGCCGAGCGAGAAGGCACTGACGTCCGAAGGCCCCGGGTCCTCCGCCCGTCTGTCCGCCGCCTCCGCCAAACGGGCCTCTGGATGATCCACGGCCACCCGCATCGCTGATTCCGTAACGTCGAAGAGTTGATGACGACTCCTGTTTCAGATCAAGCACACCAGGAAGTTCCTGCTGCATTCGAAAGGCCAGTTCGTAAGATGCGATGAGCCCATCAATTTCGGCATCGCCTCCCAGAGATGTCGCCATTCCGCGATTCAATTCCTGCACAAAATCCAGCTGCATTCGCTGCTCATCCGGACGTCGCAGATCGTTCTTCAGATTGCTCACCTGCTCACCGCGTCCGATGCGAGTTCCCTGGTACACTGCCGGAAGGAACGATGACCCGTAGTTCGCCGATCCGCCATTTGTCTGCGGGGGATTGATGGTGACGAAGCCGGGAAGATTCTGGTTCTCCGTCCCAAGGCCGTAGAGGACCCATGAGCCAAGACTCGGCCGAGGAAACTGAAAGATGCCACAGTGCATCTGCAGAAATGCCTGAGCATGATTTGGCAGGTCTGTGTGCATGCCGTTCAGGATGCAGAGTTTGTCTGCATGCTTCGCCACTTCAGGAAAGAGACTGCTTATCCATTGCCCACTGGAACCGTGCTGAGAAAACTCGAAGGGTGACGCGAGCAGCTTGCCACCTCGAAATCCACCCAGGCCTCGCGGAGCCGCCTTGCCATCATCCTCTCTGAGCTTTGGCTTGTAATCGAATGTGTCCACGTGACTGGGGGCACCTTCCATGCACAGAAAAATGACGCGTTTGGCCTTCGGCTCAAAATGTGGTTTTCTCGAAGCCAGATCCTTCGCACCATCCTGTCGAGCCGCCAACGTTTCCTGGTGAGCCAGAGCAGCAAACGCCAGCCATCCAAAGCCGCAACGAGTCGTTTGAAGAAGTTGACGTCGACTAAACATCATAGTTACTCCATGGTCAGGCAGCTTCAGATTCCGGTGAGTATCTCGTTCGACAAACAGCGAAACAATCAGCGCCGCAGTTGGAATTCTGCACTTGCAAACAGAGCCTGACAAAGAGCCGCCCACGCTTCACGCTCATTGCGTTCGGAATTTACAAGTTGAAGCTTCGCAGAAAACTGAGTCACAAACTCAAGGGCCTTTTCCTTCTCGGCTGGCAAAGGTCCACGCCCGTAACATCGCAGCCAGGCCATCCTGAGACGATCTTCATCTGCCGGCATCGTCAACAGTTCATCCGCCATTTGACGAGAGACTCTCAGAACAAACGTGTTGTTCATCAGGTACAGGGCCTGCGAAGGCACAATCGTCTGACCTCGCTCCGGCGTGATCAATGACGGATCAGCTGCGTCAAAAAGCTCCATACTGTCTGGCAAATTGTCACGAACGACAGGCAGATAGATCGAACGATGATTGTCATCAGGGTTATTGAGTGCTCGCGCGATGGGGTCAGGCCCAAATCGAAATCGAGTCACTGGTCCTTCACCAGCCTCAGCAACCGCCGAACCTGCTGGAGGATTCAGATTCAGCTGACCGGAACACCGCAGCATCGCATCACGAATCGACTCGGCCGTCAGACGTCGAGGAGCCGTTCGCCAAAGCAGTGTGTTGTCAGGATCGACGGCAAGAGCATCAGCGTTTGAAATGGAATCCAGCTGATAGGTATGCGTTAACACAAGGTGTCGAATCAGTGTTTTGACACTCCAGCCCTCGTCCATAAAACGCACGGTAAGGAAATCGAGCAATTCGGGATGGGTTGGTGGCTGGCCAGCAAGTCCGAAATCGTCGGAGGATGGAACAAGACCTTTTCCGAACAATTGCAGCCAGACTCGGTTCACCAGAACTCGAGCCGTCAGAGGATTGTCCCGACTGGCAATCCACTCGGCCAATTCCAGTCGTCCGCTTGTCGAATCGGATATCGAGAGCGGAACATTGCAGAGAATCTGAACTGTGCCGCGCGGCACACGCTCCTCCTGAGGCTGATCCGCTTCTCCCCGCACATAGACGGGACTGTCCTGAATGCTTCGGCTGCCGTCATAGGTGAATCCGCCAGCACCGCCAAAACGAAAGCGCCGAGGTGGCGGTTCGGGACCATGGGCCTTGTCACGAACTCCCATTACAAGGAGTTTTGGAGTTCCGTCCTCTTCGTAGGCATCAAGCTTTGCCTGAAGCAGTGAAACTTGTCCGCCAGTGAGGAATTTCTGAACTGGATCCTTCATCGCACGAATCGATTCCTGGACTCGTTCGATTTGCCTCTGGATCTCTGCACGTTCATCATGGCTGAGCGGGGGAGTTGCGGCGACAAATCCGGAGTCTGAAGAAAGCGAGAGTAGCTTCGAGGTCCGCTGAGCATTAATGAACGAAACTGTTCCGTAACATGTTTCGGTGCTTCGAAAAATCCCCGACATTGCGTAATAGTCGCGCTGAGAAACAGGATCAAACTTGTGATCATGACATCGAGCACATGCGACGGTGATCCCGAGGAAAGCCTGAGTGGTGACGTCGATCTGTTCATCTGCAATATCCAATTCAAACTTCAGACCGTTGCGTTCATTCAACGTCTTTGGACCAATCGCCAGAAAGCCGGTCGCAATCTGACACTCTGCAGCCCTGGCCGGCGAATCCGACGGCAGCAGATCGCCTGCAAGCTGTTCGCGAATGAACTGATCCCATGGCTTGTCGTCGTTGAACGAATGAATCACGTAGTCGCGATATCGCCATGCATTGGGATAAGCAAAATTCACTGTCTTGCCGGTACTCTCAGCATAACGAGCAACATCGAGCCAGTGTCTTGCCCACTTCTCGCCGAACTGAGGACTCGCCAGTAGTCGATCGACAGCCTGTGCAAGTGATTCCGGGTTGTCCATGCGAGTGAATGCCACGACATCTTCAACTGTCGGAGGCAAGCCTGTGAGATCAAAGGTGAGCCGTCGCAGAAGTGCTGCGCGATCTGCATCCCTGACAGGGGAGAGCTGACGGGCTTCCAGTGCGGCGAGGATAAATCGATCCTCATTGCTCTTTGGCCACTCAGCGTTCGCAACCTCCGGCACCGAAGGAGCGACCGGGCGTTGAAAGGACCAATGTGATGAACCATTTTGCTCGGCGGGAACTGTTACTGTAGAAGAATTCCGATGGCTGCGAGGATCGGGAGCCCCGCGTCGAACCCACTCACGAAAGTCTGCCACAACCTCTTCGCTCAGCGGTTTCGCTGGTGGCATAGATAACTCCGGATCAACTCGGCTGATCGCTCGAATCAGCAAACTTTCATCGGGCTTTCCAGGGACCACGGCAGGTCCAGACTGGCCTCCATGGATGACACCCTCACGAAGATTCAGTGAGAGCCTCGCCTTTTGTTTTGAAGGGTTGTCAGACGAGTGACACGGAAAACACTGCTGGGCGAGAACCGGCCGAATCTTCTTTTCAAAAAATGCAACATCGTCAGCGGCAAGGTTATCAGCCTGAGCTTCGTCCGACGGCATGGGTCTGTTCGTCGTCGGTTCGGAAGTTCCAGCAAGTGCCTGAGAATTGGCAATGAGCAGCGAGAAGAACGCGGCACATCCAGCGAACGATGTCATTCCCACTGACATCCTCAAACGATCGAGACAGGACTCTGGCCAGTAAAGCAATGACCAAAGTCGCCGCATGCAAAAAAGACCCATATGGCACGCCTTGCGTAGAGTTCGAAGCAACCGCGGGATGTCTGAACTTCGCTTCACAAAGACGATCCTACTCGAACAGAAAGTCCTGGGATACTTGACTGAACCCCGCCGATCTCAAATCGTTTCGAAGGAACTTTGATGCGATAGCACCTGAATTCGATCCGCTCACTCCGTCGTTCCGGCGAAAGCGGCGTGCGAGGACAGTCATCCATCCCGGCAAGCCCTGAATTCACTGTGAAGTGCGGATTCGGTACCCAACCCACAAGTGATGTCACCATGATTCACTCTTCTGACCAGAACAGTGATTGATTGCGCCCTGCCGAATGCCAGGCGAATTCAGGAAGTCTGGGAAAAAGCGGGCGAAATAACGGCCCGTGCGTTTGACGGTGGAAATCTGCACATCGCACAATACGTCGGACTATCCTACCTGGTCCCCGAGCCTCTTTCCTAAGAGATTGTGGCTCAACGATTCGACGGAGCGCCGTGATTTCCTGCCTACCTGGCGGCGAATTGCAGTCGATGGTTCCTGCTCGTTTATTTCATTGAACAGATCTTCGTTCAATCATTATTCAGCCTGTTGTACTGGTCAGAAAGGTTCTCCATGCGTCGCTCCCGTTGGTTCCGTCGCGGATTGGTTTCAGCGTCTGCGGTCTGTCGAAGCAGTGAGTCTCTGGAAATCCGAAGCCTGCTGTCAGCGACCATGTCGACCGGGACAAATGGGCAGTCGGTCGCGTCGCCTGCTGAACCAGGATTGAATTACGTAGCGGATGAACTGCTGGTTCAGTTTGTCTCTGGCACCACTTCGCGACAGGCCGAGAACCTGGTAACAACCCTGGGAATGACGGTGCGATCAACGATCTACACCGAGGCGATGAAACAAGCTGGTCAGGGACTGATGTTGCGTGTTGGCGTCGCTGCGGATTCGACGCTTGACCAGGCGATCACCAGTCTTGAGCTGAATCCTATGGTTGAGTATGCCGAAAGGAATTACCTGTACAGTCCCTCCTATGTCAGCGATGACCTTTACTACACGAACGGAACCTTGTGGGGTGTCTACAGTGCTGACAGTCCAACTGCGGGCCCGGCGGGCACCACGAACCAGTATGGTTCCGGAGCTGAGCAGGCATGGCGAGATGGGTTCGTGGGGTCAACCGGCGTTGTAATCGGAGTGATTGACACGGGCGTTCAGATCACGCATCCGGATCTGCAGGACAACATATGGACCAATCCGTTCGAAACCGACGGCGACGGCATCGACAACGACGGTAACGGATATATTGACGATGTGAATGGATGGGACTTTTACAACAACGACAATTCCGTCTATGACAGCACGGCAGATGACCACGGAACTCACGTATCCGGAACCATTGCTGGAGCTGCCGGAAATTCGATCGGGGTGGCGGGAGTCAGCTGGAACGCAACGATCGTTCCACTGAAATTCCTTGGCGCTGGTGGCGGCTCGACAGCTGACGCGATTCTGGCCGTTGACTATCTCACCGACCTTAAGACTCGCCACGGTATGAACATCGTCGCATCCAACAACTCATGGGGCGGCGGAGGTTATTCTCAGGGATTGCATGACGCACTGATTCGACATGCGAAAGCCGACATTCTGTTTGTTGCTGCTGCGGGGAATTCGACCTCAAATAATGATCTGACTTCGAATTATCCGTCCAACTATAACACAACCGTTGGTACGACAACGGAAACAGCAGCATCCTACGACGGAGTCATCGCCGTCGCTGCGATTACAAGTTCCGGCGGTTTGGCTGGGTTCTCCAGCTATGGTGCAACGACGGTTGATATTGGGGCTCCAGGTTCCGGGATTATGTCGACCGTCCCGTTTAGTTCCTATGCGTCATTCAACGGGACATCAATGGCGACGCCTCATGTCACCGGCGCAATAGCACTTTTCACATCGGTTCAGGGCGGAACCCCATCCGGACAGTCAATTCGCTCAGCGATTCTGAACAGCGCCACCCCAACTCCTTCATTGGGAGGGAAAGTCGCGACCGGTGGTCGACTTAACGTCTATAAAGCGATCCAAAACTCGAGCTTTGTCTACCTGGACAAAGAAGCATATGGTTCTTCCGGACTGGTGACGATTGCCGTCAGCGATGCCACTGCGAATACGAACTCCGGTGTGGCCGAGTCAATCGCAGTGACAATGTCCAGCCTGACCGAGTCGGGTGTTACCGTCACTCTGACAGAGACCGGAGTCAATACCGGCATCTTCACAGGTTCCATTCAGCTGGCGAACGGCACCGCTACACTGGATAGTCTGCTTCAGGTCTCTCCTCCTGACTTGATCACAGCCACTTATGAACCCCTTGGATTGACAGACACAGCGGTAGTGGACGATGGAACGCCTCCTTCGATCAGCAACATCAATGCCGTGCCCCTGACAACGTCAGCGACCATCAGCTGGACCACCGACAAGCTGGCAACGTCGCAGGTGATCTATGGGACGACACCGTTCTCGTTGACGTCAACAGCCAGCACAGCGGGACTCTATTTCGATCACTTAGTTGCTCTGACGGGGCTGTCTCCGCAGACACCATATTTCTTTCGCGTCGTGACGACGGATGAGCAGGGAAATCAGGCTGTCTCTTCCCTTCAGGTCTTCGCCACCCTTTCGGTTCCTCAGATCCTGTTAGTGGACGATGACGGAGGTGATGTACTTGAACTGCCTTTCATGGATGCACTGAATGCAAATTCCCTGGCGTATGACGTCTGGGATGCTGCTGCACTTGGCGCAACACCGGACGCCGCGGATCTTGCTGCATACGGGATGGTTATCTGGAATACCGGTTATGATTTTGTGAGCATAGACGCCGGGATTACTCCGACTGAAGAATCTGCAATCAGTGCATACCTTGATGGAGGCGGGCGGCTGTTTCTGTCCGGCGAAGACGTCCTCTATAACGGCGTTTCAACAACGTTTCAGCAGAACTATTTGAAAGTTGCGACTTACACAAATGACGTAGCGACGGCCGCTCATGTGGAAACAGGAGTCGCCGGACACCCGATCGGAGACAGTCTTGTGCTGCCGGTTGTGGTACCAGTCGGTTACACGTTTCTTTATGTCGATGCGGTTGCACCAATGCCAGGAGCCGAGGGATTCCTGCAGCATGGTGTCTCAGGCGTCGATCCATTTTCGGCTGTGAGCTATCACGGTGACTATTCCGCGGGTGAATTCGGAATCGTGTTTTCCACCCTGCCGTTTGAATCCATCAGTGCAACAGACGCAGCCCCAAACAACCGCACGGAAGTCATGCGGCGCATTGTCGAATTCCTGCTGGGACCACTGCCGGGAACTGTTGACATCGAGCGTCCCGCTTATAACCCGAATGATCAGGTGCTGCTGACTGTCACTGACGTCGCCGCCAACCTGGACGATCTGACCTCAGAGACCGTGACTGTTGATGTCTACAGCATCACGGAGATCACACCAATTACGGTTGTACTGACAGAAACTGGACCAGCCACAGGCGTCTTTGAAGCCTATGTTCAACTGGCACTCGGCCCGGCAGTTGCGAACGATGGCCTGCTCCAGGTCGTCCATGATGACTTCATCATTGCGGACTATTCGGGCGGGTCCAGCATCGACTTCGCCAGAGTCGATGCGATTCCTCCAACGGCATCCAATATCTTTGCGTCGGCTTACCCAACGCGAGCATCGATCACGTGGGACACCGATGAGAACTCGTTTGAAGCCATTCTTGTCGGCACGAGCCCGCTGGATCTTTCCATGCAGTACATTGGAACGGGGCTCACTCAATCCCATTTCATGACAATCAGCGGTCTTACTCCGAATACGCAGTACTACTATCAAATCGTTTCCAGTGACGAAGCCGGCAACATCTCTGTTTCACCAGTCGACACATTCATCACGACTCCGGCCCAGCCAATCCTGGTGATTGATGATGACGGAGGGGCTTCTCTGGAGCAGTACTTCATCAATGCCCTGGCTGCAAATTCCTTCACAAGTGACGCATGGGATTTGCAGGCATCGGCAAGTTCGCCTCTTGCGGCAGACCTTATGGCCTATCAGATGGTGGTCTGGAATGCCGGGGATGGTGGTCTGTCGCCGGAAGCGCAAACTGCGATTGAGCTGTATCTGAATGCCGGTGGGCGAATCTACATCTCCGGCCAGGACATTCTTCTGAACGGTGTCGACTCAACCTTCCGTCAAAACTATCTGAAGGTTGCTTCATGGCAGGATGACGTTCAGACAGCTTCACACAATGAAGTCGGCGTTTCTGGCAATCCGATCAGCAACGGCATGGCGATACCCGTTGCACCGACGGCAGAGATTCCGAATCTGTGGATCGATGCAGTCACTCCAGGCCCCGGGGCCACCGGATTCCTGCGACATGGTGTAACGTCTGCATCATCGTCTTTCTCGTCGGTGAGTTATCGCGGCAACTATGCAAATGGTGGATTCGGAGTCGTCTTCTCCACTGTGCCACTGGAAGCAATGAGCACAACTGCCGCTTCACCGAATAATCAGGCGGCGTTCATGTTCCGCGTCGTCGATTTCCTGATCGGACCGCTTCCTGCGATCATCGTATCTACGCCGTCAGCCACGACCACAGCGGAATCAGGTACTCAGGTGACCTTCACAATCGTCCTGAACAGCCAGCCAACAGCGTGGGTCTATGTCCCGGTTAGTATCTCTGATCCGACTGAAGGAAAAACGTCCACAACGCTGGTGGCCTTCTCAACAGCCACATGGTTCGTACCTCAGACCGTTACGATCAGCGGCGTCAATGACTTCGTTGATGACGGTGACATTGCATACACGGTCCAGATCGGACCGTCATCGTCTCCCGACGTGCTCTACAACGCCATCGACTCCGCGGACATCGCACTGACAAACACGGACGACGATACGGCAGGAATTACTGTCGGACCTGCGTCCGGCTCCACAACAACAGAACTTGGCGGGACCGTGACGTTCACCGTTCGACTGGATTCCGAACCATTGTCTCCGGTCACCATTTCGATCGGAACCAGTGACAGTACGGAAGGCAGTGTGAGCCCCGCGACTCTGGTATTTGACGCCACCAACTGGTTCGCCGATAAGGTTGTGACAGTCACAGGCGTTGACGATCTTGTTCACGATGGTGATATCACCTACACCGTCCAGATCGCAGCGTCAGTATCTGCTGACCCGCTCTACAACGGGATCAATCCTGCCGACTTCACGCTGATCAACATCGACAATGATCCCGCTGACACGAAGTTCTACGTCGTCAACGATTCAACAGTTGACCGAACCTATGAGTACGATCCATCGGGTAATCCGGTAGAGAACTACTCGATCAATTCAACCAACACCGCTCCCAGAGGCATTGCGTCAACGTCAGCCGGCAATCGATTCTGGGTCCTTGATGCCAACCGAAAAGTGTATATCTACGACGCAAGCGGTGGACTCATCGGCTCGTGGACACTTGGAACACTGACTTCAACGGCACTTGTGGAAGGCATCGCAACAAACGGAACTCACATCTGGGTTGTTGATCGCACTTCACGCAGGGTCTACTACTATGCGAACGCGGCCTCGCGCACTTCCGGAACTCAGGCTGCAACGTCCAGCTTTGCTCTGAATGCCTCAAACACGACTCCGAAAGACATGGTATTTGGTTCGCAGTTCGGCCAGACAATGCTCTGGGTTGTCGATGACGGCACGGCGTTTGACAGAGTGTACCGATACATTCTGACAGCCGCTGGCGGTTCAACGACCAATACGTCGTGGAGCATCAGCCCGGAGAATTCCAGCCCGACCGGGATCGCCCTCGATCCAACAAATGCCTCGATGGATATTTGGATCGCTGACAGCGGCAAAGACCGCGTCTATCGGTACCCCAATGGACGAACATCCGTGATTCCGCTGATGTCCGATTCCTTCCCGCTACTGGCCGCCAACGCGAATGCTCAGGGCATCGCAGACCCGCCGCCGAACAACACAGCAGCAAACGAACCTGGACAGTGGGACCATTCGCCAATGACGAATTCCTACGACCCGTTGCCGACGCAGAGCCGTCGACTGGAGCTGTTCTCAGGCAGGTCGACATCGATCGATTCAGCCGGAATTGGAGCCATCCTCCAAACTTCAATCCGAACAGATCGCCTCGCCAGCCTCGGCACGCCACAGTCCAAAGCTGCGAAGAGTGGTGTTCAGCGAACCAGTGCGAGACTCGATCTGATCACCAGTGCTTCGACTGATGACGTCAATGCACCGCTGATCGAAACGATGGATGCGTTGTTCGCAAACCTGACGAACCACGGCGATCTGCTGAACTAAGAATTCCCAGGACTACGGGATTCACAAAACGCCTGCCTCTGGAATGTTGACCATTCCAGAGGCTTTTTTTTGGCTATCAGAAACTGGCCGCTGAAACACCGTCCAGCATCAGTGCCGATGCACCCATTGCAGGATGAAGGCGTCGTGAAAGTCGGTCGTTACAGGATCATTTCGGAACTCAAGCTTTCGGCCAAAAACATAGCCGAACTCCAGTGCTCCAAGAGAACTGTCATCGGCCTTTTCGAAACCCACCAGCAGCCGAAAATCCCTGTAGGTCATGACCTTGTTCGTTTCATCCGGAAACTCAATGTCCCAGGTTCCACCACCCAGATTGCCAGCGATGTAAGCCCGCGAGTCGGGGCTGAGTGCATATTCAATTCGAGGCCGGGGGAAGATCAGATCCATGCGCAATCCCGGCAGATCCAGATTGTAGAGCGACACACCAAACACAGGGAGCAGCGGGTAGTCGTCGCGGTCGAGGTAGTCGAGTCCAAAAACGATATCAGTGGAACTGTCGACGTGAACCATTCCGACCGCGTGGCTTGGGAAGCGAATGCCATCTCTCGCGCTGTCTTCGAAGTCGCTGTAGGCTCCAACACTGGCAGCGAGGTCATAACTGAATCGGTCTGAAAGTGAGTCTCTTGTCTGAAATCCAATTCCAAAGTCGTAGACTCGCGACGGCAGTGGCGACGTATACGGACCACCGAGCCAGTGAATGTTGATCATTCCCCCAACGCCACTGCGTTTTCCGCGAGGCTCGTAGGTGCTGGTCATCATGCTGAACCATCCGAAGTCCTGTCCTCCGCCAGGAATCCATGACCATACCGATTCGTCGGTTCGATAGTTCTCATAGCGTTCCCTCGTCATCCGTTCGAGGTTCCAGTCGCAGCGTCCCGCTTCGAGATCTTTCAGGCTCTCCTTTTGATCACTACATCCATCGTCCGGGGAAATCACCTGCGGCTTCACCACCGGCGCAGCTTCGGGTTCGACAGGAGCAGCATAGGGCGTTGGAATCTGGAGCGGATCACTTCCAGCAGGAGATTCCGGTGGCACAGGAGGGACATCCGCAGGTGGACCCTGATCCGCCTCATCTACGTAAGAAGCTGGTCGAACGTAGCCACCGAACAGGCTCTCGGGCTGAGTTGTGCGGAAGATCCCGGAACTGATGGCTTCCGGCGAATGTGAGCCCGGATCGTTATCGGCAGTGGAACCATCGAGCGATTCCTGATCCCGCCACAAGCTGACAACCGGCGAAGGCGGTATCGGTTCGGCTCCGAAACAATCGCCCAGCCAGACCACCGGACACAACGCCACGCCGAGCAACGCAGCAGTATTTCGCGGTGTGAGGCCTCGGATCGACATTCTGAAATTCGTGAGTCGCAGCATAGTCAACGCCCAGAAAATCGCGCCGTTGCAGAAACCGGAAAGTCACCACTAAGCCCGAAGTTCGCTCATTCTTCATGTTTCCTGGCGGCCCGGCAGCGCGAAGGTCATCGAAATGTTGCCGCATTGGAGACCATGGACTCCAAAATAGCTCCACTCCATCACCATTCTGCCGTTTTGCGGGAGAATGGTGCGGCTTCTATGGCAGATTCTGCTGCTCGCTCGAAGAGCAAATGTTCATTTCGTGGATCTTGAGCCTTCCTTAACGGCGGCATCGAGTCGTGCGACTGCCCACCCAAAACTCCCAACGTTCGTGAAGTGTCGAATCCTTCAAGCCGGGAGATGAAACGATCTGCCGCGATCGATAAACTCCCGATCCAAATTTCGTGTGATTGCTGCCGATGTCGCTCAGGCGTCGGCGCAACCGTGGAAGTGAATCAGGTCCCGTCTTTGAACCGCGTCTCTTCGGAAACTGACCGCCACACTCGGCAGTTTCCCGCTGAACGCAAAGGTAGTTGCGATGTCCGTTGCCACGTCTGCTCCCGTCAATGCTGAATGCTCCTCCTGGCAGGAAATGGCCGAACAGGTCCTGGAAGGCCGCGCAATCAGCCGCGACGACGCACTCAGAATCCTGAAGTCAAAGGATGAAGAGCTTCTTGCGATTCTGGATGCAGCGTATCGAGTTCGACACCAGTACTTTGGGAAGTCCGTTCAGCTCTATTATCTGAAGAATGCGAAGAGCGGACTTTGTCCTGAAGACTGCAACTACTGCTCACAGTCAAAGATCTCAGACGCTCCGATCGAACGCTATGCGATGCTCAATGCGGAACGCCTGATGGAAGGCGCGCGCAAGGCAGCGGAAAGCCGCGCTCGAACGTATTGCATCGTGGCCAGTGGTCGTGGTCCATCTGATCGGGAAGTTGATCATGTGGCAGGTGTCGTCCGCCAGATCAAGGAAAAGTATGGCCTTCACATCTGCTGCTGCCTTGGACTTCTGGAACCTGACCAGGCACTGCGACTGAAGGCGGCTGGCGTCGACCGAGTCAACCATAACCTCAATACCAGTGAGCGATACCACCCGGAGATTTGCACGACTCACACTTTCCGTGATCGCCTTGAAACGCTCAGCATCTGCCGCGATGCCGGGCTTGAACTGTGTGCAGGCATGATCGTGGGCATGGGCGAAGTCCATGACGACGTCGTTGATGTGGCCATGAAGCTGGCAGAACTGAATGTGGAATCAATCCCAGTGAACTTCCTTCACGCGATTGACGGTACACCACTGCAGTCACAGCATCAGCTGGATCCTCGATTCTGCCTGAAAGTGCTGGCGATGTTCCGGCTGACGAATCCAAAAGCGGAACTGCGAGTGGCCGGCGGTCGTGAAGTGAACCTGCGATCAATGCAGGCAATGGCTCTGTATCCGGCGAATTCGATGTTTGTCAGCGACTACCTGACGACTCCCGGTCAGAAGGCTGAAGAAGACTTCCGAATGATTGGTGACCTTGGCTTCCAGATTACCGCTGGCGACTACGAATCATCGAAGCTGCTGGAGCTCTGGAAAGTCCCTCACGAGAAGACCTGCGCAGCAGAATCGCCCAGTGGCGGCTGTTGCGGCTAATCCCCTGGGGAATTGCAAAGACAGCAGCCGTCAGGCACACTCCCTCTTCAGACGGACTCCAGTCGTTCGAACAACATTCGGCTGGTTGATCCTATTCTGCAAAAGGGGTTCATCATGAAGCGAATTCTGAAGACGTCAGTTTTCTGTGTCGGGAGCCTTCTGATGGGAAATGCCGTTCCCTGGGTTCATGGGCAGGAGCCAGCCGACACGCCGAAAGCCACCGCGCCGATTGATCCCCCTGCTCCGGGTCCGGACCTGCTGAAGTATACGCCGGAACAAATTGAAGAGGCCTATGCCGGCAAAACAATGCCGGAGGCGGTTTCGATGTACCTTGTCATTGCAAAGGGCGGTCAGCTGGATGGACGGTCGGGCTGGTTCAAGCCGTCGCAAAGCCGCTTCTCATGGCAGTGGCTTGCAGAGCTGCACAAAGTGGAACCAGACAAGGGAATTACTCGCGAAGCATTCCTTGGCAACGAGGCAATGTTCAATCGACTGGATCGCGATCGCGATGGGACCATTCGCGGCTTTGACCTGGACTGGAGCGATAACAATCCCTGGGTGATGCAGTCTCAAATGATCACTCGAGTTTTCCGTCGCATGGACATGGGTGGCGACGGACGACTTTCCCGAAAGGAACTGGACTCCTTCTTCGAAGGTGCAACCGCCGGTGATGACGAGATGTTGCTCGAACAGTTCCGCGATTCTCTGATGCCGCCGCCGGGGCCATCGTCAGTGCCAGATGCTCCGTCGAAAGACATCCTGATCAAGGGGCTGATGGAAGGCGAAATTGGCAGCCTTCAGGAAGGTCCAAAGGTGGGAGATAAAGCACCGGACTTTGAACTGAAGCCACTCACTGGTGGCAAGACCGTTCGACTCTCCGAACAGCTTGGAAACAAGCCCGTTGTTCTCGTGTTTGGCAACTTTACCTGCGGTCCGTTCCGCTTCAATTACCAGGCGGTCGAATCTGTCCATCGTCGACATTCGAACAATGCAAACTTCCTTCTGGTTTATGTTCGAGAAGCTCATCCAACGGATGGCTGGTCAATGACATCGAACGAACGCCTGGGTGTCTCAGTGGCTCAGCCCAAATCGTACGAAGAGCGAAATGCCGTCGCCCAGCAGTGTGCGGCACGACTGAATCCATCCATGCCACTTCTGGTCGATGAAATCGATGACCGCACTGGCAATGCCTACAGCGGAATGCCAGCCCGACTCTACGTCATCGCTCCCGACGGCACAATTGCCTACAAGAGCGGTCGAGGTCCGTTTGGATTTAAGCCCGAGGAAATGGAACAGTCACTGGTCATGCTGCAGCTGGAAGCCAGCGTGAACCAGGGAAAGTGATCGTTCGGTTTCCCTCAGCAGAATTACCTGACCTCAACCGTGATCTCTGTTTCAGAGACCACTGGCCATCGTCCATCCTGCAGCGCGGTGGCGGCGAGCCTTAGTCTCCATAGACCGTTGATTTCAGGCGAGTTTTCGAATGACAGTGTGAGCGTTCCCTGATGCTGGTCGGGCTGAATGGTGACGGGTGTCGCATGGATCTTTCCCTTGGCTTCTTCGGGTACCTTGAGATCCACAGTCACGGGTAAGGCCATTCGAGCTGTTCGAGAAATCGTGACCGGCACCTCAATCCTGCCACCGCCTTCTGTCTCGAATTCACTGATTCCCGTTCCCAGCTTCATCAGCGCACCTTCCATAATCATGGTGATGCGAGCATCGCCGGGCTTCGTCAGATAGCGGAGATTGCCTTTCGGATCCGGAACGACGGCGATTCCATGCACGACCATTCGGCGAGTAATGTCGGTGGCAAGCCATTCGGGCATGAAGCACGGATAGAACGCAGACGTATCACCCGGTGGAACAATCACGGTCTGACCGCGAATCCCCTGACGATTGCGAGACTGCTGGGCCGACATCATCAACGTGACTTCGCCGGCAAATCCATCCTTGCGAACAACCTGCAGTTCCGCGAGATATGTTGATCCCCGCGGGACATCTCGCTGACGTTCGCGATCAACCACCAACACATCAATTGGAGGCGGCATTGTGATTGAAAGCAGAGCACGGTCGATCAGCGTGTCTTCGTATGTCCGTGCTCCCAGGATTCCGCTCATCACCGCCAGCGCTGCATGAGTAATCACTTGCTCGGACTCGGTGCCATCTGCGTTCGACGCCATGAGCTTTGCCTTGCCCGTTACCCGAATGGCAGAGGCAATGACAGCACAGTCCGGCTGACAGGCCAAAACGACCTTTGCTGCGTTCTGATCCGCAGGGATAACGATGCTCTCGGGAACAGTGACGCCCGCTGGCAGCCCTTCGAACTGAATTGAGATTTCTCCCGTCATGCCGCCTGAGCGAATCGCCTGCACAGACACCTCAGTGGTCGCACCAAGCCCGATCTGAATCTGCTGAGGAATCCTGAGAGCAAAATCCGGTGTCGTCCTGCGAAGTTCCAGATAGTAACCATTCGCAGAATCGATGTCCGACAGCACTTCGACCACGCACTGGTACGTTGCATCTTTCGCCGGCACAAACACGATCTCTGCGGTCGTTGAGTTCTCGAAGTCATCGTTTTCTGCAATAACCTTTCCTTCAGAATCCACAATGCGTACCAGCAGATCACAATCGGCCATCGTCGGTTCCAGATTAACCAGCCAATGCTCCTTCACGGTGGCGGAAAACGTAAAAGCCGCAGAACGGCGTACAGACCATCGCCCAC
>JAEUII010000307.1 GCA_016795145.1 Planctomycetaceae bacterium
GTTTTGAAGGACATCGTCATCCGCTCCGCCATTGAAAACAACGTCATTCAGCGTCCCCAGATTGATCAGGAGGTCATACCCATCATCGCCACCGTAAGCCAGAGTCGTAATGACAGCTCCTGCCAGATTCTGAAGCACGTCGTCATCAGCGCCTCCCGTAAAGGTCAGGTCCGTGAGCGATCCATTGTTGATGAGGAAGTCAGATCCATCATCACCACCAAACGAAAGTCCGCTAATCACGGCGCCGGCCATGTTCTGCAGGACATCATCATCGGCTCCGCCTGTGAACACCAGGTCGGCAAGGGTTCCGCTGTTGACAAGGAAGTCAGCCCCATCATCACCGCCAAAAGAGAGTCCAGTGATTTCGGCACTGGCCAAATTCCGGAGGATGTCGTCATCGGCACCTCCTGTGAACACCAGATCAGAAAGTGCTCCGTTGTTGATCAGCTGATCAGAACCGTCATCACCACCGAACGACAGATCAATAATCGACGCGCCAGCCAGATTTCGGAGTACATCATCATCGGCTCCTCCCGTGAAGGTGAGGTCCGAGAGTGTCCCGCTGTTGATCAACACGTCAGATCCATCATCGCCTCCGAAAGACAGCCCTGTGATCACGGCACCGGCAAAGTTCTGGAGCACGTCATCGTCGGCACCGCCTGTGAAGACGAGGTCTGCGAGTGTCCCGTTGTTCAATAGCGAGTCGGTTCCATCATCGCCTCCGAAAGACAGCCCTGTGATCACGGCACCTGCAAAGTTCTGGAGCACGTCATCGTCTGCACCGCCCGTGAAGACGAGGTCTGCGAGTGTCCCGTTGTTCAATAGCGAGTCGGTTCCATCATCGCCGCCGAAGGAAAGCCCTGTGATGACGGCACCTGCCAGGTTCTGGAGCACGTCATCGTCTGCACCGCCCGTGAAGACGAGGTCTGCGAGTGTCCCGTTGTTCAATAGCGAGTCGGTTCCATCATCGCCTCCGAAAGACAGCCCTGTGATCACGGCACCTGCAAAGTTCTGGAGCACGTCATCGTCGGCACCGCCCGTGAAGACCAGTTCGGCAAGGGTTCCGTTGTTCAATAGTGAATCGGTTCCGTCATCGCCTCCGAAGGCAAGTCCGGTGATCACGGCATCTGCCAGGTTCTGGAGCACGTCATCGTCTGCCCCGCCGGTGAAGACCAGTTCGGCAAGCGTTCCGTTGTTTATTAGCGCATCAGTTCCGTCATCTCCACCGAAGGAAAGCCCGGTGATGATGGCACCTGCCAGGTTCTGGAGCACGTCATCGTCGGCTCCGCCAGTGAAGACAAGGTCAACAATTGCGCCGGTGTTTTCCAGCCGGTCGGAACCGTCATCTCCACCAAAGAAAATATCAGAGAGATTTCCGGCGTTGTTGATCAGGACGTCGTCGTCAGCTCCGCCATGGAACTGAACAGAACTCATTCCCTCCTTAACGCCGAACAGATCATTCCCGCGACCACCGAAAATGCCCGACCCGGAAGAGGCCGTAAGAGTATCCCCGTAGTTGCTGCCAGTCAGTCGTACAAAGTGTCCGAGAGCACCCGCAAAATGATGCTCTGATTCCGGGCTGGCTGGAACGGCGTCCTGATGGATCATCGCAGTCTGCGCTTCGGTAAGCTGCGTCAACGACAAATCAAATGTGACTCCGTATTGCTGCGAAATCGCAGACTCATTCAGCGAGAAGTTGATGGAGTTGTCACCAAGACTGTCCCACGCTTCCTGTACGCTATTGAGAACCATGAACGATTCATCATCACCATTCATGTTTGGCGTAATCTGGAAGTTCTGACCGAACAGATCTGTGAATGTGTTTCGAGGATCGTCCAAAGGAATATTCAGAGAGTCATTCCCCTGAGCCAGCAGGATGGTGTCATTGCCTGCACCATCAAAGACAAGATCGTCCCCGAGTCCGCCAATCAGCAGGACACTGTGGTTCGGATTCATGACTCCGGATGCATCCAGCACGTCATCTCCATCCATGCCGGCGACAATCAACTGAGTCAGTCCACCCACATACGCGCTGTCGTTCACACGAATCAGATCTGACTCCGATGTTCCCGCGATGACGCCAGCCATCCATTCATCACTGGTGCCGCCATCGTCATCAGAGGCCCATACAGTGACGGTCAACAGTCCGTCGATGACATCAATGACCGCACCAGCCGAGGACCCGGGCGTGAACTCGATTTCTGAAGGAGAAATCAGCGTGAACTCCACTGGGACTCCGCCACGCATGACATTCCAGTGCCAGTCCAGATGCAGCTGGTCTACAGGGCTGTGATCACTCCCAATAGCCCTCAGTCGAATTGCATTGCTGGTCGCACTCAGTGCCGGAATCACGCTGATGACGGGGTTTGAGTTCAGTACTGTGACCAAAGCGCTCGCTGTGGAAGTCTCGGTCCCATCGGAGATTGTGACGACCGCTGTAAACGTGCTTGAACCACTTCCACCACTTACATCATCGAAATAAACATGGCGAGCTCGCCATGTCCTGTTCACGTGATCAATCTCGGCCGGCGTCTGAGTTGTGCCATCTCCCCAGTCAATGATAATCGTCTGATGATCGAGCGGTGAAGAATCATCGAAGGAGCCTGATAGTTCGATCGACTCGTTTTCCATGACCGTCTTGTTCGAACCGACGATCTCCAGCGTCGGTGCAAAGTTTGTGACATGGAAAACGGCAGACTCCAGATCGCTTTCAACGCCGTCGCGATCAATGATTCTCGCTTGAATTGTGTATTGGCCGTCTCTGTCGTAGCGATGGTTGACAGCAATCGAAAATGATCCTGCAGAAACCGGATACTTCACTTCGGGCGAGCCATCACCCCAGTTGACCATCGCAGAGTGCGTCTCAACTCCGCTGTCGACAAACGAAATGAACACAGCCTGCAGGTCACCTTCCTCCAGGGAGTTGTTACCAAGCAGCAACGGCTGAATCACCGGGATTTCGTTGAGCACGGTGACGGAAACAGATGAACTCACCGCGATTGCAGGCTCATCATCATCGGCCAGTGTCGCCACGATCACATACGTTGAGCCACTGGACGGGTTGTCCCGATAGAGATGTGACAGCGAGAATCTGCGACTGTTTTCATTCTGCTCAATACTGGCGGACGAGACTCGCTCCAGCGGTGAGCCATCGCCCCAGTTGATGATCACCTGGTGAGAGTCAAGCAGTCCGGCATCGGTGAACGCTCCATGAAGACTGACTGAACCACCTTCCGTGATCAGCGTGTCGCTCAGTGTCAAACTTGGGGCGGTTGTGTTCCATTGTGGCAGTACATTGTCAACCTGCACCAGGAATACTGGTGTTGCAGACGTCGCACCGGATTTGTCCCGAACTGTGACGACAACGCGATACAGGTGTGACGAGGCGCCTGACTGACCATCATCGAGGTACACATGATTCAGCGAAAAGGACCTGTCACCGACGGCAAGAGTTTGAGGCGGATCAATGGACCCGTCGCCCCAGTCCACCTCGACCGTATGCAGGTCATCCACATCGGCATCCTCAAAGGTGCCGTTCAGATCAACCGTTTCTCCTTCCACAACTCGTTTTGAGATTTCGACTTCGTTGAATCGAATCTCAGGAAGTGCGTTATCGACCGTCACGATGAACGAATCAATGTCGATCAGGCCAAAGGGAGTTGTGTCGTCCATGACGCTGACGGAGACGACGTACTGTCCGA
The DNA here is from genome assembly GCA_016795145.1 of Planctomycetaceae bacterium. Classification (GTDB taxonomy): domain Bacteria; phylum Planctomycetota; class Planctomycetia; order Planctomycetales; family Planctomycetaceae; genus SXXK01. Next base: position 3,702 of record JAEUII010000307.1, read on the forward strand.
CACTTTGATAAGTGTGGTCCAGCAAAATGACCCGGTCCTGAGGACGATAAGTACCATACGAGAATCCTGCCCCTTCTCCGTAGTCCACAACAACTTCAAACTCCACGGAATCGTCGTCACGGAAGGAGACTGACTTCTGAAGAGAAGCGCCGACGCTCAATTGAACGTCCGCTCCGGCATCGACAACTGGAGGTAAGTGCGTTAACTGAGTACCGATCGGGATAATCGGACTGAACTCAGAGACATGTCCATAGTCCTTGTCTAACATTCCATTCAGCGGGTCGAGAATCACCGCCGTCAGCAACCGAGACTCAAAGGTTGCCGGAACACTGATACGATAGCGAAAGTGATCGGGCCTCGGGTCAAGGTCGAGCTCGGGAGTCAGCCCCGACAAATGGTCGGTGATTGAGTCTTCATCCGGAAGACCGCCCAGCAGAGCAACTTCTCCAATGGGAAGAGCCCCCTGCCCCCGCCCGGTGACCGTCGGACGGGTGGCATAGAACTGCAGGAAATAACCACCGACGGGTGTGTTCGTTCCAACAATGTTCAGGAAGCCGACATCCGAATTTGAAGGGACGATCAATGTGGCTTCTTCGATGACAGGAAAGTCCGTCGCTGATCCCTCGTTGTCAGTCGGTCCGGGAGTACCGAGATCGATGGCCATACCAAGGTTGCCGAAAAAGATCGGCGAACCGGGGAAATCACCAGTCGTGTGTCCCAGTGTGATATTTGCGCCACGTCCAGTCCCTTCATGCCTAATTCCGTTCCCGCGGTTGGCGGCAATGACGGTGTCTCCATGAATCAGAAGGCGGACTGAGTCGGAACTGATCAGCACACCATTCCCGCGGTTCCCCGGCGGAAGCGTGTCAAGGGCACTTGCACCAATCAGCGTGTCCAGCTCCACAAACGCGTCGCGAGCAGTCCCGGTGATTGTCACTCCGTTGCCGTTATTGCCGCTGATCACACCGCCAGCGAATCGAACCAGTTGCTGGGCGGCGACTTCTGCATCGGTGGAGAACTCCAGCAACACGCCCTGTCCGTTGGGAATCGCTCGCCCTCCATGAGCATCCGTGCCGACAGTGTTGCCAATAAACTGAGCGTTCAGTACGGAAGCCTGTGCAGAGTACTCAGACGAGTTCGACGCATTCAGCCAGATTCCAGCAGTTCTGTTCCCCGAAATGGTGTTGTCAACGAACTCGGCGAACGCGCTCGCGCGGTTCTGATAATCCAGGTACACGCCCGTATCATTGGGAACGGCCGCTGTCCCCTCGGCAGTCGTTCCCAGCCTGTTATTCGTGACGTGAACTGCCACGACATTCTGTAGCCACAGGCCGGGACCCGAGTTCCCCGAGATCACGTTGGCATACACTTGAAACGGACTTTCAACCTCAGGATCGGGGAGACCCATGAACGGCTGCGAAATGCGAAGACCAAAATTCCGATTCGCCGCGTTCTTCGTTCCGCGTTGTGGCATTCCGATGAGAGACGATTCGATGCTCATCACCTGCGGGTTATTCGTCGATGTTCGGGCGTCTTCAATGGAGATACCGCCACCAAGATTTCCGGAAACAGTACTTTCAAAGATGTTCATCCCGCCGTTGCCCGGAGATGCATCGTCTCTGACAACATGAATCCCGACGCCTTGATTTGCGATCGGTTGAGTTCCGTCTTTGTTCAGACCAACAATCGTCGAAGAGACTTCCAGATAGGTGGCCGAGGCTTCCATCAGGATCCCGTCGCCACTGTTTCCGCTGATGACATTTCCGTTATAGACGTACGCCAGAGCCTCGTTTCGTAACGTGATACCGGCTCCGGTGTTTGGCAGCCGTTGTGTCCCGTCGGCTCGCACACCAATGTGATTGCCTTGCAGGTAAACGTCGCCGGCACCATCGATGAGCACACCGCCGTCACCGTTGCCGCTGACGACGTTGCCGTTGCCGTCCAGCAGACTTGTCCACGCTCCGGTGACTTCCATCACATAGCCCAGACCGATTGTTGCGTTGCCAGTCAGAACAACTCCGAAGTGTTTGTTCCCTTCCAGTGCAAGGCCACTGAGTGAGGGTCCGAAGAAGTTCTGATCAATGCCGACAAACCCTTCATCGGAGATCACATGCAGTCCTGCTCCGGAAAAGCCGGAAATGTTCAGTCCGATGATTTCACTGTCGCCGTCGCTCTCAAGGCGGATTCCGTCCGTATCATCGGGAAGCCCGCTGTGACCTCGCAGTTCAACGAGTGGCACATCAAAGTAGCCCGGTTGAGTATTCGCGTGAATTCGCGTTGGTCCGGTGAGTGCTGGTAATGGAGTCAGAGGACTGATGACATGAGAGCCTGTCCCAGGAATACTGAAAACGATTGTGTTGGCACCAGGCAGAGTATTCGCCTCCGTCATCGCGCGGCGGAGTGATCCGAATCCATCGTCATCCGTGTTGAGCACCGCAAGCACGGTTTCCAGCATGACATCATTCCCATCACCGCCTTCGTAGGTGATCCGGAAACTCTCCGTTCCAGTTATGAAGACAGCGCCCTCCGGAAGATCGCGGAAATGGCCGGAGACAGGACCGTCACTCTGCTTGTCAAGGATTAGGAATCTGTCGCCATCCTTTGAGTCATAGTCGGGAGAAATCTGAAGTGCCAGTTCTCCCGTCAGAAGAACATCGCTGAAGAACTGAAGCTGTGTCTGATTCTGATCAGTATCCGTCCCGGCAATTTGAAACAGGAACCTGCCGTTTGAGGAGAGGGTTACATTCCCTGTGAAGGAAAGTGAACCAAATGTGGGTCCAGGAGCAATCTCGCCTTCATCAATGATGTCTCCCTGAATTTCGCCAGTTCCCGTCAGCCGCTGTGGATTACGGAGCACCATGCCCGTGGTCCAGTCTCCGAGTTCGGCATTAAAGCTTTGCAGCTGACTGACATCCAGAACTCCGTCGTTGCGTACATCAATCAATGAGTCCGCGCTGATGAGATTGTTTGTCGTTGAACTGATGAGGACTACGTTCCCCTCTTCAATCACGGTGGGTCCCGAATAACTTTGCGCGGTGTCAATCGTGACGCTGCCTGTCCCTCGCTTTGTCAGTCCTGATGGGCCGGAGAGAGTTGCGGAGAGGTGGGCCTGCCAGAATTCGAAATCGAGGTCGGCCGTTACAATGCCGCCGACCATTTCTTCGCCCTCGCTCTGGAACGCATCGGCCGTCACAGTTCCATTCTGTACCGTCAGCGAGCGAAGATGCTGCGTTGTGCTGAAGTAAGTGGGCTCTTCGCCTTCACTGCCACCTGACGAGTGGTGCACAAGACTCCAGACGGCTCCGTTTGTCAGCACCAGGTTTGTGTCGGGCGAAATCTGGTTATCCTGCGTTTGCTGGAACGTTCCACCGGAAAGAACCACAGTACCTCCCGGAACGCTGATTGTCGAAAGTCGACTGCTCGATGTCTGATCGATGTACACAGAAGCGTTCACATCTGATGCCAGTTTGATGGCCAGTTCCCTGGCTCGGATGCGAAGCGGATGGTCCGGAGTCCCAATGCCAATCCCGCTGGACTCGAAGGCACCGA
>JAEUII010000424.1 GCA_016795145.1 Planctomycetaceae bacterium
CGTATCGCCTCGATCGGAAGGCGTCTCTGCGACCACCGACAACTTCTACATGTATGGAACAGTGTCAGAAGATCGCCTGAAGGAACTGGGAGCAAAAGCGGAGACTCACCTGGCAGAACTGGCGAAGAAATATCCACTGGCAGGAGGTCAGAAGGCCTTCCGAGGTCGATTGATTATCTTCGCGACGAAGGATCGCTTCGACTATGAAGAGTTCAACACCGTGTTGATGAACCGACGAACTCCGAAGGTGATCTCAGGGCATTCAACGATCAACGGAAACTTCGAAACGGCTTACATCGCCATGCACGATGTGGGAGATACCGCTTCGGATTCGTCACTCAACGCCGAGCAGCTGATGAACTCGCTGATCAGCCAGTCGTATCTGGGACGTGATGGATCCGCATTGCCTGACTGGCTGAAGCAGGGTTTTGGAATGCTGGAAGCCGGCATTCCGGCTGATTCGGAATATCTCAAGACCCTTCCATCTCGCGCGACCAAAGCCGTTGCGACCGTCGATGACCCCGCCAAGTTCTTTGCGGACGGAACCTTTGCACCTGAAGAAGTCGGCGATGTCGGCTACCTGCTCGTTCGCTTCCTGATGACTCAGGGCGGCCCCGCACGTTTCCAGACCCTCGTCGCCGAACTGCGAAAGAACCCGAATGCCGCTCAGGTGCTGCAGCAGGTCTATCAGACTCCGGTTGCACAGCTCGGGCAGTTGTTCATTCGCACAGGCGGCTGATGTTGATGTTCGCTGTAGATCCTCTCTGCCGGAGAGGATTTTCGCCGTTAGGCGAACCTTGTTCTACAGTGATCATGATGCCTGACGTTGTGGTTCAACCCAGACACTTCGCGGTGAACTGTCCCACGTCTCGCCTGCAGATACTGGCACGTCGAACGGTCGCTGGTCGCGGCGAGGCCGCGAAGTGCTGCTCGGCAAGCAGCACCTACTGTAGATCCTCTCTGCCGGAGAGGATCTTCGCCGTCAGGCGAACCTTATTCTACAGTGATCATGATGCCTGACCTCGTGGTTCAACCCAAACACTTCGCGGTGAACTGTCCCACGTCTCGCCTGCAGATACGGGCACGTCATACGGTCGCTGGTCGCGGCGGGGCCGCGAAGTGCTGCTCGGCAAGCAGCACCTACTGATTATCAGCCCGCGTCAGTCGTTCGATCAGTTCCTGGCGTGCTCGAAAGATGCGGCTGCGAACGGTGCCTAGCGGGATGTCGAGCACTTCTGCAATCTGTTCGTACGAGAACCCGTCGATCTCTTTCAGCACCAGCGGCGATCGAAACTCTTCGGGGATCTGCTGGAGAGCCTGACGGACAAGCCGAATGTTTTCTTCCTGCTGCATGGCATGGTCAGGCGCAGAATCTCCGTGACGGTCAGTAGGTTCAAACCCGGCGACCTCGTTCATTTGTTCCAGAGACCCCGAAGGCAACTGCTGTTTGCGCAGGCTGCTGACGGCGGCGTTTCGAGCAATGCGGTACAGCCAGGAATAAAAGCTTGACTGCCGCCGAAACGATGACAGCTTGCGCCAGGCAAGCGTAAATGCCTGCTGAGCCGCATCGAGTGCGTCGTCGCGCGAGCCCAGGCAATGTTCCAGGCTGTGAACCAGTCGGTCCTGGTAGCGGCGCACGAGTTCGTCAAATGCGTGAGTCGCGCCCTGCAGAGCTTCGTCAATCAGTTGCAGGTCACTTTGCGAATTCACGGACGCCTCTTGCTGTGGTTTGTATCGTTCCGTCTTCGCTGAGCGTTCAATCACTGTTGATCAGGAATTGCCCGCGGAGCCTCCGACGCCAGTTTTTCCGGTCAGCTTTCGATGAGTCGAAAAGTAGTACATGGCTGCGATTCCGGTAACCACCAGAGCAACACTAAGGACCTGAGCATTTTTCAGACCCACCTTGTCTGGTGCGACGTCGCCTCGCAACGTTTCCAGAATGTAGCGGTTAATGGGGTACAGAATCCAGGCAAGGCACATCACGCTGCCGTCAAATGGTTTCCGGCGGTAGAACCAGGCCAGAACTCCCGCCAGCAAAAAGGCCATGCCGGAGCTGTAGAGCTGTGTCGGATGCAGAGGAATCGTCGTGTCGGCATCCGGATTGATGATCCTCCATTCAACCAGCTTCTCAAACGTCAGGCTGTCGGGAGGAAATTTGACCGCCCATGGAAGCTGGCAGGCTTTGCCAAAACAGCATCCGTAAAGAAAGCAACCGATGCGTCCAAACCCTTCACCCACAAACAGCGACGGAGCCAGCACGTCGAACATCGCGATCGGGTTGATTCCGCGTCGCCGACAGAAGATCAGGATTCCAATGATGCCTCCCGCCACGCTGCCGTAGAACACGATGCCGCCGTCCCACAAGGCGAACGTTGCAATCAGCTTGTCTCGAAATGTCGGTGCGCGACCATAGACCTGCGAACCATATTCCAGCAGATAGTAAAGACGCGCGCCGATCAGGCCCGGGATCAGCGCCCACATCATCATGTCCCAGATCACTTCTGGTGGCTGACCGATCGATCGGATTCTTCGCGAAGCCAGCCAGCTGGCAGATCCGAATCCCAGAAACATCATGAAGCCGTATCCAAAAACCGGCAGACCCGATTTGACAAGCCCGATCGGCGGCTGAGCAATCAGCAGGAATCCAAGTGCGGCGGGAATGATCTGCCAGAACAACGCCGACATAACGGACTCTTTGGCGTTCTTTGTTTGCAGATACATCGTCAGAGCAACCACAATGACGATGAGCTGCCACAGAAGAATCAGCCATCCCACGCCGACCAACAGCTCGTTGCCAGCGGACTGCCATTGCCACGCGTTGTCGAACACAAATCTCAGCAGGACCTTACGCATCGACTTCCTCTGCCTTCTCTCCGCACAACGCCTGAACGCCCCTGACCGAATGGAGCCTAACGGCTCGCTGCCAATTTCCCGCACACGTTGTTCGCTTTGCATTCACCGCGCGCAGCGTGCCCGTTCGAGAGTGGTGGCGGAATGGTAGCGGGCGAGCGGATTTCCTAGAACATCGGTCCCGTAAGTGTCTTTTCCAGCTTTCCCACGACTCGCAGACTCAAGTGCGTCGAATCACAACGCTGTTCATGTGAACGTTCTCGAATCGTTCACAATGCCGGATTCCGTTGAATATTCTGCTTCATTCTTCGAAATCCGACGCATCCGAAGGCAAAATCCTGCGTTCCGGTTCTTCTGACGTTCGGCGACCGCTGACCGGTTAACAAACATTCAGGCGTGGCGCAACGGAACTCATTTCTTCATCAGGCAACACCGCGATTATGACAAACCATGCAGTTCGGCTGGAAGGTGTGACAAAGACGTTTGGTTCTCACACCGCCGTGCGAGATCTGGACCTCGCCATTCCTGAAGGATCGATTTACGGATTCATTGGCCCTAACGGCTCCGGCAAGACGACCACGATTCGAATGATCCTGCGCATCTTTTTCCCGGATCGCGGTCGCATCGAAGTGCTGGGACAGGCGGAAGGAAAATGTGCGGATGATCGCGTGGGATACCTTCCCGAAGAACGAGGTCTGTATCGTCGCATGAAAGTGCGTGACCTGCTGCAGTACTACGCACGTCTGAAGGGGTTTCGAGACTGCGATTCCGAGATCACCTGGTGGCTGAAGAGACTGGGTGCGGAAGACTGGAGCAGCCGCAAAATTGAATCGCTCTCGAAAGGCATGTCACAGAAAGTTCAGTTCGTCGCTTCAGTGATTGCTCGTCCGCAGCTGCTGATTCTTGATGAACCGTTCAGTGGGCTTGACCCTGTGAATCTGGAACTTCTGCGAGAAGCCATTCAGGAAGTTCGAAGCCGCGGCACAACCATCATCTTCTCAACGCACGAGATGGATGTGGCGGAACGCATGTGTGAACGAGTCTTCATGATTCACAACGGCAACAAGGTGCTTGACGGGACCGTCGCAGAAATTCAGCGACGTTATCCGGCCGATGAAGTACGCATTCGCTTTGCCGAAGGTGAAAAGGCTCCTCAGTTCATTTCCGGCGTGGAAGCCATTGAGACTCGCGGCCCGTTCCTTCACATGAAACTGAAATCCGGTGAGCATGCGGACGATGTTCTGAAGCATCTGGCCACAACGACTCGCATGGAGCACTTTGAACTGCTTCGTCCGTCGCTGCATAACATCTTCATTCGCATTGCTGGACCGGTGGCGGCTCCATCGGAATCCAAGACCGCCGCGGTTTGAGAACGAACAGTCATCCCCGAATCTGGTTCGTTTGCAACAACCAGAGCCGAATGGCAACCGAAGCCGACTGACCACAGCGAAGACTCGGCAACAGCCAATACACAGCAGACATTCATCAACGCGTTTGATTTCCAGACAACTCTGAGCATAAACCATGCAAAAAATACTGACGATTGCCCGACGTGAATATCAGGCGATGGTGGCCACGAAAGCCTTCATCGTTGGTATGGCCATGATGCCGATTCTGATGCTGGGCGGCATGATTATTCCCAAGCTGCTGCGAGGCATTGAAAAGGCGGAAGATCGCCGGATTGCGGTCATTGACCGAACAGGCCAACTGTTCCTTCCTCTGAAGATGGCGGCGGAACAACGCAATCTGATGCTGAAGGCGGATGTTCCTGCGAAGCCAGACGAGAAATCCTCAGAGCCTTCCAGCGCAGACGGCAAAGAGGCTGACGCTAAGCCAAAGATGTCATCGGACGATCGTGAAGAACGAGAAGCTCGCAAGGCGATGGGGATGGAAGAGATCCATCGTTATGTCCTGGAACAGATTCCGGCTGAGGGCTTCGATGATGAAAAGCGTCTGGAGCTGTCAGAGCAGATTAAGGATCGCAAGCTGTATGCGTTCATCGAGATTCCTGCCGAGGTGCTGACGGCACCAGCACCAGACCTGACACAGCTCGACAAGCTGACTCCGGACTCCCTGAAGCTGCCGGAGATCTCTTACGTTGCAGAAGACGCGGCCCTGGCCGATGCAAAACGATGGGCGGAAACAAGCCTCAATCAAATGATCCGGGCACAGCGACTGTCCTCATCCGTCTCGCCGGTTGAACTGCCGAAAGTGATGATGGAACTGGAACGTCGAGCCACCGTTCGAGGCGGAGGACTGTATTATCGGGACGCGGATGGCAAGATTGTCAGCAAAGAAAAGCCCAACGAGCTGGCGGTGATCTTCCTGCCGATGGGCATCATGATGCTGATGTTCATGATCATCATGATGTCTGCTCAGCCGATGCTCGAAAGCGTTCTTGAAGAGAAGACACTTCGCATTTCAGAAGTGCTTCTGGGTTCAGCGAATGCTCAGCAGCTGATGACCGGAAAACTGCTGGGCAACGTCGGTGGTTCAATCACCGTGTTTGCTCTGTATGCAGCTGGCGGCCTGGCGTTTGCGAATTACCAGGGCTACGGCGAATCCATTCCTTACAGCATCATTCCCTGGTTCATCATCTATCAGGTACTTGCCGTACTGATGTTTAGTTCGATCTTTATGGCGATTGCGGCGTGTGTCAGTCAGCTGCGAGAAGCTCAGAGCCTGCTGCTGCCGATCTGGATGGTGATGATGCTGCCTTTGATGGTGTGGTTTAACGCTGTGCGTGAACCGAACAGCACGCTGGCGACAACGCTTAGCTTCTTCCCGCCGTCCACTCCTCTGATGATGACTCTGCGACTGGCCACCGGGGCCACGATCCCAGTGTGGCAGATCCTGCTGAGCATTGTGATCCTGCTGGCCGGAACAGCCATCGGTGTCACAGCCGCGGCGAGAATTTATCGCATCGGAATTCTGTGGCAGGGTAAACCGCCAAAGCTGAATGAACTCATCGGCTGGCTGGTGAAGAATCCCAACTAAGGCGAGCGGGGATGTCAAAACGATCATGGGCGATAGGGCGATGACTGCGGATGTAGTCGCGGATGCTTGTCAAAGTAGGTCCTTTCTGCCGGAAAGGACTTTCGCCGTCAGGCGAACCCCTGTCTCGCTGGCACATATCGTCTCGCGTTCTTGCGATGAATGGCCGCATTGCTACCCTGACCCACGCTCGCCTGCACATCTGCGGCCACCTCTTTCGCTCACCGGTTGCGGCGAGGCCGCAAAGTGCCGCTCGGCAAGCGGCACCTACCGATCGAACACTTCACGAATCCGTTTACCGTCGAGATCCAGCCGGTACATCAGTTGGTTGTAGTTGTACTGAGGAGTTGCCGGAGAATTCGTGAAGCTGTTCGTGTAGGTTCCCTCGAAGTAGATTCGCTGTCCCTGCTGCTCATCAAACTCCGGATGGTGGACCGGATTGTAGAAGCTTTGCTTCGGATGGCTGGCAACCTTGAGTGCTTTCACGAACGGTCCGGTCGGCGATTCCGCTTCTGAATAATACACCTCACCAAGATGCGACGGACTGCTTTTGTCCCAGGCAAGCTCGTTGGCAATCATGATCCAGCGTTTGCGATACGCGTTGAAATACACTGAGCCGGCATGCATCAGGACGCGTCGTTCCGGTTTGTCGGCATCAACAGGAAGCAGCCTCGCTTCTTCGGGCTTCATCAGTCCTGCTTTGATCCATTTCTGTTCATCCTGCTGTGTCACAGGAGCAGCTTTCTTCCAGCTCCACATCAGTTTTCCCGAAGCATTGCGGTCAAGTTTCGTGCCGCTGGTCGTTTCACCCGCTGAAGCAACGCACGTAAACGATTCATACGCAGAGCGATCCTGAATCGCTTCCAGTGTGGCAGGGACGCGAGTCACCGGAAACGGGTTGCCAAAGCAAACATAGTCCACACCGTTTTCTGTGACATGAACCGGATGATCCCGAAGTATGCGCCAGGTGTCAGCGAGGTCGATCACTTCCAGAATTTCAAAGATCTTACGATCGTCGTTCCAGACGAGATGTCCCTGTTCAAGCGGTTCCGCGAGCCCCTTGCGACGCGAGTACTGTGTGACCATGCGCAGCTTCTGATCTTTGTCCGTCACAACACAGAGCCCGTGAATCCAGACGACGCCTTCCTTTTGTGGCACGTCCACCATGGCTCGCGCGAAGCCTTCGTCATTTGTGAAATAGTCGAGATCAATGCCGTCCGAAGGGACGTTGCCGGGTTGTCCTGGCAACGGTGAAGTTGCACCCGCCGTTCGAAACAGTCCGAGGGGATAGGAGAGTCGATTGGTGTCGCCCCAGAACCAGTACATTCGATCGTTCAGAATTGCCGTCTGCACCGAATCCTGACCAAGGACCATTCCGGAGCCCAGAGGATTCTTCAGCGGCACCGATTTGCCAAGCCGAACTGAGTCGAGGTATAGATTTCTTCCCGTGATTCGATACAGTCGCTCGGCAACATTGGTGCGAGTCAGCTCGATGCGATGCGACTTTCCTGGCTCCAGTTTCAGACGCACGCCTTCGATACCAAAGCCGTCCTTCGGGCACTGATACCCCGCCGAGACAACTCGAAAAAAGATGGTCTGGCCGATGATCTCCGGTTCATCAAACGCCACGCGACCTGCATTGTCGGTCATATACGTCAGGTCATCGATGGTGATGAGTTCCACCATCGGAACGCCGCGGCCTGTTTCCCGATCCACAACCTGAATCTCAATCGGCGGGGAATCATCCTTCTGAGCCATCGCGTGTGACGGGAGCAGGGACCAGACAACAAAGATTGCTGGTAGAGCATTCCAGATCATGTGAGCTCAATTCAACAAACGGTTATCAGACTGGCGGTTCATCCCAACCCGCGGCGTCAGCGAGGGATGAATTGGATCACCCCGGGCATTTGTATCCCTCACTGACGTTTCGGTTCATCCCAACCCGCTGCGTCAGCAAGGGATGATTTGGATCACCCCGGGGGCTTTGTATCCCTCACTGACGTTTCGGGTTATGAAGTCTCGGTCAGTCAACAGCCTGTCAGTCCAGGAATGTAAACTCATTCGACGCAAGCAGCGCGTGAGCCAGCAGGACCCAGCGGCGTTCCGGATCGTTCGCTGATGCGGGATCACTTGCCGAGTCCCCAAGGAACTTCGCAGCCTGTCGGACTTCCTCGTCACTTGGCGTTCGGCAAAGGGCCCTTCGAACCAGGTCAACGATACGCTGATCGTCGCCTGTTGGATTCGCCTGCCGAGTCAGAGCCGCCAGCTTTGTGGCTCGATCCTGAATGAAGTCCGAATTGAGTGCGAACAGAGTCTGCTGAGGCACGGTCGTTTCCGGCCGACGGGCTGTGCACGCGTTCGGATTCGCCGTATCAAAGGTACTCATCAGGTTCGCGATGATGTCGCGATTGACGAATCCATAAACACTGCGGCGAGGAACCGCGGGGCTCGCATTCAGATCGATCGGACGACCTCCCATCGTCATGTCCAGCTCTTCGCAGACCGACAGCATCGAATCTCGCATCGCTTCGAAGTCCAGACGACGACGAGGCATTCGCCAGAGTCGCAGATTCTCCGGATCAATCTCGCGAGCCTTCTCGTTCTCCACCGCTCCCTGCCGATATGCCTGACTGAGCATGATTTGACGATGCAGCCATTTGAGCGACCAGCCGTTGCGGCGGAATTCATCAGCCAGATAATCCAAAAGTTCCGGATGAGTCGGTGGCTGACCACGCACTCCAAAGTCATCCGGCGTTCGAACAAGTCCCACGCCAAAGTGATTCTGCCACGCCCAGTTGACCAACACTCGCGCTGTCAGCGGGTTCGAATCGGAGATGATGGATCGAGCCAGGCCAAGTCGTCGCTGGCCATCCTGATAGGTCGAGTGATCTGCTCCGGGAAGTACCGAAAGGAAATGAGGCTTCACGATTTCTCCCCGTGCCAGCGGGTTGCCTCGAAGAAGCACGTGCGTTTCTTTCGGCTTCTCCTCTTCCCGAATCGCCATAGCGCGAGGAGGAGAACCTGGTGCGGAAAGGTTCAGGCCGTGAATTGCACCCTTCTTGCCATTCGCAAGGTCGGAGATCGTTCGGTTCGTCAGCCGAATCGCCTCTTCATCCGTCAGATCGAACGGAGTTCCTTCACCAAACAGATGATGCCGAATCTGTCGGTGCGAGGGACTGTTGATGACCAGATGAGCCGGATGATCATCGGGAAGCACGCTGCCTTCCGGCGTCGCCTCGGTTGCGGTTTCCATCAGAGCCTGCTGCCATTGCTTCTGCTGAGCCGCAAAGACATGGCCGTAGATCGCAGCAACCTCCAGCAGGCTCTTGGGTTTCTTTTCGCTCAGAGCATCAATGACAAACGGGTTCCACTTTGGCGGTTCGCCTCGCAACGCATGAAGTTTGTCCGGAGTTCGGCCGGCAGCATCCAGTTCCGCAGAGAGTCGCCCGATGTACTCCTCGCAGCGTTTGCGGAATTCGTCTTCCGGCATCGGGCCCCATGACTGCATCTCCAGCCACGGCCCAAAGACCGGATCGTCCTTCTTCAGACTTGCCAGGTAGTCACGCCAATGGTTGAACAGAATGGGGCGAATATCGTCTGTTCGATATGACAGGAACACGGTCGACGTATCCTGCTCGCCCAGTCCCTTTGCCATTTCCGCAAGGTACAGCCCTACCTGCATTCGAAGTCGCTGACGCAGCACTTCACCCTGCTCACGGGCAAACTGCTGGTACTTCAGCTTCAGGTCGGCTAACTGCTGATCGTAGGCCTGTCGAGCCGCTTCGTCGCTGACGTTTCCAATCACCGGAAGCATCGCGGGGGCTTTGCTGGGAGCAATCGCGGCATACAGAGCGTAGTAGTCGGTCGTTGGGATCGGATCAAACTTGTGATCATGACAGCGAGCACACGTGACGGTCAGCCCCATCAGTCCCCGAGTCACAACGTCGATCTGATCATCGATCGTGTCATGGTAGTTTCGAAACTGCATGCCGACCGTCAGAAAACCAAGACCCGCCAGAGCAGGATCGTCTTCCGACAACCCAAGCTGATCCGCAGCAATCTGCTCCTGAAGAAATCGATCGAAGCTCAGGTCGCGATTGAAAGCTCCAATCACATAATCACGATACGTGTAAGAAAACGGAAACGTTGTGAAGCCAATCGCCGCTCCGCCATGAGTATCCGCGTAGCGTGCAATATCCAGCCAGTGTCGTCCCCAGCGTTCACCATACCGCGGCGATTCCAGCAGACGATCGATCAGCTTTTCCGTACTGTCGGGCGAAGCATCATTCACGTACGCTTCGACTTCCGCCCAGGTCGGCGGCAATCCCGTCAGATCAAACGTTGCTCGACGAATAAACTGAGCCCGGCTGATCTCCGGCGAATAACTCAGGCCCGCTTCCTGAAGTCGATGCTGAAGAAATCGATCAACAGTCCGGGCGTCAGGGAGTTCCGAAGCAGGAAGCGTCTTCAGCATGTCTTCCGCTTTGCCGATGGGCTGAAAGGCCCAGTGGCTGGAGTACTTTGCTCCTTCGCGGATCCATTGCTTCAGCGTCTCCTTCTGTTCGCTCGAAAGCGTCTTGCCCGTCGACACGGGTGGCATGATCGCTTCGTGGTCTGATGTGTTGATGCGAGCAACCAGCGGGCTCTTGTCCGGTGCACCCGCAACGATGGCGGCAATCTTCGCATCGGCCTCGACGTCAAGCCTCAGTTCGCCACTTCGCTTCTTCGCATCCGGACCATGACACGCAAAGCAATGTTCGGCCAGAATGGGACGAACCTGGCGATTGAAGTCCACCTGTCCATTCACAACGCTCGCCGAGCACAGAAGCGCGAAGATTGTGATGACGGAGGAAACGACAGAACGTGCACGGTGAGTCGGCATCGTGGGACCTCAGTGATCAGCAGGCCAGAAACTGAAACGAGACGCGGGAAGCGTGACGTGACAGTCGCCGAATTGGAACGGTGGGACGGTGTGTTCAGGCAGGATGATTGCAGGCTCGTAATTCTACGTGCCACACTTTCCACGCGAAAGCACAACCTGAGGAGAATACCCGGCGCTCACTGAGAAACGACGATTGGGAAACGTTGACCTCTTCCGCAACTCGCGATGGCGGATCAATCGGCCCGCAGGAGATGCGTCATTCCCGCGCAGGCGGGAACCCAGATTGAAGAAAGATGGATTCCCGCCTGAGGGGGAATGACGGTTCAACCCAAAAACAGTTCAACAGCAGCTATGTGCCTGTCGCAAGCCCCAGACCGACTCGACACGCGGCAAGATAGTCAGGAACGTAGAGTCGTTCCTTCACGGTGTGAATATCGTGCTGGCCACAGCCGAGCGTGACTGTCGGAAATCCATGCGCTGCCATCCAGTTTGCATCCAGTCCACCATCACAGACCTGTGGCCGAGGTTTCAGTCCGACCGCTTCAGAGACGGCTTTGGCAATCTGAACACACTCGCTGCTGTCGTCGATTCGGAATGGCTCGTAACGAACGTCCTCAACGAACTTCAGCGAACCATACTGACCGGAGGCATTGGTCACGCTGTCCGTTGCCGTTTCAAAGGCATCGCGCCATGCGGCGACAATCTGCTGTCGGAACTGGCTGTCATGACTTCGAGCCTCCGCCTGAATTGTCACCAGCGGCATCACGACATTGGTGGCATCGCCTCCCCGAATGATGCCGAGGTTGCTTGAGCCACGGTGCTTCCCCTTTCGAACCAGTCCGTGCCATCCGCCCTTCTGAAGCTGGGCCATCGCGAGCGATGCGATCACCGCAGCGTTCACGCCGTCTTCCGGATGAGCACCCGCGTGGCTGGCAATGCCTTCGATTCGAATCTGCAGATTGTTCGCTCCGACAGCGCCAACGATCAGGCTGTTGGGATCTCTTCCGTCCCAGTTGAAGCACAGCTCGGGCTTACCAAGCTTTGCCGAATTCAGGTACCTGGCTCCTCGCAGTCCCGTTTCTTCCTGCACCGTGAACAGCAGTGTGAGCGGCGGATAATCGAGCTTCTGCTTCAGTGTCTCCAGGATGGCCGTCAGCACCACAGCACAGCCTGCGCGGTTGTCGCCACCCAGCGCGGTGTCTTTGGACTTCGGACGAATCCAGTCTCCTTCACGAACAGGCTGGCATCCGACACACAGAGGCACGGTGTCCATGTGAGCCATCAACAGGCGGCGCGGTCCCTTAATCGTCCCCTTCAGCTTGACGATCAGGTTCCCGGTGTTGCCTCCCGCCGGACTCTTCTTATTTGCGGTGTCGATGGTGATGGCAGACTCGGGAACGCCAGCGTCGGTCAGCTGCTTCTGAATCCAGTTGGACACGTCGAGTTCATTGCCGCTGCCACCCTGAATCGAGATCAGGTCGAGAACTCGTCGAATTGCCTTGTCGTCATTCACCTGCATGCCAAATTGCTCCCGCCGCGTGCCGTTCATCAAAGAGGGACGGTAAGGTAGAAACCAGACGGCTCAAGTCCAACGACTGACCAACCATGCGGCAGATTTCTTTGAATTCGAGTGATCCGGTCGAAGCGGATGGACGTTTCACGCTCGGCTGTCAAACTCCGTCTCGTAAACAACAGCAACTTCCGTAGTGGAACTCGCTAGAGTTCCGTCACAACAACGAAGAAGGGTTCGTCATTCCCGCGCAGGCGGGAACCCAGCTTTCAACGTTCTGGGTTCCCGCCTGCGCGGGAATGACGGCTAAACCCTTTGACTGTCGTTGCTCAACAACCGTCCGCAGATTTCTCGCAAGGGTCCTTATGAATCGACTCATGTTGCTGACAGCGTCGTTCAGTCTCCTGCTGGCTTCAAAAGCGATCGCTTTCCAGCAGATCGATCTCCAGCGACCAGGTGACAAGGAATTCGTCCGCGATGAAGCTGGTCTTCTGAATGCTCAGGACAAGACCGCGATCATCGCAGACTGCGAGAAGCTGCTGCGCGACAAAGCAACCCCGATCATCGTTGTGACGATCAACGATATGAAGAGTCACGGTGGCGCAGGAATGCGGATCGAGACCTTTTCACGGTTCCTGTTTGACCAGTGGGAGATTGGTCATGCCGAAGTGAATGGGATTTCATGGAACACCGGAATCCTTCTGCTGGTCAGCCGCAATGACCGCAAGGCACGCATTGAACTGGGAGGCGGCTGGAAGCACGAATATGATCAGCAGGCCAAGGACATCATGGATCAGCACATCATTCCCGAGTTCAAGCGAGGAGATTACTCCAAGGGAATTCGTGCTGGCGTGACGCAGCTGATTGCGATGTCGGGCGGAATTCAAATGCCAGCGAACGGTGCTGCAAAGCCAGCCGCAGATCCGTATGCGACTCAAGGCACTCCTTCGGTGCGATATTTTCCGGAGCATGGAACCGGCCCATCCATTCATCCTGGCATTCTGATCGGCCTTGCCGCGCTGGCGGTCTTTACGATCGTTTCCATTGTCCGCAACGGAAATCAGGGATGGGCATGGATCCTGTGGGCCGCGGTGTTTGGAATCATCGGTTACCTCCTTGTGACATTCCTGAGCAACAATAATCGACATTCACCATGGGGCGGTGGTGGTTTTGGTGGATCTGGTGGCGGTGGGTTCGGTGGAGGCGGTGGCGGAGGATTTGGTGGCGGTTCGTTTGGCGGTGGATTCTCCGGCGGCGGTGGTGCGAGTGGTTCCTGGTAGCGGGCGTTGTTCGCATCGAGTTCATGAATCTCAAGCCATCCTCTCTCCTGTTTCGTGAAGGTCACTGTGATGTTGTCTGAAGCCGACCGTTCCAAAATCACTCAGGCTGTCGTCAAAGCGGAATCCGTGACGAACGCCGAATTCGTTCCAGTGATTGCCCGAGATTCGGGCCGCTATGACAGAGCAGAAGACATTGCGGGCGTCTGGGGAGCCATGCTGGTTTCCGCCGCGCTGCTTTGGTTCTGGCCCTATGAGTCATCCGAACATGGCAGCTGGGGCCCGGATCCTCGTTACGCTCTGATCGGCCGAGTCGTCCTGGGCATCCTGTTTGGGTTTCTCAGCGGCGTCTGGTTGTCACACCTGTTTCCATCGCTGCGACGCCTGTTCATTCCTCGGCGAGAGATCGATGACGAAGTCTCCCGCGCGGCTCGAATGGTCTTCTTCGATCAGCGCATCCACCATGCTCCAGGTCGAGCCGGTCTGCTGATTTACATTTCCGTGTTCGAACACCGCGCGTTCCTGCTGGCCGATGAACGCCTGCTCGCCGCCTGCGGACAGGCTCAACTGGATGACTGGTGCCAGCGACTCACACAGCAGCTGAAGACATCAACGATCGCTGATGCGATCAGCAGCGTCCTGGACCACGCTTCAGCACAACTCAGTACCACATTGCCCCGCAGCGCCGACGACCGCAACGAACTCAACGATGCGGTCATCGTGATCTAACGCACTCCTCTCCCAAACGAAGTTTGGGAGAGGTCGAGCGAGCGCCAGCAAGCTCGGGAGAGGCCGCGTGCACAGCCTCGTGTCACAAAGACACCCGCGGCTAGCGCTTTGCGGCTCACTGATGCACGTCTGAACGAAGCTGCGTCAGCAGTGTCTCCGCTTCGGCGGCGACTTCGCGCTGCTTTGCGATGGCCTGCAATCGGGCGAGGGCCGGTTCTGCCATGCGGCCCAGGGTGACGAATTCGGCCGGGATTGGCAGTGTCGGAGCAACCGGCGATTTTTCCTCGGCGGCTTTTGCCCAGGCAACCTTGCGTTCCTGTGCGGATCGCTTCAGAACTGTCATCAACTGCTGTTCCTGAGTCGCCGACATGATCTCGACTCGCCCGACCATGACTCGAACGGTCTTGTCCGGTGCCGGCGTAATTTCGAGTGGCAGCAACTCGTCCGTTGTTTGTTGCGGGACGAGATAGAACAGGCGTGTTCCCTGTTCGGTAAACCATGAACTCTGCCACGTATTCACCATCGCGATTGCTTCTTTTTCGAAGAGTCCAGCGGCGATCAGCCGCTCGATGATCGCTGCGCGAAGGGCCTCCATGGCAATTGGTTCGGTTGGAAGTGTGACGGTTTGAGATTCCCCGGCAGCGCAGTCTGGAACTTGTGCCATCCGCAGAGAGGCATTCTTCACTGTCAACAGGATCATTCCACTAACGTGTTGAGATCCCTTGTTCGTCACGATGACTCGATTGGTTTCATCGGTGGTCACCTGAACGGGCACATCAAACTGACCAACACCCCGATAGAACAGGAACTTCTCCAGGTGGTGCTCTGGGGGCGAATTGTCGGGACCGGGACTGGAAGGCAACTTCAGTGCGGCTTTGACCCACTGCGGATTGCCGGCTGGCAACAGGCGGGAATAAACGTAGGCAGAATCTGTTTCACGCGCGTGAGCGTAGTGATTGCCTTTGGCTTCTGTCAGAATCTTTGATGTGAAGACTTCCTGAAGCCAGTTGGCGGTGTCCACATCCTTCACCGATGGACGAAGCGATGAAGCAGGGATCAGCTGAATCGAGCCCCAGTCAAGAAGTCCGTTGCCCACAGGTTCTCCTTCTCCCTGTGTCGCCGCAACGTGATCATAAGCCGGCGCCATCTCACGCACAGGCGGATAGAACTCGGTGAGTAGCCCTTTGGGAAAACGCACCTTCGCACTGACCGTGCGTTCAACGTCGGTGTAGAAGTACGTCACTGGTGTTTCCATTCGCACGCGAGTACGGATGCGGCCTTTCCCGAGCCAGATTTGTCCGGACTGTGAGGCACGATCCATCACGAACCAGGGCAGTTCCTGATCCAGCAGCGGTCGAAAGTCCATGTGTACGCCATTCGAACCAGAGAACGTTGTGAAGGTTCCCCATTCGTGAACGACGAATGGCGAAGACTTTTCTTCCTGCGGCATCTCGTCCGGTGTCGCTGACACAGTGGAAGACAACAGCGACGAAGTGAAAACCCCGCCAGCCATGGCAAGAGTGATGACGAACCCGGTAATCAGTTTCATAGGATCCCTTTCGATTCAAAGTTTTTGTTGTTCACGCATTGCACAAAAATCATGTGTTCAATGAGCGGCACGGCGCGAGCCGTCCGGTGCCACAAAACCGGAGGGCTAGTGCTCCGTCAGAACAACGAAGAGCGGTTCGACATTCCCGCGCAGGCGGGAACCCAGCTTTCAACGTTCTGGTAGAAGCACACTCAGCGTCGTTCGCTGGCCGGGCGTACAAACGCTGACGTTCAGAAGTCGCAGGACGCGATGGGTCAGGCTGGCAGAAACTGACTGTTATGAGCGACTTTGCTGGAAATTGCAGATTGCATGAAAATCTGCCAGCCTGATGTCTCACTCGTAACGACACTGCTTTCGCGGCAACCCTACGGCGTTGGATTAGACGTTGCGGGCTGTTGTATTGGTGACTGAACTGAGCCGCAAGGCGCTAGCCGCGGGTAAATGCCAAACGCACATGACACCCGCGGCTAGCGCCTGGCGGCTCACAGAAACAACAGTCGGTTTCGTTTGGGGAACTGGCGCCAACGGCAGATTGGCAATGAAGCTCTGTGCATGACGATTGATGATGACATCGCCATCGTGCGTCAGGCGATTGCGGGACATCCGTCCGCGCAGGGCGAACTCGCGCGCAGAGCATATCCGCGCGTGCTGGCCTGTTGCATGGCTCGTGTTCGTCAGCCAGCAGACGCGGAAGAGCTGGCGCAGGAAACTCTGCTGCGAGCGATCACGGGGCTGTCTTCTCTGGCGGATCCTGAACGCTGGATGTCATGGATGCGAGGCATTGCTGTTCATGTGTGTCTCGACTGGCTTCGACGTCATTCCAACAGTCAGGCGGAACTGGTTTCGGAGTTTGCTGACGAAGTCCATTTGGGAACTCGACCGCCGGATCAGATCGTGGCCGATCAGGAGGAACAGCAGTTGGTGCTGACGGAACTCCAGTCGCTTCCGGATGAACTTCGCGAAGTGCTTCTTCTTCACTACTACAATTCGATGACCTACGAACAGATCGCCGAGTGGCTCGACGTTGCTCGTGCCACCGTCAGTGAAAGACTCAGCCGCGCCAGGCAGACGCTGCGATTGCGGCTGAGTCGTCCCGGGAGCGTGATGTCATGACTCCGAATCAACCAGAACCAAAGAGCAATGGCGACGCGGATCGTTCGCTTCCAGTCACATGGAAGGATGAACTGCTGGACCACGAACTTTCGCAAGCCGACCGTTCCGTCGCGGAACAGCGCCTGCTGGATGATGCGGCAGAACGGGAAGAGTTTACGCAGCTTCAGGAACTCGACGAAACTCTGCGACGAATCCTGGTCGCCGGGGAACTGGATGTCACACGTTTCCTTTCCCGCCTTGCAACTCGCACGGCAGAGCAGCCGGTTCAGTTGGTTCAAGTTTCAAGTAGCGCGGACGATGGCCAGCTTCAAGGCCGACATCGATTGGGGCCTGGCAGATTAGCCGTCGTGTTGTCCATGCTGGCGCTGATTGTTGTGGCCGTGCTTGTCCGCTCACCGGCGAATCAGTGGATTGATATGGTGGCCGGCACGAAGGCCGAGCGGCTTCACCCTGGAGCATTGCTGGTTCGGGCCACCGGGCCGGTGATTGTGCAGTCTCCGAATCGACTGCCCGAGACTATCTTCGTTTCCTGGCAGCCACGTCCACTTCCCGCAGGCACAACAGTCAGGACTCAGGCCGGAGTGCTCTGCGAACTGGAACTGCCCACCACCGGAAGGACTCGCCTGCGTGAAGACACGGAAGTGGTTGTCGAAGCATCCAACCAGCTTCATCTTGTGAGCGGGATGATGTGGTGTCGAGCTGACGGACCCGACGGGATCACGGTGAAAGTTCCAGCATCTCATTCCGGCGAGACCGTTCCGCCGCAGCTCGCCGCGTTCGTTTGTCCGACGGAGTCTGTGTCTTCATGGATCGCTCGTCCCGGGATCACAACCTGCCAGAGTCTGTCATCGAAGTCGGTCGACATTCAGATTCCAGGAACATTCTCCTGCACGATGGCACCGGCCGAGCGAATGACGCTGGAAAGCCCAACCATTGCGGTCAGCCTTGGAGTTGGCGATCGACTTTCCGCACTCAGCTGGCAGCTTCCGCTGCTGGTCCTCGGGACGGCCGATGATCCGGAACTGCAGGACCTTCTTCAGCAGATGCTGGCGGCAATCGGCGAGACCAAGATGTCGTCCCTGTACGTTCAGCAGATTCGTGAACTTGGCCCGGCCGGAACCATTCCGTTGCTGGCTTACGTCCAGGGCGAACGATCCAGATCAGCCCGTCATGTGCGCCTGAGTGCGATGCAGATCATTTCTGACCTCGCCCCTGAATCGGCTCGAAGTGATCTGATGAAACTCAGTCGTGACAATGATCCTGTCGTCAAGGCTCTTGCAAATCGAGCATTACAGCGGCTTGAGACGCCAGGAGAATAGAGCCGCAACTGCTCCCCACCCGTGCGAAGCAACGGGAGGGGTCGAGCGAGCGTCAGCAAGCTCGGGGGCGGGCCGAGCGCGGTGCCTGCAAATGTACGGCAGGACTGCTGGAGGCCTGGATGACCTGTTTAGAGTTTCTCAACCTTTTTCGAGCATCGCTTTGAGTCGGTCAAACGCGGCCGACCAGGCAGATCGCAGGCCATCTGCTTCCGGACGATTTTGAATGCGCTGATGATTCAGCATCAGGCCGGTCTTGCCTTTGCCCTTGTCCTGAAACGTCACATCGACCATCGTTGGAGCGTCCGCGTCGGAGTTGTTCCAGGTGAATCGCAGGTCTTTGTTCTCGCGAACTCGCAGGAATTCCCCCGAGTTTCCGTCGCCGTCGGACCACTGACCTTTGTCGGCCACTTTGGCTTTCACATCGGAACCAAACCACGCAGCCAGTCCTTTCGCCGAAGTCCACGCGCCGTAAACGTCGGCGACTGAAGCGGTGATGGTCTTCGTACAACAGATATTGAAGCCTTCTGCCAGACCGTCTTTCTTGTTCACGATCCCAAGGCTCTTTTCATACTCAACCCAGATCGTTGTTGGCCACCAGACATCGGAGCCTCTTCCAGTCGCGTCGTACATCCATTGAATCGCCTCACGTCGCTTGCGGTTAAACTCCGGATGAGCTTCCAGTTCCTTGAACCATTCCTTCAGCGTCTTCCCTGTCGCCTTGCGACACTCGGCATCCGTCACTTTGAAATCGGGCTTGAATTCGACTTGCATGAACAAACTCCGGAATCATGAGATTGAAGGAGGCAAAGAAGAATGCACAGAACGAGCGTGGTGATTGACGGACGAATCGCGACCGGACACATCAGTGCGGGATAAAGACGTGAAGTGGTCTATGATGATCCCTCGCTGACGCAACGGGGTGCGATAAAGTCAGCTGGCTGTCAGACCTTGCGGTCCATCGGCCACAGTTCGGACTTGCAGGCCGCGGGGTTTGGGAACAGCCGGATGAGCCCCAGGAGCAGTCGGTAACCGAACGAGGGCTTTCCTGTTTCGACAACGGACTTCAGCACGTTCGTGATAAAGCCGCCTCCCTGAGCCATCTGCTTTTCTGTCTTCGAGCCAGCAGGAATCGCATCGGAGATCAGAGTAAACTCCGTTCCGCCGTCGACCTCTTTCAGCTCATACGTGACGGTGCACGGAGGATCGTTGAGATTCGTGAAGCGAAACGTGTGACTGAAGCGATAGGGCGGATTGACTTCCAGGATCTCACCAACGACGCCCGTGTACTTGCCATTCGGAGTTCTCATGCGAAGCTGTGAGCCTGGCTTCAGGCCCGTTGTATGCATCACGGATCCAAAGAAGTGCGGCAGTACCTGACCTTCGGTGGTCAGAGCATCCCAGACCTGTTGAATCGATGCGCGAATGATGACCTTGTGGACCAGCTGGCGAGTCTGCGTCATGGATCGGCTTTCTGAATCTTCTGTTCAATCATGTATTTCAGATCCAGCGCGCGGGAAGCCCAGAAGCGGCTGTATTCGGTCGTCCAGCGGTCGTAGATCATCTGAACAGGAACCGCGTTGAAGAACAATTCTCTGCGGCGTCCCACCTTGCGTGAGATCAGCAGATTGGCATTTTCCAGCACATCCATATGCCGCAGCACGGCAATGCGACTGATGTCTTCAAAGTACTTGGTAACGTCGCCAACACTGCACCCGGGCATCGCCTGCACCAGGTCCAGGATCTTGCGTCTGACCTGGTGTCCCAGCGCCAGAAAAACGGCGTCCATCGATTCCGGTTCCATATGTAACAAGAATGTTACATATTGATCGGGCCGGGTCAAGAGTCTGCTTGAACGTTTTTGCGGATCAACAGTGTAGAACGGCTGTCCTCAGCCGTTTCTGATTCTGAATATCCCAACCAAGGTGCCATGCACCTGTTGCGGAATTGCGAGTAAAAAGACTGCGATTTTGAAACGTCCTGCGCAGTGCACGACTCGGGTAGCACAGGCGAAGCCTGTGTCGCGCAGCGGCCGGAAGCCCAGGGGAAAGCGTGGTGGTTTCAGTGAAACAGGTCTCGGCAATACCGCGTGCACACTTCGGCTTCCGGCGCCTGCGGCACACGGACTTCGTCCGTGCTACCCAGTGTAGAACGGCTGTCCTCAGCCGTTTCCTCCGACCATATCGAAACAGGGAAGAGACTGCCTGTTTCCAGCACGCAGGTAGTGCTCTAATTACGACCACCCCAGAACGGCTTGCTCACCGGCCGCTTAAAGTCGTACGTACTTGCTTCAATTGATGATCACAATTGAAAGTGCAGCGATGATTCGAATACCTCCCTGGTTCCTTGTTGCTGTGGCTCTGCTCGTGAATCTGCCGTCTCTTGCAGGACACGGAACTCAGCCGTTGCTGGTAACTGTTGAGGCCGATCTCGCGTATTGGGCAGAGCAGCGTCTGACGGCGATTAGTCAGTTCGAGTGTTCGGATCAGCTTCATTCTGCTCAGCTGAATGGGCTCACGGTCAAGCCAAGTTACACGATTCGGAATAAGGAAGGCTTCGCCGGGAAGACGGGAATCATCTACGGACTTACGGAAGCTCAGCAGTTGGCCAAATTCCGATTCTGGACGGTCTCCGGGCCAGACGTGTTTCGCGAGTTTCTGGGAACGCTGATGGAGGCTCGCGGCGAAGGAGCCTCCATGGAGGGAAGCGAGTTTCAAAAGGTCATTCGAGTTGCTCAGCAGCCTGCTGTTCCCGGGCAGCCCACATACACATGGCACGATTTGTACGTGTCGTATTTCGATGGAATCATTTATCTGGGCGGAAGTGAAGCGACGCTCCATTTCCAGGATTCCTCTGTGCTGCAGAATGTGCTGGCACAGGCAAATGGGAATGATGAGTTTCTATGGGCTGGCCTAAAGCATGTTCCCGATGGGATTCGTCAGCAGTTTTTGACCATCCTGAGTGCGCATCTGGGCGTGCAGATGCAGCGAGCCGACTCGGAAAGCGAGACGGCATTTCAAGATCGACATGATGCGGCAGAAGCCATGCAGGAGGCTATGCGTTCCCTGTTGTTCGATATCAACGAAATCACGGCCTGGATGTCCTATCCGGCCAGCGGCAATCCGATGAAAGCAGGGTTTCGGATTCATGCGAAACCAGACTCCGCATTCAGTCGGCTCATGCGATCCACGAGGGCGTCTTCCACCGTACCAAGACCTCATGTCGATCATGCGATTGTCCGTCTCGACATATGCTTTCTGGCAACAGGAGTCTTTGAAACACTGGCAAAACCGATTTTTGATCGCCTCGCGCAGTCATTGGGTGTACCAGCATTTGACCAGGACTCTGAGGATGGATCGAGGTTCGATCTATCACTGGCGTTAGGTGGTACCGAGACTCCATGTCTGAGCGCTGCGCTGCTGTGTCCTGACAGTGGTGTCGAAGCGGAAGGCGTGCGGAGCAAACTGGATACTTACCTTGCTCAGCTTTCCACAGAATACGGGTCGGTGGTTTCTGAAGTTGTCCGACAATTATCACCGGTTAAAGCTCACATCGATCGTGATTGTCTTCACCTGGAACTGGGCTCAGCCTCGGTCGCTCCAGCACAGACGGAAGTTTCTGAAGGCTCCGTGATCGACTTTATTCGACTGGAAGCAGACCTTGGCAGGCTTCGTGATCTTCCCGACCCGAAAACTCACGGCAGCCACTTCTGCCCGTTCTTTGATCTCTCCCGATTTGTGATAACCTGGGAGATGATCTCGGAAGGAATGAAGCCATTTGTTGACAGGAAAACGCTGGTCAAGCGCAGCGGAAAACCCATCATTGATCACGTCCTTGAAGGTGGAGACTGGAGTGCCAGGGCGGTTGGAACAACCGACGGTGAAATGACCGTCCTTACGGCAACCGTTGGTCGTGACTTGTACTACTTCTATCTGGCCGAGAGTCTTCTGGCCCAAGCCGCGTTCTTCAGGACCGCCGGGATCCGGTAAGGGGAAAGCGGGATGGTTTCTTTGCAGCTGGTCTCAGTGTAGAACGGCTGTCCTCAGCCGTTTCTGGTTCGGAGATCAGCCAGCACAAAGCGATTGGGGACAATCGCTCTACACTCTACGGCTTCACCTGCCACTGCTCATCGAAGAAATTGGCGTCGACGACTTTGCCGGGCCAGACGGCGTTGGGGGCTGTGGTCAGGTCGATGATGGCCCAGTCGGGGAGCATCGGGACCTGGCGAGCATTGTTGAGGTACGCGTAGTCTCGGAAGGTGAAGCTGCTGTTGAGCACGACATAACGATTCGGATTCAGCGGGTTGGGGTAAATCAGGATCGGTGCGTGAGTCTTCGCGTCGTAGGTTTTGTCCTTGACGGTGATTGATTCGGCAGTCCACTTGATCGGCAGTTTGTCGGCAATCTTTGCGAGCACGCTGTTCGACTTTGGATCGCCCCACAGCACGATATTGGAAGACTGGATCATCTCATCCGTCAGATCGACGTCATTGACGACTCGCGCGTCGCCGCGGAAATGCCGTCGCCAGTGCTCGATGGCTCGTGCGAGTTCCGCGTCGGCCCATTTTCCGGCCGCCTCATTTGCAGCAGTGCCGGTGGGACGAACGAAAATGAAGGAGTCCATGAAGGCATCGTCGATTGGCCCCTGGAGGTTGTGGCGCTTGCGGAGGCCAGGCTCTGGAGACGCAGAAATGCGCCACTTGCCTGAATCGTCACGAACGACACTGCAGTGAAGGGAGCCATCAGAGTGTGGACCATCAATGCTCAATACGTCCTCTGTATCGCTGCGGCGCACAGGATTTTCCAGCGGGCGGATGTGAAGTTTGGTTTTCGGTGCCATCCTGCGGTAACCACGTCGCGAATCTGCCGAAAACGTACCTGCGGGAAACGCAAGGGTAAACGCCTTCACGTTGTCCGCCATGATCATGACGGCGTCCGCTTCGAAATCGGCCACGTCCATGATGAGCAAGGCGTTGACTCGTGCCGCTTGCCAGTGTTGTTCCAGTCCATCAACCTGAAGCCAATGCATCTTGTTGTATTTCAGTGAGTACGTTTCGAATCGCAGTCGATGGGACGACCGAGTCCTCTTCCGCGCAGCAAGCTCACCCAGTGATGTTTCGACAGCGAGTTTCGACTCCGCATCATACTTATGCCCCATACCTTTCCCGATGACGTGTCGCAGCCTGATGCCGTTCTCCGCCAGCGCCTTCTCCATCACATCCGCCGCCTGCTTCTGTGAATCGTTCTCGCCGCTGTACGCAATCGTGGGACAGTGAGTCAAATTCAGAGCCCATTTGTCGCAGTCGTAGAGATTCCAGAGAGTCTGTTCCCACGGCATGGGCTTCAACTCTTCCTTCTGAAACACTTTCAGAAACTGAGGAGTCTCCGAGAAACCTGCTCCGGGATTCGCTGCGAACCATCGGTCGGCGTAGTGCGTCGCGAACTGCCAGCAGGCCGCACCGCCCATCGAGAAGCCTCGAACGCTGATGCGATCTTCATCGATCCGATAACGCTTCTGAACATCTTCCAGAGCTTCCAGCACGTCGACTTCGCCGGCAAACTTGAACGCGTTGCAGTAGCGACCATAAGGATGCAGCATGAATGTGTGATCCGGAGTAAACTCGCCAGGGTTCTTCATTCGGTCCCACAGGAAGTTCACTTCACTCAACTTTTCGCCTCGGCCGTGGAACCAGATGTCACAGCGAGTCGGCACGCTGTGATCGATGGCATATGTGGACGGAATCACCAGGCCATACGGCTGGACGGTGTTGTCGATGCGGCTGATGTAGCCTCGAACGACCAGACCTTTTTGCGTGATCCATTCGGGCTTGCCAGCCTGCAACTGATCTGCTCGCTTGATGCCTTCTGCCAGCAGAGCATCCGCCTTGTCAAATTCTTTGACGTCGAAGAACTCCCGATAGTCCAGAGCACATCGGACGGCGCGTTCGAAGATCATGACGTCGCTGAGCAACGCAATCTTGCCGGCGTCTTTCGATTCGCGGATCGAAGCGATCTTGTCCTGAAGAACTTTGAGCTGAGTTCTCATGGCGTCAGCACGTTCGGCGGGAACTTCCACGCCCAGTTCCGGAATGCGTCGGACGTTGTCCGGGATATTGTCCTGAATACCATCGAAGGCGAAGCTGCCTGGGGTCAGAACAAGCGATACAAAGATGGCAACGAAAGTCAGGCTGACATGCGTTCGTGAAAGAGTCACCATGATGTTCCTGGCGGGAGGTTGAATAAGGCGGGAATCGGCGGCAGCAGCAAGCCGCAGCAGCTGATCGGGGCGGGATCAATGATGTTCGAAAATTCTGGTGGGAGCTGCAAGTGCCGCAGTGATCAGCCAAACAATTCCATGATGGGTTTCCCTGTGGTCAGGGAACGTGAGATCCCGGTTGGATCCAGAGGATTGTTGATCGGAATATCGAGGGCGTGATAAATCGTGGCGGCCAGCTCTTCGGGGCGAACAGGTTTGTTAACGGGATACTCACCGTATTTGTTGGATGTGCCGTAGACCTGACCGCCCTTGATTCCTGCTCCGGCAATGATCGAAGAAAAGCACTGAGGCCAGTGCTGTCGGCCAGGTGGATCCTGTTTCAGGACATACGGCGTGCGGCCAAATTCTCCGGTAACGACCAGCAGAGTGTTCTTCAGGAGTCCTCGTTCCTTCAAATCAGACAGCAGTGCTGAGAGCGCCTGATCCAAACGCGGCAGACAGAATCCCATTCCGTATGAGCCATTGCCGAAAGCGTTCCCCATTCCCATGTTTCCGCCGTGCATGTCCCAGCTGCTGCTTGGCGGACCGGCTTTGTCGTGTTCCGCCTGTCCGGTCCATCCATTGACTGTGACGAAGCGAACGCCCGCTTCCACCATGCGGCGAGCCAGCAGGAGGTTCTGGCCAAGCGGGTGCATCCCATAACGTTCGCGAACTTCGATCGGTTCCCGCGTTAGGTCGAATGCAAGTCGACCTTCGGATCGCGTCATTGCGTCGTACGTTTTCTCACGCAGATCGGACCAGTCCTTGACCTGTTTGTCTCGATCGAGGCGACCGGAGTCCAGGCGGCCAAGCAGCCACTTTCGTTCGTCAAAGCGTTTTTCGTCGTAGCTGTCATAAATCTGCGGTGGCTTGAAGTCAGCCATTGCCGGATGATTCGTTTCCGAGCCAACGAACACTGGAGCGTAGGCCGATCCCAGGTAACCGCCCAGTCCGATATTCGGCGCACAGAACACCGGCGGTCCGACACACTTAATCAGCCACGCGTTGGAGATGAAGTTCCGAGTACTCGGTTTGTGTTTTGCGACGAAGGAACCAAGATAAGGCTTCTCGTCGGAGACACCCTGCTGCACGCGTTTCTCTGACTGTCCGCTCAGCAGGTTATGCATCGCATCGAAGTGATTGCTGATTGAACCTGGATGCGACATGGAGTTGATCAGCGCGAAATGGTCTGTCAGCTTTGCCAGTTCCGTATGCATCTCATTGATTCGCATACCCGGCACTTTGGTTTCGATCGGCTGATACGGGCCTCGATAATCCACCGGAGCTTCCGGCTTCATGTCCCACGTATCGACATGACTGGGACCGCCGCACAGCAAAACGAAGATGCAGGACTTCTCCGCGGCAACCGCCTTTCCCGAGCCATCGACCTGATCGGTCCCCATCACAACGCCCGGCATCCCCAGGCTCATCGTGCCCAAGCCACCCACGATCAAAGCCTGGCGACGGTTCCACTGGAGTTCGTTCATGCGAAGCCTCCCAACGACAACGTGATGACGTGAATGAGCCGGATGGCAGAGAATAACGGCTGGCTGTTCGTGCCGTAAGTGAATTTCCGTGCTTCAGGCCTGCCTCAGGAGAACTCGTAGGCGCCAGGGTCGATGCCGAATTTGAGCCACTCAGCTTGTGAACGGCATCGCTTGTGGCCGAACTGTTCAATCCGTTCGGGTACGAGTTACTTAGCCGGTGCAGGCGTGCTGCTTGACTTCTCGTTCTTTGTCTCTGGCTCGCCAGGAACTTCGATCACCATGGTTCCCCCTTCGTACACCGACTTGGCGAGTTTCACATCGCCAAGCTGATACTCCACTCGCAGTCGCTTGAAAACTCCTGAGGCCGGGTCACCAAGAACGTCGTTGTTGACGTCAATTTCAAGCTTGTTGTTCTTCAGATAGATGCGGACCGTATCGAGAACATTGTCACTGGAACCGTCGGGAAGATCTCCATAACGCGCTGACAGTAATTTCAGCTCTCCCTTCAGAACCGGCTGGGGAATGAGCAGCGTTTCTCCTTCTTTGACGGTGACTTCCATGGCCTTGCCGTTCAGTTGATACTTGACCAATAGCTTCTTTCCGACTTGTTCAGCAGGGTCACCGAACAGGTCATTGCCCGCTTCCAGTCGCAAAACGCCGTCCTTCGCAAACATTCGAACCTTCTCTCGAACGTCGGATTTTGGTCCGTCTGGAAGGTCTCCATAAACAGCCTCGGTGATGACCAGAGTATCGGCTGCGTGGCAGTCGGCGAAGGTGCCGGACAAGGCGCAAAACGTCAGAACAAAAAGCGATCGAAGCATGGTTCAGCCTGTGGAAAAAAGTGAGTGAGTTTGAAGACTGTGAAGACAATCAGCTCAGGATGTTCGGACAATAAGCAAGAACGCGTCAAATGCCAGCGAGGGGTCAGGTGCGGTGCTTCATTCAAGAACAACACCCTGTGGTGCTGCGCTGGAAGAGCCGATCGTATGTGACGTTTGATTCTGAGTCAGGTCGCAGTCATTGAATCGAAGCCCATTCACCCAGTCCTTGATGCGGACGCCCGTGTCAAAGTTCCGGATCACTGTGTTCTGGATTCGCACGTTCGATACGGCCGTAATGAACATCCCCAATGATTCCGGGGAGTTGTCGCTGGTGAAACGCGAATTGCGAACCACAACACCGTTCAGTCCTGGTTGTGCCGGATCAAGCAGCATTCGATAACCCTGCGAGAGGCTCGATCGATACACATTGTCCGACAGTCCATTCAGGACCATTCCAATGCGTAACGCCTTGTCGATCGTGACTCCATCAACCTCGTAACCAGTATGAGCGAGCGGCCGCAGTTCTTTCGGAGCAAACTCAAAGCCACAGTCCCCGCCGAAGATCGCAACGGCCGACGCTGCCGACTGCACATGGACATTCTGTAGCCGGATGTTGTAGCAGGCAGAGCATCGGACACCGGCGTCATTGGCATCGACGTTGCGAGTCAGATTGCCAATGGTGATGTCTTCAAGGTCGATATCATGAGGATGTGTCGAATAGATCTGGTTCGTCTCCCACAGCTCACGCATGCGGGGAATGGTCTCATCGGCTGTGGTCATCTTTCCGACGCTGCCCCAGTCCATGCCGATTCCCAGCAGCGCATGCCTGGAGTCCAGAATGTGAACGCGACGGATCTTTCCAAAGCACCCTTCGGACATGATTTGAATGGCTGACGCCGCAAAGGGCTGGTCGATCGTCATGTCTTCGATGATCCAGTGTTCGATCTTCGAAAAGTAGGCGGGCTTCTGAGGAGTCCCGCCATCATCGTACGGGGCGCCGACACTGATCGCGGAATGCCAGATTCCCTGCGACCCCTTGTTCTCACTGCGAACGATGCGAATGGTGCCATTTCGAATTCCAGAGTGATTCGATAGCCGCACACCATGAGAATTCGTTCGAAGATCCAGCAGCAGCGTCGCACCATTCAGATCCAGAACGACCTTCTCCGGGATCAGGAGAGCGTGTCGTGAGACCTCATCACCGATTCTTGATTCCAGAACGGAGCAGGTCAGTTGGGATGGAACGTCGATTTTGACAACACAATCCTGACCTGCATGTTGATCCAATGCGTCCTGCAATTCCCGGCCATCCCGAACGTTGACGACAATATGTTTTCGGGATTCTTCGAAAGCGTTACCTGGGGCCTGCTGAGCAATGCAGAATGATGACCACCGGGCGATCAACAGGAACCCGAGAAACAATCGCAGGGAGCAAAACCGCATGGACCATCCATTCTTGTCAGAAACCGAGTCATCCAGGGTGCCAGGCACTTACACTCACTTCTCGACAATCCATCAGCGCCTCTGGCATGATGTCCGGCGTTCGGTCATGCGAAGCCCCCCACGACAATGTGATGACGTGAAAGTCCGAGGTCAGAGAATAACGGCACTTTCACAATTCGATAAGCGAAGCCTGCTGATTCAGCTCGTCTTCAGGTCTTCATCAAAGAAGGCCGACGTCACTCGTGTTTATCATGGCCGTTTCAGCACGCTACACTCATAATGGCTCCATCACGTGACTCTGTCCCCCACCGAAGATTGCCATGTGGACTCGTTGTTTCATTTTCCTGATGTGGTCTCTGTTCGCGTTCGTCGGGACTGCGACACTGGCGGCTGATGAGCCTGCGCAGTTTTTTCGCGGCCTGAATCTGAATGGTGACGCCGTCACGATCGATGGTCAGAAGTGGGACGGCCGCGATGCGACGTGGTACGAATGCGAAGATCGTGCCTTCGAGAATCAGAATGTGCGATTAGTTCCACCGACGGATGACATGCGGGCGAAGATGATTCGCAGTAGTCGCTGGGGTGGAAATCGAATCGTCGTCAATGACGTACCTGATGGTCGTTACTCTTTGTTTCTTTATGTCTGGGAAGATAACAACTCAGAAACATACACCGTTCGTGTCAACGAGCGTGTGGTTGCAGAGAAGGTCGTCAGCGGAACTGCGGGGCAATGGCAGAAGCTGGGGCCTTGGATCGTTCAGCCGGCCGCCGGGAAGATCACGCTGACCAGCCAGGGCGGTGCTGCGAATTTCTCCGGCCTTGAAATCTGGCGAGGCGAACACGATGGGCTGGATCGCCCGATTTCTCCGGACGATCTGGCCTTCTTCGAGAAGCGGATTCGACCACTGTTAGTGGAACGTTGTTACGAGTGCCATAGTCAGGAGTCCGAAGAACTTCAGGGAGAACTCCTGGTGGATTCTCGCGCGACGATTCGGCGCGGCGGAACTCTCGGCGCGGCCGTTGTTCCTGGCGACGCTGAGCACAGCCTGCTGATCACTGCCGTTCGCGGAAAAGATTCTTCGTTGCAGATGCCGCCGGATGATCGGCTGAGCGAAGACGAAATTCGTGACCTCGAACACTGGGTCAGGATCGGCGCACCGGATCCGCGTTCGAAGGTGACTCATCACAGTGGCCGGCAGATCGATATTGCGAAGGCACGGGAGTTCTGGTCGCTTCGTCCGATTGTGAAGCCAGCAATTCCGCAGGTGCGAAACAATGCGTGGGTCAGTAATGAAATTGATTCGTTTATTCTTTCAAAACTGGAAGCTCAGGGGATTGAACCGTCGGTGATGGCGGATCGTTCGACACTGTTGCGTCGTGCAACTTTCGATCTGACAGGACTTCCGCCGACTGTGCAGGAGCTGGATGATTTTCTGGCAGACTCATCGCCGGACGCATTTTCGAAAGTCATCGATCGGCTTCTGAATTCCCCTCGCTACGGAGAACGCTGGGGCCGTCACTGGCTGGACGTGGTTCGTTACGCAGATTCCGCGGGCGACAATTCCGACTATCCCATTCCTCAGATGCACCTGTACCGTGACTGGGTGATTGATGCCTTCAACCGAGATCTGGCGTGGGGTGATTTCGTGCGCGATCAGCTGTCCGGCGACTTGCGAGGCGGCGAGACTCAGCGAGAACGCGAACAGCGTCTGATTGCGACGGGCTACATTGCCAATGCCAGACGATTCGGGTCTCGCGTCGACGACTATCCTCAGCACCTGACGATTGAAGATACGCTCGACAATCTTGGACGCACGTTCCTGGGACTGTCACTCAGCTGTGCTCGCTGCCATGATCACAAGTTTGATCCGGTCACAACGCGCGACTACTACGCGCTGTATGGGATCTTTCAGAACACTCGGTACCCGTGGCCCGGGATTGAACTCGATAAACGACAGAGAGATCTTGTGCCGCTGCTTCCGGAAGCGGACCGTGCATCCGCGCTGAAAGCGATGGCTGAATGGAAAACGAGGCGTAAGGCACTTGAGGACGACGTCGAAAAACAAAAGAAGCAGCACGAACAGACGAAAGACGCCGCTTCGGAACAGGCACTGTCGGAAGCTCAGGCGAGGCTGAAGCAGCATGACGAATCAAAGCCCGTGATCCCTCTGGCGTACGCTGTCTCCGAAACTGGTCAGGATCAGGACGCTGCAATTCAGCTGAAGGGCAATCCGAATCAGTCGGGCGATGTTGTAGCTCGCCGGTTTCTTACGGTGCTGGGTGGAACTCCCGTGCCGGAGGACGTAAGGGAAAGCGGACGCCGTGAACTCGCGGATTGGATACTTTCCGAAGACAATCCGCTGACGGACCGAGTGGTCGTGAATCGGATCTGGCTGCACCATTTTGGAAAAGGCATTGTTCCCACGCCGAACGACTTCGGTCATCAGGGCCGTTTGCCGACTCATCCGGAACTGCTGGATTACCTTGCCATCAGGTTTCGTGAAACGGGCGGATCCTTCAAGGCCATGCACAAGCTGATTCTGCTGTCGCGGACGTGG
The DNA here is from genome assembly GCA_016795145.1 of Planctomycetaceae bacterium. GTDB lineage: Bacteria > Planctomycetota > Planctomycetia > Planctomycetales > Planctomycetaceae > SXXK01. Next base: position 30,785 of record JAEUII010000424.1, read on the forward strand.
CAGCAGTCTGCGGTCCGCACGGCTTCGGCCCAGGAAAAGGATCCGACGAATGAAACGCTGTCTGGCTACCCGATGCGCCGCATGGACGCCGAGACAGTCCGTGACACGCTGTTGTTTCTGGGAGGCGATCTGAATCTGGATCGGCCAGGCCCGCATCCCTTCCCTGTAGAATCGACCTGGGACTTCACTCAGCATCGTCCGTTCAAAGCGGTTTATGAGCACAATCATCGAAGTGTATTTCTGATGACGCAGCGAATTCAGCGTCATCCCTGGCTCTCGGTCTTTGACGGTGCGGATCCATCCACCAGTGTCGGGGCAAGGCAAACAACAACCACGCCGCTGCAGGCATTGTTCCTGATGAATGATGAGTTGGTTCATCGACAGGCCCGGCAGCTGGCCAGTCGTCTTCGAGTTGCAACACCGGACTCGAAGGAACGCCTGACACTTGCGTGGCAAATGCTGTTTGCCAGAGTTCCTGATGCTGAGGAGCTTCAAGTTGCCGAAGAGTTCCTGCAGGATGCACAAGCTCAGACCATCGGTGGCGATCCGGAACAGGAAGCCTGGAGCAGTCTGGTGCGATCATGGTTTCGAATGAACGAGTTTGTCTACATCGAGTGAGAACGCAGATGCCGGAATCTTCCTGGCTCAACGGTCATTAATACGAGATCCATCCTATGAATCAGTTTCCGCGACGACGAATTCTGACATCGCTGTCCGCCGGGTCGTTGTTGTTGCCAGGGCTGTTGAGTGAGTTGCTGGCGGAATCGACCGATGCAGATCCGCTTGCCCCCAAAGATCCTCACTTTGCAGCGAAAGCAAAGCGAGTCATCTTTGTGTTCTCCAATGGCGGCGTGTCCCATATGGACACCTTTGATTTCAAGCCGGAACTCTTCAAGGCAGATGGAAAGAAGACAGGGACAGGCGGAGGACTTTCGAACGAACAGCGAGTGCTCCTGAAGCCGCTCTGGGATTTTCATCCGGGTGGTGAATGTGGCACGCTGGTCAGTGATCTGTTTCCTTTCCTTCGAAAACAGATGGATGACATCTGCCTGATTCGATCGCTGAATGGGAACGACAATGAGCACTACAATGCCACGCTGGGCATGCATACTGGTTCGTTCTTTTTCTCACGCCCCAGTCTTGGATCATGGGTAAGCTACGGCCTGGGAACTCTGAACCAGAATCTGCCGTCGTTCGTTGCACTGGCACCCACGATGCCGTACGCAGGGACTCAGATCTTTAACAACGATTTTCTTCCGGCCTACCATCAGGGAGTTCGTGTGATCGGTGGTGATGAACCGGTGGCAAATCTGAAAGCTCGCACGCCGATGTCACTTCAGGAACGTGAACTGAGGCTAAGCGAGCTGTTGAACAATCGCCATCTGCGGCAGCATCGTGAGAACCAGGAACTGGCCGCGCGAATCCGAAGTTTTGAGACGGCTTTCCGAATGCAGTCGGATGCTCCCGAGGCATTCGATGTCGCTTCCGAGCCCGAGTCTGTTCGAAAGTTGTACGGCCTGCAGGACGGACAGAATCAGGGGTTTGCCTGGCAGTGTCTGGTGGCTCGACGTTTGTCAGAACGAGGAGTTCGCTTCGTCGAAATCGTTGATGGCAGCAGCAGTCACAACTGGGACCAGCACGGCAACATGGCGGAACATGCCGATCATGCGAAGAACATCGATCAGCCTCTCGCGGCACTTCTGCAGGATCTGAAAGAACGCGGCCTTCTGGAAGAGACGCTGCTCGTCTGGACCACCGAATTTGGTCGAACGCCAGGCGTTGATGGAACAAAAGGTCGAGGTCACCACAGCGCGTGCTTTTCTTCCTGGATGGCCGGAGCTGGAGTCAAAGGCGGGATGACATTCGGCTCCACAGACGAACTTGGTGCGAAGGTGGCAGAAGACGGCGTTCATGTGCACGACTTCCACGCTACGATCCTGCACCTGCTTGGCATCGACCACACAAAGCTGACGTTTCGTCATGCAGGGCGTGACTATCGGCTGACCGATGTGCATGGTCGCGTTGTGAAGGAGATTCTCTCTTAACCAACGTGCACAGCGGACGAATCAGCATCGCTCCGCTCCGAAGGCCTGAGCCTGCGGGCTGGCCTCGTCATCCTGCAGCATCAGTTGCAGAAAATGCACATCGAGTCGCCGGCCAAATTTGAAGCCGACTTTTCTCAACGTACCGGCATGGCGAAATCCTTCTGCCAGGTTGACGTGAAGACTCGCTTCACTGCCTTCGGCGACGCGAGCAATCAGAGTGAAGTAGCCAAGTTCCCGCGCGGCCTGGATGATTGTCCGTTTCAGTTGCCTGCCAATGCCCTGACCACGAAAGTCGGAATGCACATAGAAGGATGTTTCTGCCGTGTCCCCATAAGCACAGCGATCGGACCAGGAACTGAGCGACGCCCATCCGACGACGCGCCCCACAACGTCCGCAACATAAACAGGGAAGCGATCACAATGTGCCTGAAGCCACTTCCGGCGGTCTTCGACAGACTTTGGTTCGGTGTCGAACGTTGCCGTCGTGGTGAGAATCGCTTCGTTGTAGATCTCTGCGATGGCAGCCGCATCATCCAGAGTCGCTCGTCGAACCCCGCATGGAATGGTCATCAGTCTTCCTTCTTTACCGATTCACCGCCTGCGGATGTTTTCCGCAGAGCTTTTCCGGAGAGAGTACCCGTCGCCTGTCCTTCGAACACAGCAAACGTTCCATTCACAAGGACATGTCGAATTCCCGACGGCGTCAAATACGGTGACTCATACGTGGCACGATCTCGGAACGTCTTTGGATCAAAGACCACAACGTCGGCCCAGTAACCATTCTTCAGAAGTCCTCGATCCGTCATCCCAAGAATCTCTGCCGGCAGTCCGCTCGAGCTTCGAATTGCAGCGGACAGGCTTAGAACATTCTGTTCAATCGCATAATGGCCGATCTTGCGTGGGAAGGTCCCAAAGGATCTTGGATGCGGCATCGATGATGTCGGGATCTTTGATCCGCCGTCACTGGCCGTCGCGACCCAGGGCAGCGGCATGGCGAGCCTCATGTCGTCTTCGTTCATTCCGAAGTTGATTACGGAAGCTCCACCGTTCTTTTCAATCTCGAGGACAACTTCGACGGCCGGTCGGTTCTGTGCCGTCGCCAGTTCTTCAAGAGATTTTCCGATCCAGCTTCGATTCCATGAACACGAAGCAAGCTGAATCCGCGACGCTTTTGCCAGTGCCTCTTCGACATCCGTTCTGATCTTCGCGAGTTGTTCGGGGTTGGTCAGTCTTTTCTGCAACTCATCCCGGCCGCCTTCGCGCGACCAGGTTGGCAGAAGGGTCGCTTCGAGCGAAGTGCTCGACGCCGTATAGGGATACTGATCCGCTGTCACCACCGCGCCTTTGCTGCGTGCTTGTTCAATGCGTTCTATGGCAAGACGCAGAGTGCCCCAGTTGTCGCGTCCGCTGGCCTTGAAGTGAGACACGTGAACGCGGCAACCAGCTTCGGATCCAATGCGAATGGCCTCATCGATGCTCGCAACAAGTTCCGATCCTTCGTTGCGAATATGGCTGGCGTAGAGTCCTCCGTGTTGTGCAACGACCCTGGCGATTTCGATCAGCTCTTCTGTCTTCGTCAATGTGCCGGGGATGTAGATCAACCCCGTTGTCATACCGAACGCACCGTCCTTCATGGCTTTGTCGGCCAGTGCTTTCATCTGCTGCAGCTCCTCTGCGCTGGGTGTTCGATCTCCTTTGCCGATGACTTCCGAACGCAGACTTCCCTGAGGAATCAAGTGGGCGATGTTCGTCCCTGAACCATCGTCGGAGATCTTCTTTAGATACTTGTCGGTATCCACCGGGCCGAACCCACAATTGCCCGTGACCATCGTTGTGCAGCCCTGAAGCAGATAGTTGACTCCTGCTCGGGTGTTTCGGTCGAGCACCGGGTCATCGCTGTGAGTATGCAGGTCAATGAATCCCGGGCAGATCACCAGGCCACTGCAGTCGACTCGCATGTCAGATGGAATTTGAAGCGAGCTGTTCGAAGCCGCGTGGTCCTTCTTCAGGACATAGATCTTCTGCTCGCGAATACCGATGGAACCGTCGAAGGGCTCGCTGCCATCGCCGGAATAAATGGTCCCGTCGGCCAGTAGAACATCGAACCGATCCGGCAGTTTTTCGACTGCTTCCTGAGCCATCGCAACGGAGTAGACTGTCGACGTGAACAGCACAGCAATTGTGGCGACGATCAGCGTGAAGCAAGAACGTGTCGGAGTCCTCATATGACGTCTCTCTGTTCGGGAACTTTAGACCTGGCAGTCGCACGGGGCGGAGTTCCATCCTACCAGACGGCTCAGCGCGAAGGCCATTCCGCCGAACTCCAGGAGGCTTGCTCCAGGCCAATCGCTGCATGGAGAAGGTGATGATGCCTGTGTGCCAATGGCTCCATTGAGCCCGCGTGGGACTTGCTCCGAATTGCAGTGAATCATTGACACGGGTCACCAGGGAGCGTAGTGTCTTCCTACCCTATCGTGAGAGCGTCGTCTCTTGTCGGGTATTACCAGAAGTCTCATCCATCTCGCGACTGCTCACCCAGCCGCTTCAGGAGTTGTCGATCATGAGCGACGGGCCATTTGTTGTCGGGAAGAGCACGAAAGCACTGTTTTCTCTGAAGGTTCATCGCGGCAAAGGAATGGCACTGCTGGCGATGAACTGGAAGAAAGGCAAGCCCCCGCTCGATTTTGTTGGCTTCGCAATCGAATACAAAGAACCCGGCGATGATAAGTTTCAGGCAGTGTCCAATCGCCTCTCGTTTGACTCACCGGACGGAAAGCCCAAAAAGTCTTCCAGTCGCGTTGCCCCAATTCAAAAATGGCGATGGGTGCACTTTCCCCACGACAGCCACTCGGAGGGTGAGTATCACTATCGAATCACTCCCGTGTTCATGAATGACCGGGATGAACTGAGTTACGGTGATCCTCAGGAAGCATCGATAGCGCTCGGGTCTGAAACGGTCGCTGGAAAGCTCGACGTCAACTTTACCCGAGGGTTCATTTCGTCGCAGGCCTTCGTCGACACGTACGCAAAAAATGACAAGGACATGTCCGCACTGCTGCCAGCCAAGGCGGATCAGGGCTGGAACTTCAAACCGACGAACCCGAAAGCTCAGGAAGCCTACACATGGATGGGGTTCGAAGCATGGCGAGTCATGCTGCAGCTTCTTGATGAAGCCATTGCCGACAAGAAGGCTCAGGTATGTATGGTGGCTTACGACTTCAACCACCCGGAAGTCGCAGAAAAGCTCAGCAAGCTTGGAAAACGCCTGCGTGTCATCATCGACGACAGTCCTCCGCATCCTGACAAGGGATCGTCAGAAAACCACATTGCCGATCTGCTGAAGAAGTCTGCCGGGGCCGACAATGTGAAACGTCAGCACATGGGGCAGCTGCAACACAACAAGACTCTGGTCATCAACGGGCCAAAGGTGAAGGCGGCCCTGTGCGGATCGACAAACTTTGCCTGGCGAGGCCTGTTTGTGCAGAACAATCATGCGGTTGTTGTGCGAGGTGCGAAGGCGATCCAGCCTTTCGTGGATGCCTTTGAACAATACTGGGCGAGCAATAATCCCGCGGACTTCGGTGATTCACCGTCGACCAAATGGAATGATCTTGGGCTCACTGGGGTCAAGGCGAAGGTCACGTTTTCGCCTCACTCCACGGACCGGCAGGTGCTTCCGGAACTAGCCGATGATATTGCGAACAAGGCAACATCCAGTGTTCTCTATTCGCTGGCTTTTCTGGGGATGACACATGGGGCACTGCGAGATGCCATCACCAAAGTCACGGAAGGCAACAAGCTGTTTGTCTATGGCATTGCTGACAAGAAGGTGGGGGGGATCAACCTGCAGAAAACGGACGGTAACATCGCTCCCGTGAATCCGCAGGCGCTGACAGGCAAGGATGTTCCTGAACCGTTTAAGTCGGAACCCACAGGCGGCTTTGGAACTCGAATGCATCACAAGTTTGTTGTCATCGACTTCGATAAGCCGACCGCACGTGTCTACTTTGGATCGAACAACATGTCGATCACAGCTGACCTGAAGAATGGCGAGAATCTGGTGTTGGTGCAGGATCGTCGAGTCGCTACGGCGTTCATGATCGAAGCTCTGCGAATCTTTGATCACTATGAGTTTCGAATTGCCGCCACGAAGACGAAAATCGGAAAACTGTTCCTGGCAAAGCCACCTCGAAAGAAGGGCGAAAAGCCCTGGTGGGATAAGGACTACACGCTCAAACATCGCATTCGAGACCGCGAGTTATTTTCCAAATAGAGTGTGCAGGACCGTTGCGGAACTTACTCACAAGTTCCGCAACGGCCGAAAGGTTATGTCATTCCAGAGCGCTGCGTTGTACTCGCAGCGACGCTCAACTGGTTCGCTTTCATTGATTCTTCTTTCAGGAACAGCCCATGGCTAAGTCTAAGGCATCCGCGCCCAGGAATTCCGTTCAGTGTGTGCTGGGTGCGGCGGACATGCTGTCACCAATCTTTGCTTACTATTCCATGCCGAAAAGCTGGGATGCCGAAAAGTGTTTGCGGGAAGGGATGGAACACGCATTCTCGTTCACCATGCTGCGTGATCAGTTCTATGGCGGCTGGGCTCACGTGTGGAAAGAACCAACTGATGGCCTGTATCACCTGAAGTTGACGTCGCCGACGGTGACCGACGATGTCACAGGGTATGCGGATCTTGTTCCTCGATTTGTGAACGCCGTATCACTGGCTCAAAAGGCCATCGCCAGTGTTCCTCAGACGGATGAGATGAAGCAGGGCAACCTGAGATTCCTTCCGCCGTTCGGTCTGTCGATGCTGAATGCTCGCGGCGTCCTGCTGCTGCACTATCCGCCCGACGAAACGATTACGTATCTCGACTATCTTCATTCCCACACGACCAAGCGCTGGGAAGCTCTGCTGATCGCGAATGGCCATCCCGGAGCAGATAACCCGCTGCTGGAATCGATTGTTGACGTTTGCCCGGTGGCCGCAGATGGAGGTACCGTAGGCGGCAATCTCGTCGATGAGCTGTGCAGCAACGTCTCTTCAAATCTCACAGCCTATGTGTCTGACCTGTTGTTGATGCTGCTGCGATGCAAGCAGTCGGGCAAAGCGTCCGTCACTCAGCCCATGGTCGCCCTGGGTTCCCCGGCACAGACTTGGTTGATGAACAACTTCAAGTCTCAGATTCGCGAGCAGGCAGGACGAGTCAAGAACCTGAAGCCCCATACAGTCCTTCAGCTCAAGCTGCATCCCGATCAGGACCTTGTGACCCCTGTCATCACGATGCCTCATCCGTGTATCTATTACCGTCATCCCGGCGACCGAACGGAGATGCTGCGACAGGATCTGATCGGCACTCGCTGGTACGTGAAGATGGCCGCGAATGTCAAAGCCGATCCCGTCAAGGTGCTGGCCGACGCCAAAAAGTACTGGACCGCCGCCGCAAATCAGGCTCGATTCCGCAAGATCGCACAGGCTCATTCGGCCGAGTTTGATAACCTGATGGAAACCGATAAACCGTGAGGTCAGGAACCAGGCTGATCGCCGTTCGGATTGCTCACCTCACGCACGACGATACAGGATCTCCATCGTGCGCATTTCGTGGCCGTTGTCGTCGGTCATCCAGGTCGTCATGTCGTGAGTGTTCGGATCGATCAGCCGAATCTCCGTGCGCTTCTGCACTTCTTTTCCGGAGTGTGGATGAACAAAGCTGGAAACCATCGTCCAGACTTTTCCCGTCGCATCAACAGTACCGGTCTCCATCTGCATCATCGACGAGGCGTTGTCGATCCAGAACCCCTCATACTTCTTTGTTCCAAAGTTGTAGCCCCAGAATCCCTGCCCCAGAAACGCTGGCCATGGGCCCGGGCTCGGATCGCCCACGTAGTCCTGAAACAAATACAGTCCGCCGAGCTGAAACGAATTTGTCATCGTCCCTTCCTGGACCATCGGGTCACCGGGCCCGAAGAACAGTTTCACGACCGCTCGAAACTTGCCTTCAAACGGTTTCAGCAACGCATGCTCGGCACCTGGAGTCGGAGGACCTGGATGGGATTCGCTCATAACGACAACTTTCAGTCAGGATGATGGAAAAGGGCTTAATCCAGTACGTCAAATTCGACGGGATCCATCACGTCTTCTGCACCATTGTAATTGATGGTGATCTCTTCGCCCGGCTTGATGTCTCGCAGAGCCTTGTATTCCTTGACCTGCTGGCCAGCATCGTCGTATCGGGCGTTGGGCTGGTACGAATGGTTGTACAGAGAACCAAAACCCAGCGCGAGTGCGACTTTGCCTTTGCCGTATTCAAAAACATACTGCGACAGAAACCCGCCGTGCTCGCACTCCAGAACTTCTTTCGCAGGGATCACCAGCAGTGGAACTCGTTCGAAGATCGTTCCGGCTTTGATCAGTTCGCGAGCAAAGACGCCTCGCCCCTTGCCCCTGATGGATTTGACTTCGATAAGCGGTGATGCCGTGATTTTCATGAGTAAGCCTGGGGCTTTGAAAGACGATGAGGAATGAGAGCACGTCGGTGGGAGAGGCCGGCGAATGGTCCGGCCCGGCAACGACGCGGGATGGTGATACATTCCGAAGTCAGACTCAAGCGAGTCCTGTGTGCCGCGTCGTCGGTTCATCAGGATCCGGCATCTGCATTGATCGGCTGGAGCATCAGCACCGACTGTGGCGCAAAAAAAGGGCCAGGATTTCTCCTGGCCCCATGACGAACAGCGTCAGAAAAGCCTCGTGTGTCGAACGGCTGTCCTCAGCCGTTTTCGTTTTCGAATCACAAGACCTGCAAGCGATTGAGGACAATCGCTCGACACTGGGCAAACGGTTACATGTTGATCTCGTAACCTTTGCGGCTTTCGCGTGACAGGAATGCGCTGGCCTGAGCATCGCCGACGATTTCTCGCTTTGCCGGATCCCAGTTGATCGGGCGATTCAGACGCATGGCGATGTTGCTGAGATGACAGATTTCCAGCATGCGGTTGTGCGACCAGACATCGGAGATCGGCTGCTTCCGGCTCTTCATCGCTTCGGTGAAGTTCTGAGTGTGATTTTCCGGAATCGGACCACCGTAGATATCGGTGATGGCATTCTCCGGAAGCGGCTTGCTCTTCAGATCTTCCACCGGCTTGCCAGTAATCTTTCCTCGATTGACGAAGAAGCGGCCTTCCGTACCTTCGAACAGAATTCCGTTGTCGCCTTCGCTCGTAATGATCATCTCGACATCATTCGGCATGTCGACTTTGATGCGGAACGACGTTGCAGCGTTGTACTGGTCCTGAACAGTCGGATGACCGTCCTTGTACTCGACCGGCAGCTTGAACTGCAGAGGCGTCACTTTGCTTGGACCGGTTTCCGTTGCTCCCAGAGCCCAGCATGCAACGTCAACGTGGTGAGCACCCCAGTCAGTCAGCTTGCCGCCCGAGTATTCATGCCAGTTGCGGAACGAATAATGACAGTTGCTGAACAACGGTACGCCACCACCGTAACCTTCGCGCAGCTGCGGCAGCGCGCGGTAGTCGACCTTAGGAGCAGGACCAAGCCAGACGTCCCAGTCCAGGCCTTCCGGTACAGGTGCCACCGGAATGACGGGCGACGCTTCCATGGAATCGATGCCGCAGGTGACTCGCTTGACCGTTCCGATGCGACCATGTTTGACCAGAGCGACGGCCGTGAGGAAGCGATTCTCGAACTCACTTCGCTGCATCGTGCCAACCTGGAACACTCGCCCGGTTTGCTTCACAATCTTCTCGATCAGCTTGCCTTCATCAATCGTCAGCGTCAGAGGTTTTTCGCAGTAGACATCCTTACCCGCCAGCATCGCTTCGACCGCAATCTTTGTATGCCAGTGATCAGGAGTCGCAATCATCACCGCATCGATGTCTTTGCGGTCCAACACCTTGCGATAGTCTGCATAACCGTCTGGCTTCTTCTTCTGAGCCTTCTCGGTCCTTTCGATGTTCACACCCAGAACGTTTGAGTCGACGTCGGCCAGAGCTGCGAAGTCCGCAAACTTGAACGACTTGCTGGTAATCGTCCATCCCTGATTACGCAGTCCGATGGTTGCGAAGACCGGGCGATCGTTGGGCGACATGTATCCGAAGGCTCGGCTTGCTGACGGCGCCCAGATTGCAGCAGCGCCGATGGCGGCTGCACTTTTCAAAAACCCGCGACGACTGGCGGACGATTTCTGATTCGACATAACGTGGAATCCTGAAGAGTGGTGGAAGACGGAGAAGTAACATCGCCATTGTGATGAAATCAGTCACGCTTCGGAAGCGATGCGAATGGCGTCTGCTGAGAAGTATTCCGAGGCGTCAAATTCGTCCCTTCGGACAGCCAGCTGCCTCGACGATCAGTGGCCCTGCATCAGGCGACGTGCGGCTCGGCGAGTCACGAAGGCTCGCCACGTGAAGAGGGCGATGAGTGCCGGCCGGGGAAAAAGCAGCCTGGACCACAGTCCGCGCAGGCCACGATGGTGTTCGTACTCGATATGTTCGTGGACTTCTGTTTCGGTCGGGCTGAGGACGTTGAACCGATGAGTATGCTGCCAGAATTTCATCGGGCCGGCCGTCTGAGTATCCGTGAAGCCTGTGGGGCTCACATTCGAATGTTCCGCAGTCCATCTCACGGGGAGCGGTCCCATCCACATTGTGAATTCACCGATCGATCCATTCGCCAGCGGATCAAATCGATGAACGTGCATGATCATCAGCGGCGGCGTGAGTGCCTTCAGGATGCCCGTCTGAAAATGAAACCGTGAAACAATCTCCACCGGTGCTGAGACTCGAAAGCGGTAGTCAAAGACAGGCATGGGTGTTCAGGTTTCAGTTTCCAGTGTTCAGATTTGGACGATCCTGTTCGTAGGTCCGCAGGCTGTTGCCACAATTAACAGTGGATTGCTGTAGTGGTGGCGGGTTTCTGTGAACCAGACTTGCTCAGCCGGTTGCTTCCGTTGCCTACTGTGCCATCAGGTACTTCAGCAGCTCAATCTTCTCCCGATCGTTCAGAGTCTTCAGAAGACCTTCCGGCATGAACGAATTCGTGGAGACACTTGTCTCTTCGATCTCATCCTTTGCCACGGTCTCGGTACTGTTCAAAGTCCGAATCGTCAGCGACGTATCTGACTCCTTCTCCACCAGCCCCGTGATGACTCGCCCCTGTGTCGTGACGATGATGCGAGCCTGATAGTCACGACCGATCACGGCGTTGGGATTCAGAACGTTCTCCACAACATACTCAACACCCTTTGCACCCGTGCCAGCAAGCTTCGGAGCAATGGCTTCGTTTTGCTGATTCGGAAGATGGCACTGAGCACACAGCTTCTTGAAGTGAGCGGCTCCGTTGTTTCCATCGTACGCCCACAACGGTGCTGCCTTGTAAGCTCCGGCCAGCTGCAGGATTTCCTTGCGAACTTCTTCGGTGCTTTGTCCCAGCGTGCCCCATTCCTTCTGCAAGCGTTCTTTCAAAGCCGCGTCGCCAAGACTCGCCATCTGGCGCGCATAGAATGCGGTGAGCTGGTTCTTGGGAAGTGCTCCGCTCGCGATCTGATCCAGAGTCATGTTGGCCCAGGCGACTCGACTGCACAACACTTCCAGAGCCCTCGCCTTCTCTGCTTCCGGCAGTGCAACGAGCCTCTTCAACAGCGTCTGCGGCACAGCAGCATCGTCATAACGTCCTAGCTGAGGAATGATGTCGCCGACCAACTGAGGCGTGTCGAGCTGAGCCATAAGGACCGACAAATTCTCCAATGCGGCATCGGCCGAAAGGACCTGAATCGCCTGACGCTTTGCAGGGATCTTCGTGTTTGGATCCTGAAGTCGTGTTCGCATGCGAGCATACAACGCTGTGTCACCGAACGCTGCTCCGATGGATTCCGCGGTGGATCGAATGCCGGAATCTTCAGAGTCATACAGCGACACGGCCATTTCAGACCAGGCCGAAGGAACGGCAAGGCCGCGTCGTCCTCGAACCGCAAGCTCCAGCAATCGCAGCAGATGAAGCTGTGTCTCCGCGCTGCTCCCCTGAATCTCCTGAGCAATCGTCTGCCGAGCCTCCTCGGACGTTTTCGCCGCGTACCACAGAATGTTGTCACGAATCGCTGCAGAAGGAGTCACCTTCGCCAGCGTGATCGCGCGATTGGTGTCTTCTACAACCAGCGGAGCAAGTCCGAGCCAGAGCAGCGACGGAAGATCACGATCGGATTCCAGATCCGTGCGGCGCGCGAGTGACTCCGCAATTTCCCAGGCGGTCTTCGAAGGAACTCGCTGAACGGCCGACGCGAGGTATCGACAGACGAGCAAAGATCCATCGTTGCGTGCAAAGTTCACAAGACTGCTCAACACGACCGCCGACTGATCTTCGATCCCCAGCTGAATCACCCATGCTCGAACGAATTCGTTCTGATCGGCCATCGCAGGCTTGAGTACCGAATCCTTCAACTGCCCACTCGCATGCAGCGCCCAGAGTCCTCGAACGCGCCGCGCGGGATCCGCATGCTTCAGAGCGAGATCTCGCAGCTTCGCAACCGCCGATTCCGCAATCGCGCGGCTGGCCGCTCGTTCTCCCAAAACTCGCCGCGCTGTTCGAACGTGCCAGTCGTTGGCATGCAGCTGAGCATCCGCAAGAGCATCATCGGTGGCCGCTGTGTAGTCGACATGCACGGGCTTCCAGGTCGCATCGTACTTCATTCGATACATGCGACCATTGCCTCGGTCCCACTGTTCCGTGTCCGGGTTATGACAGTGTCGAGGATCGTACCAGTCACTGATGTAAACAGCGCCGTCAGGTCCATACTGCAGGTCCACACCGATGTACTGTCGATCGGCACAGAACAGCATGTCCTGTCCGGCATGCTGCGAATTGAATCCACCCTGATCGCGGACATTGATCTGATGATTGATCTGGTGTCCGTGCAGGTTGTGAGTAAACAGATGATTGCGAAAACTCGTCGGCCAGTTATCACCCAG
>JAEUII010000456.1 GCA_016795145.1 Planctomycetaceae bacterium
CCATCGTGACATCCATTGAGCGACATCGTTCTGCCAATCGGGTTCTCTCGGTTGCCCCAGCACAATTCGCTCTCCGTCCTGTTCCCCGGCGATCACAGTCGTATCCGCGGCGACGATGATTGGCGGCGAGTGATCTGGCGACAGAACATTCTGCAGTACCGCCTGCCGATGTACCAGAACGTGCTTCATTCGGACGATCTCAAGCAATCGCTCGGTAATCTCTGCGTCACTGTAGAGTCCTTCAAATCCCGGTTCATCGGGACTGGACGGCGGCATCACCGTCAACAACTCTGAAGGCACCACCGAACGCATCAGTTCCTGCCGTCGAGGTGAACGTGATCCCAGGATGACTCGAACTGTGTTGTGTCTCGTCCAAAATGAGTCTGCCATATCATCACGCTTCAAGGTTTCTGCCGCAGTACGTTCGCTTGCTGTCTTCTATGCCGGGGCACCGTCGCGATCAGCGGACTCCGCAGATTCGCACGGTGTCCCACGCGACCAGCGCATCCTTCACAGTTCGCACATCATGAATTCGCAAAACGTCGGTTCCCTGTTCGGCCAGGGCAATTGAGACTCCCACAGTGCCAGCTTCTCGTTCTTCAACCGGGCGTCCCAGGATCTTTGCGAGGAATCGTTTGCGAGAATGTCCGATCAGCACAGGACGCTGGAGCGAACTTTGAAGCCGGTGAACGGACTTCAAAAGGCTGAGATTGTGTTCCGCTGTTTTGCCGAATCCAATTCCGGGATCGACACAGATTCGCTCCGGGGCAATCCCGGCCATCAAACACCGATCAACCTGCTGCTGCAGAAACTCCGTGACTTCGGCAACCACATCACCATAGGTTGGCGACTGCTGCATGGTCTGCGGAGTCCCCTGAATATGCATCAGACAGATTCCCGCATCATAGTCTCGACACACACTGATCATGTCGCGATCAAAGGTGAGGCCGGAGATATCATTGACGATGTCCGCACCAGCTTCGAGCGCCTGCCGAGCCACTTCGGCTTTGGTCGTATCGATGCTGATTGGTATCGTGATCGTCTCGGCGAGCGCTTTGATTACCGGGATCGTGCGGCTCAGCTCCTCGTCAAGCGACACCGGCGCCGCGCCGGGACGAGTCGACTCGCCACCGATATCCAGGATATCCGCACCATCGGACTGCAGCTTCACAGCCTGAGCAATTGCCAGGTCAGTCGTGTTGAAGAGGCCGCCGTCCGAAAAACTGTCCGGCGTCAGGTTCAGAATTCCCATCAGTAGCGGCAGTCGACCGCCCTGCAGATGTCGGGAACGAAGTGTCCACGGATGCTTCATACTGGAGAAATCAGGCTAAATGAGAAGTGTATTCTGTAAAGTCGTCCATCCGACGATGGGTGAAACCGTGGTCGATATTTGATCGCTGTCGGATTTCAACTTGATGCACCTGGAGTCGAATCGTAGCATCAAATACCTGAACCGAACACTCGATGAAGTTCGGTTCGAATAAAGCACAACGAGCAACGGCGCACTTCCATGTATGCTGGCTGGCACAAAACTGGGGCACTGATCGGGCGACTGATTCTGTCGCTCGCTGTGATCATTGTGCCAGTGTTCGTGCTGTCTCCCTGTTGTTGCGTGAGAGCAGCACTTTCAGAAGGTAAGGGAGCCGGTTCACAGGAAAGCTGTTGTCAGGGACGTGGCGACAAAAGCCAGAGCCGCGATTGCTGCTCGAGGTCTTCGCAGACTCCGACGAAGAAAAAATCCTGCTGCGATCTGACTGCCTCCGCTTGTGAATGTTGTCAGCCTGAAGCTCGACTGACTGCAGCCATCACGCCCGCCTCCAAATCACAGCTCGGACTCTTTGGAGCACCCGCGATTCCAGCGCAGTTCCTGTCGCTGGTCGAGGAAAGTGAATCGCCGGATCGTCGACTAAGTCCGGTCCCTACTCATGATGGGCCAAAGAATCGCACGCAGGCATTGCTGTGCGTGTGGAGGAATTAGCCAGTTCGAAATGGTTCTGAATCTTTCATTCTGTGATTCATTTCATTTCGTACTGGAGAATTCTCATGAAGAAGTTCGCTGTTTCTATGGCCGTTCTTTGCCTCGCTGCTCCTTTTGCATTCGGAGCATTCTCATCGGCTTCAAAGCCTGCATCACCCTGTGCCTGCTGCGACATCTGCGTCTGTGACGCATGTGAATGCGCTGACGCCGGATGTGCGTGTGACGTCGGTGGTGACTGTGCCTGCACCGGAGCCTGCTGCGAAACCGGCACGTGCTGCCCAACAGGAAGCTGCTGCTCGAAGTAACGCAGTTCAGGTTCATGGCTCGTTCAACAGCACACGCTGTTGATGCATGATCGCTGATCATCAAAAAGAAAACGCCACCGATTTTGTCGGTGGCGTTTTCGCATTCCTGGCGGTCTTTATCGTGTGCCTTCGAGCTTCAACAACATCCCCTAGTATGTGGCGAACCAGCAGTAATTGTTGCTCCCCATCGGCGATGGTTTTAAGGTGTCCCGATCCGGCATGCATCCGGAACTGGACGGCCATGCAGGTCGATCAACAACCCCTTGGTGTCAAACACCGCTTGGGAG
>JAEUII010000012.1 GCA_016795145.1 Planctomycetaceae bacterium
GTCCCTCCTGATCGATCTTTCTGGATCGCACGCCCGTATGAAACAGCCATTCAGATTCCCGAGAATTCGAAGCTTCTTTGTGACCTGTCTCGCACTGATAGCCGCCATTCGTTTTGACAGCTTCGTGGTGCTCGCGCAAGAGAATGCTCCGGATTTTGATCGACAAGTGGCCCCACTTTTGGCACATCGCTGCCTGTCGTGCCACGGTGAAGGCGATACGAAGGGAGCTCTGGACCTTCGAACGAGTGCCACATCCTTCAAGGGTGGGGAGACGGGTGTCGTCATTGTTCCCGGGAAGCCAGAAGAGAGCCTTCTGTGGCAGCACGTTGAATCCAACTCCATGCCGCCCAAAAAGCCGCTGCCAGATTCGGAGAAGCTGCTCCTGAAGGCCTGGATTCAGGCGGGTGCCAAATGGGGTTCAGATCCGATTGACCCACACCGTTTCACGACAGAATCGCAGGCGGGACTGGATTGGTGGTCACTTCAGCCATTGAAACCTGTTCCCGTTCCCGAACGATCCGAATGGTGTCGAAACGAAATTGATGCGTTCCTGCTTCAGAAACTCACCGCAAAAGGCCTGCAACCTTCAAGGGAAGCCGATCGCCGCACCTTGATTCGCCGAGTCTCGTTTGATCTTCTGGGCCTGCCACCAACTCCGCAGGAAGTCGACGCCTTCGTTAACGACACTTCGCCTGATGCATGGGAGAAGGTGGTGGACCGAATGCTGAGCTCGCCCCACTACGGTGAACGATGGGCTCGCCACTGGCTGGATGTCGTCGGTTTCGGGGAAAGCAATGGCTTCGAGTACGACGAACCGCGAGACGAATCGTGGCACTACCGAAACTGGGTGATCGACGCGCTGAATCAGGACATGCCGTACGATCAGTTTGTGCGACTGCAGCTGGCGGGTGATGTCATGTCTCCGAATGATCCTCATTCGTCGGCAGCAGCTGGCTTCCTTGTGGCGTGTGCTCACAACACGACACTGCCATCGAGTGATAAGATGCGAATGTCGATGGCTCAGGATGAAATGGAACAGCTTGTTGGAGTCGTCTCCCAGTCGTTTCTCGGCCTGACGGCAAACTGTGGCCGCTGCCACGAACACAAGTTCGATCCCATCAGCCAAAAGGAATACTATCAGCTTGCCGCGGCACTCTCCGGAGTCACTCATGGACAGCGTACCCTGAAAGTACAATTGACTGCCGAAGCAGAGCAGCGACTTGTCGAACGGCAGACGGCTCTTGATCGAGCAACCGCGGAAAGGGCAGCGATCCTCGATCCGATTCGCCAACGCATCCTTGAAGAGCGACACGCATTGGGAAAGATCCCGGCAAACATTTCGATGGTCCCGTCCCCGTTTGCAGCGTGGGAGTTCGAATCGGATCTCAAGGACAGTGTGGGAAACCTCCATGGAACACTGAAAGGACAGGCTCGCATCGAGAACGGCTGTCTCGTCGTCGGCGGCACAGATGCCTGGGTCGAAACAACTCCCCTCGAGAAGAACGTCACGGAAAAAACGCTGGAAGTATGGGTTCAGCTTGGCACGCTTGAACAGGGCGGTGGCGGAGCATTCAGCCTTCAGACGATGGATGGCGGAGCGTTCGACTCGATTGTCTTTGCCGAGCGTGAACCAAAGCGTTGGATGGCGGGAAGCAATGGGTTCGTTCGCACAGCTCCGTTTCAGGGAACGGACGAAACCGAAGCCACGGAGCGCTTCGTTCATTTCGCGATCGTCTATTCGGCCGATGGCACAATTCGAGGCTATCGTGAGGGCCAGCCGTACGGAATGCCGTACCGTCCCGGCGATCTGCAAAAATACGAGGCAGGCAAGGCTCAGATCATTTTTGGCCTTCGCCATTCGCCTCCCGGAGGAAACCGTTTTCTCAACGCAAAGATCGAACGCGCGTGTTTGTATGATCGGGCACTGACTGCCGATGAAGTGGCCGCTTCTGCTTTTGCCGCAGGCAGTTTGTCAGTCCCGGAGAGCTTGCTTGTCGAAGCTGCAACACTGGAGCAGAAGAAGCAGCTGGAACAGTGTTCCGCAGAGATCGAAGCATGCAGCTCAGATATCAATGCCATTCAGGCTTCGAGGAATGTCACGATGTATACGTGCGTCTCGAATGCAACTCCTGGCGGCACCAGACTGTTGAAACGAGGCGATGTGTCGCTGCAGGGCGAAGAAGTTTCACCGTACGGATTAAGAGCGATCGCGGGCGTCGATCCGAACTTTGGGTTGTCATCTGGCTCAACAGATTCAGAGCGACGTACGAAACTCGCTGCCTGGATTACTCATGCTGACAACGGACTCTTTCATCGCGTGATTGTAAACCGTATCTGGCAGTACCACTTTGGTCAGGGGTTGGTGACAACCCCGAATGACTTTGGGTTCAATGGAGGCCAGCCGAGTCATCCTGAACTGCTGGAATGGCTTGCTTCCAGATTCCGCGAACAGGGCTATCACCTGAAGTCATTGCATCGACTGATTGTTACGTCGGCCGCGTACCGTCAGGCGTCTGATCTCAACGAAGCGGCGAAGAAGGTGGATGCTGATAATCGGCTGCACTGGCGACACACACCGCAACGCCTGGAAGCAGAATCGATTCGAGACGCGATGCTCGTCATTACAAACAGGCTCAGCCCGGAGATTGGCGGACGCGGTTATCGCGATGTTCGCCACTTCAAGTACAAGGGAAGCAACTTCTACGAGCCCATCACTGAAGATGACACATTCACACGCCGCACGATCTACCGGTTTGCTCCACGAGGTGGCCGCAATCCGCTGTTGGACACATTTGACTGCCCCGACCCGTCTGCGACATCACCGACTCGCGCTGCAACGACGACACCGCTGCAGGCTCTTTCGCTTCTGAATAACGAACTCACGTTTCGAATGTCGGATCTGTTTGCACAGCGACTCCTGAGCGAGAACCAGTCAGTCGAAAATCAGATTTCAGCGGCCTTTGAATTAGCGTGGTGCCAAAGCCCTGGAGACGAAGAAGCAGCCGCAGCCAAAGCGTTCGTGGAGCAACATGGGTTGGCGGCATTTTGCCGAGTGCTCTTGAACAGCAACGCATTTCTCTACGTGCAGTAAAAGCTGGGCTTGTCGAAACGGCAACGTTCACCTCAGATCTACGGTTAACAAAAAAAGGCCACGCAACGAAGATCGCTGCATGGCCTTAGTGAAACATCAATTCGGCTGAGTGCGTCTGCCGCATGTCGCCCTGCTGAAAGGGCTGCGAAATCGCAAGCCGGCTTATTCCTTCTTGCCGTTCTTCTTTTCCAGTTCCTTGCCAATCAGGTCCTTCAGGCCGGCGCCACGAAGGCCTCGAGCATCAGCAAGAATCTTACCGGTGTCTCCATCCACAAGAAGCACGAATGGGATCCCGCTCACATCGTGTTGAATGCCGAGTGTGGTTTCCCACATCTTGCCTTCGTAAATCTGCGGCCAGGTGATCTCCTTTTCCTTCATGAATTCTGTGACCTTTTCCTCCATGTTGGCCTGGTCGAAGCTGACGCCCAGAATTTCAAAGCCCTTATCGTGCCAGGCCGCGTAAGCTTCCTTCATGTGAGGGATTTCGCCGATGCAGGGACCGCACCAGGTCGCCCAGAAGTCGAGCATGACGATCTTGCCCTTGAACGAGCTGGGAAATGTGATTTCCGCGCCGTCCATGGTCTTCGCAGTAAACGTCAGAGCCTTCTGACCGACCGCGAGATTTGGTGGCAGAGGTGCCATTTCAATCTGTTCAGCAGCCTTCTCCAGGGTGAGCTTGCCTTCGTTGACATTGAAGACATAAGTGGTGCCCGTGAAATTGAACGGCTTGCCAACAGTGGCCATCTCCAGCCGTGGACTGACACGATCGTTTCCGTCGCGATCCATTGGCAGCCGCGACTTCTCCCCAACAGTTCCGGAAACGAACGTCGACATCTTCTTGCCGTCGAGCTCGAATGAGTACTCGAAACCGAAGTCACCGTAGAACAGCAGTGTGTTCTTCAGGACTGCCCGGTTTGGATCCTTGGGGTCAAAGCGGTACATGGAAATGGCGCCGGTATGTTCAGCGTCGAGTTTCACTTTGGCACTTCCGAAGTATTGCTTCAATTCGCCAACAGCCTTTGCTTCCCACTTCACTGGCGGATCATTTGTCAGATCGCCGTCACCGTCAGCATCGACGTAAAGGGTAGCGTCGCCTTCTTCGGGTTCATCCGCGATGAACGCCCATGTCTTCCCGTTCATTTCGATCTGCCCATATTTCGGCGCCTTCAGGCCCTCAGGTGCTTTGGTCACGATCGAAGCGTCTTTGTCCATCTCGGCGCGAACAGGCCGGTATCCGCCGACGCGAGCAGTCACGCCTTCGCCGATAAAGGTCTCTTTGATTTCTTCCGCCTGAAGACTGCTGAAAGGCAAAACAGAAACTGACAGCATCATTGCCGCTGTCCGGCACGAACGAGGAATCATTGTCGAGGGCTCCCAAACGAGCATAAAGGTGAGCAAAACACGGAACGTGGGACCAGTAATCTACCCAACACTTTGTCGAGTTGCGAGTCATGTGAGACCGCACGTCGTGTATGGTACCGTAGCGGACTCCGGTAGATGCCGCTTGCCAATCGGCACTTTGCGGCCTGGTGATTTGTCACATCAA
>JAEUII010000017.1 GCA_016795145.1 Planctomycetaceae bacterium
TGCGCAGCGATTCATCTCGAATCGTGGCTTTCTGAGAATACACACCATTCGCCCGTTCCATCTCGAAAAAGACGGACGGACTTGCGGTTTGTAAGACGTTCACGGGACTCGTGAAATCTCCCAGGATGCTCGTGTCACTCGGCAACCTCGACGTCAGTGCATGCGTCGTCTCCTTGAATGTCTCGAACTTGTCCCTATGACATTCAGCACAAGTCTCCGGGCCAACGAATCCGCGATTCTCCGCCTTCACGCCGGAGTCAAAACTTTCCCCTTCATAATCCGGCGGAAGCAGAACCCATGGCGGATTGCCCGGACCGCCTTTTGTCACCAGTTCGGCCCAGTCTTCCGGCGCGACCCGGTGAGTCATCGGCGCATCGCGAAGACCACCACTGTGCTGGTACGAAACCTCAGTGTCACGGCCCGAACGATACGCGATCCATCCCACTGCGCAGAACACGATCATTGCTGCAGCGATTCGCCATGTCGTGTTTGAGGGACTCACGTTGATACCTGACTGGGGACGACTCAAAATAGTTCCATTGGAACTTTTTCCAACGGCGGCAGCGGTGAACCATCCTGAAGCGACTTCCACAACAGCTGCAGAAATTCCGGAGCATCGTCCTTCACAAAAGGCGCAAGCACCATGGATGCCTGGCTGAAGTTTCCCTGTTCGGCCAGCATATACGACTGGAAGACCTGAGCCCACAGGGAATCAGGACTGTTCACAATCACCTGCTCCATGTTGACTCGCAGTTCTTCCTGTTTGCGAATCCGTGCAACTTCCTGTTTCCACTTGGCGGCGTTCTCAGAATCTTTCAGCAGCGTATAGGTTCGCTGCAGCAGAAACGCCGTCGAACTCTTGAGGTCCGGCTGCGTCTGTAATGGTTTCAGCCACTCCAGCGCTTTTGAAAACTGTCCCTGCTGCATTGCCAGCTCCGCAAGCCCTTCGCGAGCGATGCGCGACTCGGAGTCCTTCTGTACGCCAGAGTTCCAGTTTGATTCAGCCTCTGTCGGTTTCCCAAGCTGCATCTTCGCTTTGCCCAGGTAAGCAAGGCCATCTGCGGTCTCAGACTTGGCGACGCTGCGTTCCAGCATCTTCTCTGCTTCCCGAGAGTTCCCGGTCAGTAGCAGGGCTTTGCCGTATTCCAGGAAGAATTCGTGGGGATCAATCTGCAATTGAGCGGCTTCCGGCTGACTTTCAAGCACTTTCTTCCATGCATCGCAGCACTTTTGATTGTTGCCTCGATCGCGTTCCAGCATCCCAATCAGCGCGTAGCCGCGAGACTGGTTGCCAGGTGTCATTGAGAAACTCGTGGCTGTTTCCACCGCGCGTTCGTATCGTCCAAGCTTTGCGGCGCAGGCACTAAGTTCATGCAAAAGGTCCGGATCGTTCGGCGCGAGTGAAACAAGATGTTCGAGAATTCCGAGTGCCGTTGTCCACCGTTCCAGAATCAAACAGGCCTTCGCATAGGCGTGCATTTCTTCAGGTGTCGCTGCACCGACCTGATCAATCAGCCGAATGGCTCCGTTCGCATCGCCCAAACTGAGACACGCACGTGCTTTCAAAGCAATCGCGCGGCTGTTCTTCGGATCTGTTTTCAGAAAAGCATCAACGACCTTCAGGCAGGCTTTGGCGTCATCCGCGGCGAGCAGCCGTTCTGCTTCTCTCAACGGGCGTTCATTCCACCAGGGCACTCCAAGGATCCCGGCTGTCAGTAACGAAGCCGCGAAAATCCAGCGAGACCATCTTCGCAGAAAACTCCGCTGGGTCTTTGCGAGTGACTTTCCAGGGCTCACAGCGTGACTCGATGATTGGTGGCAATGGGCGTCGTTGAACTGGCAGTCATGTGTTCAGGCTCGCCAAACGAACTTGCTGCCAATGAAGACACTATCAGGAAGCCCGACCCCAAACAACGCTGCAACCGGATCGCAAAGGCATGAACCAGGTACTTCCCGATTGCTGTTCAACCATCGGTCACATTGTCCGGGACGGGGACTGCGGTCTAGTCTTTCAGGCCGTAACGCACGATGCACCAAAGCGCCTTGAAGCCATCGCGCCAGCCGATCTTTTTGCCTTCCGCATAGGTTCGGCCTGAATAACTGACCGATGTCTCGTAGACGCGATAACGTCGGCGAGCCACCTTGGCGGTAATCTCCGGTTCAAACCCGAATCGATTCTGCACGAGCCTTGGTGTCAGGTCGTCTATCACATTTCGCCTGAAGACCTTGTAGCACGTTTCCATGTCGGTCAGATTCAGGTTGGTGAAGCAGTTTGACAGAGTCGTCAGAAAACGGTTGCCGAGGTAATGCCAGAAATAGAGAACTCGGTGAGCCTGGTCGCCCAGAAATCGGCTGCCAAACACAACGTCAGCTTTGTTCTCGATGATCGGTTTCAGCAACCGAGGATACTCGGTGGGATCATATTCAAGGTCGGCATCCTGAATGATTACGATGTCGCCTTCCACTTTGGAGAACCCGGTTCGCAAAGCCGCGCCTTTTCCCTGGTTCACGTCGTGAAAGAAGATTCGAACCCGATTAAAGTCATCATTGCGTCCTTCTTCTTCCAGAGCCTTCAGGACGTCGCGAGTTCGGTCTTTGCTGCAGTCGTCGATCAGAATCAGCTCTTTGCGAATCGGCACCTCGCGCACTCGATCGACAAGAACACGCAGTGTCTTTTCTTCGTTGTACACAGGGATGACCACGGAAAGCCGCATATCGGAAGGGATCACGTAGAATCCCAGCGCACGGCACGCGGATTCACCAAGTGCCCCGGCCTGAACTGCATACCACTCAGGTGACCAGGGTCGCAAAGTCTCGATAGGTTGTTGAACAGTCGTCATGGAGGGGAACTTTCGCGATCAATACACCGGAGTATCACTCGAGATGTCACACGGTCAGGTTCAGGTTCAGAATTCGGCGCGGACAGCCTTCCCTGCCAATGCTGGCTGGCTGCTGCGACGACAAATCACGGCTCATGCGTTCCTGATGTGTCTCTGTCAAATGGTCCTCGGATATCATGGCTCAGGATCTTTTGTGCGACCTGATTTAGCAGCTTCCAATCGGCAGAAATCGCAAGACAGGTCCGCAAGGTTGTTGCCCGTCCACAAAGCTGCGCGGGACTGGTCGGCATAATCTGTACGCCTGCCGTCGAAGATTCGCGAAGTGCTTCTGATATCGATTGTTCGGATTTTGCCGACGCAAAGCACCAGCAGGCCCAGTGCCCCCGGGGAACATGCCTTCGAAGGCTCAACGCAAGGCGTCCCATCGTCCTGCGACCATTGATGTCATGAGCCAGCCGAAGCCTGAGCCGCCCTGCTTCACGAAACACCATGCAGTCAATGCCCAGCGGGCCACGAAACCCAAGGTCGGATGCCGCTTCAACGATCGTCTGGCCGTGGTCAATCGAAGGTTTCCACCAATGACCGACTGTCGTTGATGGGGCATTGGCAGCTTCAGTCTCACAAGGTCGCAGTATGCTTCCGTGATACTGCCCCTGCAAATCGGTAATCATCTCCGCGGCACCAAGAAACGAACTGGCGCCTCGTTTGCCGACATCAAACTGCAGACCACATTCGGCGATGCGTTCCACCCATGGTTCGACATAGACAGGAGCCTGAGCAAGCTGCGATTCAAGCCACTGAAGCTGCGACTCGCGCAGCTGACCCGAACCCAGAACTCGATTTCGGGCCGCATGACTGATGTTTGCTTTGATCACCCATCTCCCGTCGTTCTGCAGTGAGTACCGTTCGAGCGATTCGATCACCTCCGGGACTGTCCGGCAGAGTGTCCCAAACGGCGTGGTTCTCTCTTCTGTCTCCAGATCGATCGCAATGTCAAACTGCGAGGAGAACTGTCGACTGTTGACAATGCGAACTGAGTCGAGGCTGGCTGTTTCACATTCGAGCCCCAGCGTCGTGGCAATCTTCAACGCGGAGGGACTCCATCCCCATGGTTCAAATCGCCACAGCCTCTTCTGCCTATTGATCGTTTCGGATGCTGCTTCGATGTTCATGAACTGAATGCCGTCGAACACCGCCGGCAATTCTCCCGCTGGTGGCACAACGCTCGTCAGCACAACATCGCCGGGAAGCGCTCCAAGTCCGCTCAGGATCTCCAGTTCTTCAATGAGTCGAGCGAGCTTTATGGCAGGCCGACGCGTTTGCTCGGTCTCAAAGCCGCTGGCAGAGATTTCATCTTCAAAACTGGGTTGTGGAAAATGGATGGATGGCATACTCACATCAACCTGCATACGCACATCAACCTCACGCCGGTCCGACGTTCAGCCCAGCCATGACCACGGCTCGATTCAGGTCCTGCTCGATGCGTGCTGCCGCAGTGCGAGCCTCCTCACGTGTCGTGATCCTGAACCGTAATCGATCTCCGGGTCGCAGCTGAGCCATCTTCGACCAGTCGGCTCGAATCACGTGAGCAATCTGTGGGTAGCCTCCGGTGGGAGCACAATCGGCCATCAACATTAGTATTTGACCATCTGCCGGAAGCTGCAGAGTTCCAGGAAGCACTGCTTCGGAAGGGATCCCGTCGGAAGAATTCTGCTGAAGGACAGGCCCTTTGAGCCGACAGCCCATGCGATCCGAATCCGATCGCACTTCAAACAACTCGCTCTGCAGAACCTGAGCGGCATCACTTGTCAGCCGCAAAAAATGTGGCCCCGGAAGAATTCGCAGCGTCTCGTTTCCGAAGGAGTAGTCCGCTACCTGAACGTGCCAGTTCGGGAATCCACAGGAGTTCACATCCAGCGATTTCAGCAATGATTCTCTGACGGCATGGAATGATGAAGGCTTAGATTCTGATGTCGACTGAAGGCTACTAATGGGAAGTACATCACCGACTGCCAATGGCCGTGACGCAGTGTCACCCAGTGCGGATTTCAAAAGTGTCGAACGACTGCCAAGGACCGCTGGAACTTCGACGCCGCCAGCGACCGTGAGATATGATCGACAGCCTCGAATAACCGCGCCGGTGATGAGTTGACATCCACTGCGCAACGCGATTGGACGGTTCATGGGAACGGCTCGCCGAACACCATCCTGATCAATGACTTCAGCCGCCAACGGCGCGCCGGTGAGTGCAAAGACACAGTTCCCGCGAAACTCAATCTGTGGTCCCGCGAGCGTTATTTCCAGGCCGGCGGTGTCATCGGCATTTCCAACTAGCCGATTGCCCGTTCGCAGCGCCAGCAGATCCACGGCCCCGCTTTCGGGAACACCCAAATGACGAAATGCAGATCGGCCGCCATCCTGCACCGTCGTACAAAACCCGGAAGTGATTAACCGAATGCATGGAGCGCGCTCATCTGCATTCATCATCTTCATCCCGCTTCCGAAAACGTTCCCCTCCCAAACCCCGTTTGGGAGGGGTCGAACGAGCGCCAGCAAGTTCGGGGGAGGGCTTCGTTCTGCAGCGCCACTCCAGTCACGCCGCCCGTCGTTGTTCCTGTTTTGTCAGCTTCTGACGCAGTCGCTGCATACCCCGGATCCAGCGATCGTAGTCCGCTCCCTTCATCCGATAGAACTCCAGGACTTCCGGATGAGGAAGAATCAGAAACTCTTCTTTGGCGATCCCTTCAAAGATGGCCGCTGCAGCCTGATCGGCGGTGATCGAATGCAAATGAAGGTAACGATGGATCGGATCGGAATCGTCCAGCATGTCCGTTTCAACTCCCAGCGGACACACGCAGGAGACTCGAATACCGCTGCGGCCATAACAGGTCGATAACCACTCCGCGAGCGCCACGTCAGCATGCTTCGTTACTGAGTACGAGGCTGATCCAATCTCTGTCAGCAACCCCGCCGCCGATGCCGTCTGAACCAGGTACCCTTCGCCTCGGGCAAGCATTCCCGGGACAACCGCCCGAGCGGCATACAGTCGAGACATGACATTCACATCCCACATTCGCTGCCATTCCGCGTTCGTCGATTCGAGACCGCCCTTGAACGTGATGCCGGCGTTTGAGCAGAAGATGTCAATGCGCCCGGACAGACGCTGAGTCTCACGGACCAGATGCTGGACGTCTTCTTCACGTCCAACATCACAACCGACGGCAACCGCGCTTGGGCCCAGTTCCGCCGCAAGCTGAATGGCTTCGTCGACATTGCGGTCTGAAACAACAACAAGCTCCGCGCCGGCTTTCACGGCCGAT
Organism: Planctomycetaceae bacterium; assembly: GCA_016795145.1. Lineage (GTDB taxonomy): Bacteria > Planctomycetota > Planctomycetia > Planctomycetales > Planctomycetaceae > SXXK01. Next base: position 6,161 of record JAEUII010000017.1, read on the forward strand.
CGGCACATTGCCGCGCCGATGCCCCGAGCTGCTCCGGTGACAACAATGACTCTTCCCTGAATCTCCATGATCGCTCCCTGCTGATATTCATTACGGTCTTAATGAGAACTCATGTGGTCAAAGCCGGCCTACTGTATCCGCACTTGAAACGGCATCAACATCAGCACAGGTTCTCTCTGAAACAGGTCCAGAACCGGCCAGTGCTGAAGTGTCTGTTGCGCCGAAACTGGCAGGGATCGTACGAATGCGTCAAACGGCTGCTTCGCGCGTTCGGCATCGCCCATGAGCATTTCGAGCGGACTGACGGGATGCGGCAGTTCTTCGAGTTCAAGTTTTTCTTCAGGATCACCGGCCAGCTGTCGAGCGTGTTTGATGGCATCGGCCAGAGTCCCCAGCTCATCGACGAGACCAATCTCTTTGGCCTGGCGACCTGTGTAAACTCGACCACGAGCCAGGGCTTCCAGAGCCTTGTGCTCCATCTTTCGTCCTGTCGCCGCCTTCTGTGTGAACTGTTCATAGGTGTGGTTGAGCATCTCCTGCATGGCTTCTCGTTCTGAATCAGAGAACCCCGTTGTCATGCTCATAACGCCGCTGTTGGCACCTCGACTGATGACCGACGTTGTGACGCCAACCTTCTTCATCAGTCCTTCGATGGCGATCTTCCCGCCAACCACGCCGATGGAACCTGTCAGAGTCCCCGGTTCGGCATAGATCACGTCCGCTCCCATGGAAATGTAGTAACCACCACTCGCTGCCGTGTCACTCATGCTGGCAACGATGGGCTTCTTGCAGGTTTCCAGGGCTCGCCAGATCAGATCGCTTGCGAGCGCACTTCCGCCTGGACTGTCAACTCGCAAAACGATTGCCTTCACGTTGGCATCAGCAGCAAGCTTGTGAATCACTGGAACGATCTTGTCAGAGCTGATGGTCGACTCGGAAAACAAACTGGTCGGATCATTTCCAGAGTCAATCGCTCCTTCCAGGCGAAGGACAGCAATGCGAGGTCGAGTGCTTCCTGCATGTTCGCCGTTGCTTCCAAGGATCTCCATCAGTGCAAAGATGTCGAGTTCCGTGTTGTGCTTTTTCTTGCGATAGTCTTCACGGATTCGAACATCCAGCGTAGCGTCGCCGTCAGCAATCAGGGAAACCAGCTCATCCTGATAAGCGACCGTGTCAATCAGCCCAAGTTCCTTCGCGCGAGTTGCCGCGATGAGACCCTGATCAATCACATTCCTGACGACATCGTCTTTCAGCTCTCGCGAGTCAACAATCTGACTCACCATCGTCGCATAGTAGTCGTCGAGAATTGCTTCCATCTCCGCACGGAACTCATCACTCATCTCTGTCCGTGTGTAGGGTTCAGCGGCTGACTTGAACGCTCCTACTCGAAGCATGTCAGCCTGAATGTCGAGCATGTCGAAGAGGTTCTTGTAGAAGGTGACTTCTGCTCGGATGCCGGTCAGCATCAAGGTGCCAGACTCCGGCATGATGATCCGGTCGCACGCGGCTGCCAGCAGGTAGTCTTTGTTGCCGCCGTCCTCCATTCTCGCCCAGATTGGTTTGCCGGCGGACTTCACTGCGGCGATGGCGGACTGCAGCTCATTCAGACGCGCCCAGCCGATTTCGACACCTTTAATATGCAGGACAACGCCTTTGATACTCTTGTCGCGCGCGGCCTGCTGAATTCGATCCATGCATGTGGGAAGTGACTCAACCAGATCGCCAAACAGACCTGGCAACTGAGTCGCCTCGGGATAGGTCCCACTGATTTCAATCTCCGCCCAGTCAGCGCGGGTCTTGCGTTCGGGTTTGTCGCTCTTCGTGGCGGCCTTTGTCTCTTCTTTCTGAGTCTCTTCTTTCTGAGTCGCCTCCTGAGCCATCAATTGAGGTGCAGCACTCATGCACAGTGCCAGTGCCAGAGACAAAGCCAGCGTCAGTCGAATCATTCTGCACCTCTTCAGGAAGTTACCTGTTTTGCCCAGCCTTAAGATCCAGGCATTGGAAACCAATCGGCCCCACGATTCCGCCCTTAATCCGTGGGCACCGAATCCTAGCTAACTTGACACACTTGTTGCCACGGCAAAGCAGTCTCAGAGTACCGCGCGTGGTTTCAGATCGATTTTCATCGATCTTCCGGCTGTTACCCTGAATTCGCCGTGTTGCCCAGAATCCTGGCACACGCTTCGGCAGTTTCTGCGCGAAGAGACGGCCGGCAGGTCTCTCGTCCGTGTTGTCCGTGTCGAAGAAGACGTTCTGCCGTGTTCCCGGAGGCCTGGCGACAAGTACATTAGTTGGCTTCGTTCATGAAATGGTCACTGTTTCTCGGCAGGTTTGTTCGCTCATGGAAGAGCGTCATTCAATCAGATGGAACTGGATGCAGCAGCGGCTCATGCCGTTGTTTGCCTCTGCGTTCGCGCTGGCTGTGATGTCGATTTCCGGCTGCCGATCATCCGGCCTGGTTCAATTGCCGGGTGCTGCTTCATCAAAGCTCGTTCGTACTTCGAATGATGAGACGAGATTTCCGAACGACACTCGTCGCGATTCAACTGAGACGACCGTGCTAAAAGAAGAAGTCTCCGCCAACTACGGGACCTTGCAGTCACGTTTTGAAGGCAGTCCGGTTCCGGCGACGACAACAAAACCCGGCCATGCGTTCCTGCAGCCTAAAGCCAGGTTAGGTCGACCTGTTCCGTTGCCGCAACAAGTAGCGACTCCTTCAGAGTCAGTGTCTCAGGCGAGCGGTCAGGCAAACGGTCAGGCGAGCGGAAGTACTTCGGGTGCATCGACCGCGCAGAATCCTCCGGTCCATGGAAGTACAGCGGACAGTGCAGTTCCTAAAGCACGATCGCAAACAACGCAATCTGTTCCAGGCAATTCACCCTGGGTGCAGGGCAGTCAGCCATGGAAGTCTTCAGACGCGTCGTCAGAGAATGGAAGGGATGCAACCGGAGTTCCTGCTCAACCGGCCGCGTCAGGCTCAAAATGGGGTTGGCCAGCTTCAAAGCCGAATGGATCGCCGATTGCCAACGATGCCAGTTCAGGGGCTGACGTGACGGCCGAGTCAATTCCCAACGGTGCGATGCAGCCGATTCCTCGTGAGCACGCTGATGAAGAGTCGAGCCAGTCTGAAAATCCGGAGACGGTGCCACCTGGTGTGGAAGATAACTCCATGCTCGGTCGACTTCGCAGCTTTTATCCTCCGCGTCTCGATGCGGGCACCGATCGAATCAGGAAGCAGTTCCGCAGATTTCCTGACCCATTCGGGATTCTCAAGGAACGAGAGACCACACCATCCGAAACGGACACGGCTGAACTCCCGACTGAAACGGCAACCGGCGCAGTACAGGAGATGACCGAGCCAGTTCAGGCTGAACAGGCGATTGCTTCGTCGGACAATGCGAGTCCTGCGACACCCATCGAGGCCGCCATTCAGCAGGTAGAGCGGGAATTGTCGGCCTGGCCTCGCACCGGATCCGGTCAACCAGAACGAATCGAAGAATGGCGAAAGCGTCAGACTGACCTGAGGCTCCTGCAGATGATCGCCGGGCGAACCGCGGAGTCGATCCGAATGATCGAGTCGTTGCCGGTCGACGAACAGGAATACTGGCAGGCAATGATGCTGTCCCTGAATCAGTTTCGAGACGTTGATCCGATCACACCGCGACGTGATGACGTGACAGAAACACTGAATCATCTTCGAACTGCAGGCCGTCGGCTTCAGCCATTGGCCGCTCTGGAAATTCAACGACTGATGTTCTGTTCCCGTATTGATGGGTTCGGCCGGGTTGCTCAGTTTCCAACGGCAGACTTCGAACCCGGACAGCGCATTCTGCTTTACGCGGGTCTTCGTAACTTTCGAAGTGAACTAACCCCTGAAGGAACGTTCCGCACGGAGTTCGCGGCAGACATTGAGTTTCGCCGGGCGGGAGATGATGAATCCATCGAAACCATCCGACTCCCTCAAATCCTGGACGAGTGCGACGAAGAACGCACGGACTACTACCAGAGCTTCGAACTCACAGCCCCCGCGCTCGAAGGCGATTACATCGTCCGGATCACTCTGCGGGACATGCAGGGCAATCAAACTGCCACTTCGGAACTGGAACTTTCCATCCACTGACGTGCTATGCTGCAGACGTTATTGCTGCACACGTCAGTGCAGCGCCAGTCGCAGATCATGGAAGAGTGTTTCGGTCTTCTCGCCGGTCAGCCTTTGTCAATGACGATGGCCACTTTCATACGCTGCTCGACTGTGCAGAATTCGGCGAGTCTGTCACGATGCAGCCTGTCAATTATCCCTCCATGAACGGAGCCGTTCAACGATGTGGCAGGGACTCACTTTGTTTCAAAAGGACTGTTTATGAAGAAGCTCGCAACCTTCACTCTTGCGGCTCTCGCTGCAGGAGTACTTGGATTCAGCATGAGATCGACAGAGACGCAGGCGTCGCCCGTGGCTCCGGCAATCGCTGAAGATGTGGTTCCGGTCGAAGACAGCATGCATGAGTTTATGGAGTATGTCTTTCAGCCGGCATATCAGAGACTCAAGCCGGCCCTGGCAACCGCGCCTGCTGACAACAAAGGCTGGAAGGCGATCAAAGGTGATTCGCTGACTTTGGCGGAAAGCTGCAATCTGCTCTTCGGTCGCGCACCGGAAGAAGGTGCGGCGGACTGGAAGAAGCACGCAGCGGCATCACGCGATGGCGGCGCGAAACTCTACGCGGCAGCAAAGGCGAAAGACTTCACTGCGACTCAGGCGGCATGGAAGGGAATGCTGGAAAGCTGTAACGCATGCCACAAACAATTCGAAAACGGCAAACATATTCTGCAGCCATAAGACTGTAGGAACAGGGCAGAGGCCAGTCGCACTCTTTTGGTGAGCTGGCCCTGTCTCCTGAAGAACTGACTTACCTGTTCGAAAGTGATCCGTCGATGGCTGCATCGAGAAGTAAATCGTGGCTTCCCGTCATCCTTGTCGTGCTCACGGCCGTACTCGGTCCCTGGTTGATGCGACCACCGTCAACGCAAAAGACGCTCACGATCTACTGTGCTCATGATTCTGTTTTTGCAGATGCGATCCTTCGGGACTTCGAACGCGAAACTGGAATTCAGGTTGACGTTCGCTACGACGAGGAAGCGAATAAGAGTCTCGGCCTGACCAATCTGCTGCTCACGGAAAAGTCATCGCCACGCTGCGACGTCTTCTGGAACAACCAGGCTCACGGGACGATTCGACTCGCTGAGGCCGGCGTTCTGGACGAGTGTCCGGCGGAACTCTTCGAGAGGTTCCCGGACGCATTCCGCGATCCGAAGAACCGCTGGTGCGGATTCGGTGGCCGGCTTCGAGTCTATGCTGTGAATGTCGAAAAGATGGCGGCTGTTGAAGATGCAATTGTCGAACGCCTCAACGCGAACGATCTTTCGCGAGTGGCGATCGCCGTTCCATTGTTTGGCACGACTCTGACGAATTACTCCGTCCTTGCAGAAACGATGGGGCTCGATGAACTGAAGGCGTGGCACAACTCCATCCATCAGCGAGGTATTCGGGAAGTTCGCGGCAACGGCGCGGTCAAGGATCTTGTGGCCGCTGGTGCTTGTGACTTCGGGCTGACAGATACGGATGATGCGTTCGCCGCAATAGATGCCGGGAAACCCGTCGAGATGCTTCCGGTCCGTACTCCCGACCGACGGACGATTTGCATCCCCAATACTGTGGCGCTGATCAAGGGGGCAAAGCACCCTGAAGAGGCAAAGCGGTTCATCCGTTATCTGTTGTCAGAGGTGACGGAGCGAAAGCTCGCCGAATCATCGTCGCGTCAGGTTCCCCTGGGGAAACTGAGCGACGCCGGTCGCGAGGCGCTACCGAAGCAGGTGCTGCCACTGATGCAATGGGCTGCCGAGAGCGTGTCAGTTTCGACGGGCGCTGCTGAGGATGCTGCTGTTCTTGAATGGCTGACTGGGCTCTACAAGGGCAGGGAACAATAGCTGCCCCCTGCGCCTTGTGAGTGAGTATTCCGCAGTTCGTGGTCGAGCCTATTCCATCACGGAGAAGTAGTTCAGTACGGCCGCGTCAAACGCTTCGTTGCTGAGTCGTGGTGGAATCGCGTGGAAGTTGCAGAAGTTCTTGACCTGCAGCAAAAGGTCACGCGGCTGACACAAACGAAACGGACGATGCGCGGCTTTGTAATGCGTTTCGATCAGATAGTTGATCGCGCGAGGATCATGTGTGAACCCGAGTTTGTCGCACATGATGGCGAACAGATTTCGAAACTCATCTTCGCTTGGGTCTGGTACTTCGATCTTGTACGGAATTCGTCGCAGGAACGCCCCGTCCACCAGGTCCTTCGGCTCGAGGTTGGTTGAGAATACGATCAGCTGGTCAAACGGAACCTGGATCTTCTTGCCGTTCGGCATGTTCAGAAAGTCGTAGCGTTTTTCGAGCGGTACGATCCATCGATTCAGCAGCATGTCCACTGGCATCTTCTGTCGACCAAAGTCGTCGATGACCAGCGTGCCGCAGTTGCTCTTCACCTGCAGAGGTGATTCGCAGATCTTGGAAGTTGGGTTCAGCGAAATCTCGAGTTCGTTCATTGTCAGTTCGCCCCCAGCGATGACGGTGGGGCGTTTGACCTGGACCCAGCGACGGTCGATATCCAGTGAATCCAGCAGCCCGGAATTCTGCTGAGGATCTTCGACTTCTTCGTGCACCGCCGGGTCGTAGATTCGCATGATCTCGCCTTCGATGGAGATCGCACGAGGAATCCAGACGGTCGTACCGAAAGCCTCCGTGACACGTTCAGCAATACTCGTCTTGCCGTTCCCTGGTTCGCCGAACAGAAACATGCCGCGGCCCGAGTTGATGGCGGGGCCGAGTCGATTCATCATGTTGTCATTGATGATCAGGCCCTTGAAGGCACGCTTCAGGTCGTCACGCGTCACAACCTGGCCAGCAATCGTCTGTGCCGAGACAGAAGCGACGTAATCTTCGAGCGAAACGGGAGCTGATCCGAAGTAGGTACACTCTTCGGAGTAGCGTCGTGCGCGATCGCGGCCGGATTCGGTGATGCAGAATTCGGAGTCACCCGTGGATGTTGTTCCCGTCAGGTCGATGTGCTTGTCCTGACGCAGTTGTTTCAAAAGAGGTTCAATGACCTTGAACGGCAGACGCAACTGGCTGGCGATGCGACGTCCGGTCTCTGCTCCCACCTGGAACAGAAAACGCATGATGATCTTCTCAAGCATCGCCGGCGGGATATTCAGCTCCCGCATGTTTCGGGGCTGACGAGGAATGAACGTGTCGCCCGCCTTGACTTCGCGACGGTCTGCCGCCGGCTCGCCAAGCAGCATGTTGACTCGGTTAAAGAGTTCGTCGAGGCCTTCAGCAGCTTTGGAAGTCGTGGGGTTCACGGTGCGACCTTCTTGATCAACCAGACAGGATCAGTGCAGGGATGCCATCGTACGAAAAAGCGAAACGCAGGATCCCACCTGTTTGATCTAGGTCGACTGTTGCCGGTCGTCAAACCGTGTTGCAAGCGAACCACATTTGAACACAATGCGGGTTTACGACTGGTGCGGTCGTGTCATTTCTTCGGCGCGATGTTGTCACCGGACCATCCTCACAACCTGCAAAGTCGGCATGATCATTCGTGCGAGTATTCTCGCGTCGTGGCCGACTACTTTCAGGCTCAGACCAAACAGGTGAAGGTTATGAAATTCGCGATCTGCCATGAGCTGTATGAAAACTGTGACTGGGAGACCCAGTGCGGCCTGATCGCCGAAGCGGGTTACACGGGAATTGAGGTGGCTCCGTTTACGATCGGAACAGATCTCATTTCGCTTCCGGAATCGGTCTTCCGAAAGATGCAGGTGACCGCTCAGTCGCACGGACTTCAGGTGATTGGGCTTCACTGGATGCTGGCCAAAACAAACGGTCTTTACCTGACCTCCCCGGATGCCGCGGTCCGCAGAAAAACGGCCGAATATCTCCGGTTTCTGGCCCGGATGTGCCGGCAGCTGGGAGGCACGGTCATGGTTTTCGGTTCACCTGCGCAGCGTAATCTGCTCCCCGGAGTCACATCGGAAGAGGCCACCAAATATGCCTGTGAAGTGTTTGACCAGGCTTCGGCAGAATTTGCAGATCAGCAGGTCACGTTGTGTCTCGAACCGCTGACTCCGAAAGAGACAAACTTCATGAACACATGCGCGGAAGCTGTTGGCATCATCGAGCAGTTGAAACATCCCTTCATCATGCTTCATCAGGACGTCAAAGCAATGCTCGGCGCGGAACAGGATTCGGTCTCCAGTCTGATCCATCATTTCAAAAATTTTTGCCGACACTTCCATGTCAACGACTCCAATCTGCTCGGACCAGGAATGGGCGAAACGGATTTTCATCCGATCCTGAAGGCTCTTCGTGACACTCAATATCGAGGCTGGGTATCGGTCGAAGTGTTCGACTACAAGCCCGGCGCGCAGCACATCGCAGTGGAGAGTTTGAAGTACATGAAGCGAGTGCTCGAAGACCTGGATGGCTCATGCTGATGAGTCACCGAAGTGTGGACGCGACCTGATTCATTACATCAAAAAAGCCAGTGAAAACACTGGCTTTTTGTGCTTCTCGATTCCTTCTCGCTGCCATTCGGACAATCTTCATTCCGGCTCAAACGTCTCTCTTCATTCAGCATCTTCGCGAACGAAAAGGAGATCGAAGTGAGGATGATCTGCATCATTGATGAGTCATCATCGCAGCATCATTTCTGATCATCATCGCGTGATGAAAGCATGCTGTTGAAGGTGCTTGCGACGTGGCTCTTGAAGCAGCCTGGAGAGGCATGAGAAGCTGTGATTGAAATTCAAAAAAAATCTTGAGATGACTACGGGAAAGACCTTGAACAGTCTTGCGTTATTCAAACGATCACCTACGATTCTGATCACCAACAGCAGATTCTGTTGTTCGTGTACTGGATGCACGTGGCGAAGGACGTCGCCTTTAAAAGCGGACTTCAAGACGGTCATCAGACAAGAAGGGAATCTGCATCATCGGTGTCATGGGGCATCGGTGATCTGATGTTTTGGTCTGTGGTTGTCCTGTGTGTTTCTAAGCCCGGTAAGCTTCGGCAGGACTGCCACTCAAGTTCAACGATTTTTTGGAGGAACGTACTGTGGCAAAGAAAGCTGCAAAGAAGGCCGCGAAGAAGGCTGCAACCGCTAAGCCAGCTGCAAAGAAGGCTGCAAAGAAGGCTGCAAAGAAGAAGTAGTCTTCTGACTTCTTCGGAAATCTTCCGGCGGCTGGTGGTGAAAACTACCAGCCGTTTTCGTTGCGCGCTGTGATTGTTTCAACTCACTCACTGGAGGCATTGTCATGGTTCGTTCCCTGCTCATCTTCTCAGGAGTCCTGCTGATGTCTGCGGCTTCGTCGCTGGCCAATGACAACAAGGAAGTCAACGTCGGAGATAAGGCTCCGGAGTTTGCCGCACTGGATGAGACCGGCAAAGAATGGAAGTCGTCGGATCATGTCGGAAAGAAGGTTGTCGTTGTGTACTTTTATCCGGCCGACATGACCGGTGGATGTACGAAGCAGGCATGCGCGTTTCGTGATGACCTCTCAAAGCTGAAGGACAAAGGTGTGGAGGTTATTGGTGTGAGCGGTGACTCCGTTCGCAATCATCAGCTGTTCCGCAAAGCGCACGAACTGAACTTCACTCTGCTTGCTGACACAGAAGGCAAAGTCGCAGAAGCTTTTGGAGTGCCAATCACTCGGGAAGAGAAATCCGTAAAGGCAACCATCGACGGAAAAGAAGAAGTGCTGACACGAAATGTGACGGCGAAGCGATGGACGTTCGTCATCGGACTCGACGGCAAAGTTCTCTCAAAGAACACGATGGTGGCGGCTGCAGAAGACAGCAAGGCGGTCTTTGAAATCATCACAAAAGACGGCAAATAATTGACTCTTTGCTGAATCTGACAGGCGTGGAAATGAAGAGAGCCCGGGCTGATCTCAGCGCGGGCTCTCCTGTTTTAGTCAGACAAGTTGCGTTACTGCTTTGACTTGACGCCTGGGGCTGGCATGTCGATCTCGAAGGTGTACGAAGTCTTCGATTCGAAAGTCTGACCAGGCTTCAGGATGGTCGTCGGGAAGTTCTCGTGATTCACAGAGTCCGGATAGTGCTGAGTCTCCAGGCACAGTGCACTGCGATGTGCATACGTCTTGCCGCCCTTGCCCTTCTGTCCCTTCAGGAAGTTGCCCGAGTAGAACTGGACGCCGGGTTCCGTCGTCATCACTCGCATACGTCGCTTTGAAACGGGATCAACCAGGACAGCGGCCAGAGTCATCTTGGCACCTGGTTCCGGGGCGTTCAGGACGTAGTTGTGGTCGTACCCGATAGCAGCGGTCTTGCCGATGGATTCGATACGAGCACCAATTTTTGTTCGCTTGCGGAAGTCGAGGTCTGTTCCTTCCACATTGGCGATCTCACCGGTTGGGATCAGTGTGTCATCGGTTGGCGTGTACTTGTCGGCATTGATCCGCAGCATGTGGTCAAGAACCGTAGCACTGCCTTCGCCAGACAGATTGAAATACGCATGGTTTGTCAGGTTGACCGGCGTGGCCTTGTCGGTCCTGGCAGTGTAAGAGATTGAGATCGTGTTCTGTTCCGCTGGAACGAAGAACGACACTGTCACTTCCAGAGTTCCAGGATAACCTTCGTCCCCGTCGGGACTCGTGTAGCTAAACTTCACGCCCTGACCCTTATCGTTGGAATAGGGTGCAGCCTTCCAGATGGCCTTGTCGAGAGCCTTTGCCAGACCGCCATGCAGATGGTTGGGTTCGTTGTTGATCGCCAGAGTGTAGTCCTTGCCATCCAGGGAGAACTTTCCCTTTGCGATTCGGTTGCAAACACGGCCCGTCGTGCATCCAAAGTACTGGTTGTCTTCTGATTCGTATCCACTTACATCATCAAAGCCCAGCAGAACGTCAGCGAGTTTTCCGTCCTTGTCCGGAACCATCAGAGACACGAGAGTCGCGCCTCGAGTCATCACCTTCGCGCTGAATCCACTTTTGTTGGCAAGTGTGTAGACCTCAACCGCCTGTCCATCCTTTGTCTTCCCGAATGGTTCACAGGTCGGATCTTCCCCGAACGCCGACGAAGTCATCAATACTGCTCCCGAAATCAACAGTGTCATTAGTCTCATTGTTTACTCGCCCTTGAAACTGAAGAGGACTCAAAGGGTGGTACCCCTTTGCCCGAAGAATGAGAGTCTTCGAGCCGCATTGAAGAAAAACGGATCCGGGAAACTCGCGGGATCCGTCCAAAGCGGACGAAGATTATCGGCACGTCTGGTTTGCTTCACAAGTCACCACCCCACAATCCTGGTGCCATGCACCTTTACAAAGGAATCCAGTCTTTTTATTGTTCGTTTTTCACCTCGATCACCACACCAGGAGCCGCACCATGCCACGCGTGAACCGCAAAGAGATCGTCGCCGACGGGGAAATTCAGGTCTTCCATGCCATCAGCCGCTGCGTCCGCAGGACGCACCTGTGCGGCAAAGACAGACGAACTCGGAGAGACTTTTCGCATCGCAAAGAGTGGATTCGCCAGCGGCTCGAATTCCTGGCCGGTGTGTTCGGGATAGAAATCCTGGGCTTTGCGGTGATGAGCAACCACCTGCACCTGGTGTTAAGGACTCGGCCAGATGTGGTGAAAGGCTGGACCGACGTTGAGATCGCCCGACGCTGGTGGACACTGTTCCCGAAACGGAAGAACAAGGATAAGACTGCTGCGGAACCGACTCAGGAAGAGCTCGACAAGATCATGTGCAGCATCGTTGGCATGAAAGAGAAACGCCGCCGGTTGTCGAACCTGTCATGGTTCATGAAGTGCCTGTGTGAACCCATCGCGAAGCGAGCGAATCTTGAAGAGAAAACTCGTGGGCATTTCTGGGAAGCGCGCTTCAAGGCCAATCCGCTCCTTGATGAAATGGCGATTGCGGCGTGCCTGGCGTATGTGGATCTGAATCCCATTCGAGCAGGTCTGGCGGAAACTCCTGAAACGAGCGACTTCACCAGCGTGCAGGAACGGATCAAGGATCGAGACGCGAGGAAAGATGCCGGTAAGCCCGTGAGCTCGGAAGCCGATACCTCGTCGTCTGAGCAGAACCAACACTCCGGGTGGCTGGCACCGATCCAGCTTCAGGCAGACAACAAGGCCGATCAGGCGAAGGCGTCGGTGAAGCCGCCAAAGCGTCGAGCCAGCAACAAGGGCTGCCTGGACATGACACTGGATCGCTACCTTCAACTGGTCGACTGGACGGGTCGACAACTCAGGAAGGATAAGCCCGGAGCCATCGACAAAGGCCTCCCCGGAATCCTGCAGCGACTCGACTGCACCGCCGACTCCTGGCTGGACCTCGTACGCAACTTCCGCAAACGCTTCCGCACCGAAGCCGGCAGGCCAGCATCTCTGGCTGAGGCAAGTTCCATCCGGCGAGCCTGCCGGGTGGCGAATCAACGCGGGTAACGGTGCGCATACGTGTGAGAAAAACCCAGTCTTTTTTCACACCAAATCACAATAGGTGCATGGCACCTTGATGGATTGAGTGAGTGGGATCTTCAGCAAGATGCACTACATCCAATGCGAACTCTCTGAACTACTAACGACGCACTACTTTTGGACCTTTGTGAGAAGGCGATCGACCACATCGTCAAGTTGTGAAAGGTCGTCGAAGAGATGGTCCGGAGTGTGGGGCTCGAGTTGTGCGCGGGAGTAGACACCGGTTGCCACGGCGGCGGCGCGGGCTCCGATGGCACGGGCGCACTGGATGTCGGCGGGTGTGTCGCCAATGACGCAGGTGTCATGGCCGGGAACGTGTCGGTCAAAGTGTGATGAGACTGATCTCAATGCCAGCCGAGCTACGTCGTCTCGATGGGCGTGATGGTCGCCGTATCCGGCTGCCTCTGCACTCGGAAAATACCTGTCGATGTCAAAGTGTCGCAGCTTGATCCATGCACCTTCGCGATAGTTCCCTGTTAGAAGACTCAAGTGCACGTCGGACCGCTGATGAAGTGAATGCAGGAGTTCGCGCACCCCGGGCAGAAGTGCGCCGGTGAGTTCTTTCATACATTCCGGGAGACGCTCAAGATACGCTCGCATGAATCGTTCTCGATGCTGGGGCGTGTCTGGCAGCCGATACTTGCCAAAGATCTCGTCTTCGATTCCTCGATCTGTTCTTCCCGCAGTGAGTATGTCCTCAAAGGGAAACGACAGGCGAAACTCTTCCACCAGTGCCAGCTCCATGGCTTTTTGTCCGGCGCCGCCGGTGCTGAGCATCGTGCCATCAATATCGAAGAACAGAATGTGACTTGTCATCGTTTACGATTAACCCAATGGTTGAGATGCGAAGTTCGAACGCCGAAGTTCTGCTACCGCAGATGATCGGGCAGAGACTCCAGAAGGTCGGAGCAAAGTTCCTGAACCGGACTTCGGCCATCCAGCACAACGTCCGAGGTCTTTGGAACTTCTGTTTGCTGATGAGCGAACAGCCTGTGAGTCAGATCGACGTAGCTCTCACAAAACTCGGCGATCCAGCGTAATCCCTGCGAGGGGTCTCGGATCATCTCTCCCGATGCCATCTCTGTCGCAATCTGTTTCACCTTTCGCATAACACAAAGATCGGTAGGAAGGTCGATCCAGCATTGCCAATCAATCCATGGCTTCAGAACGGGATGCAGTCGTCCAAACTGAGTCTCCAGCAGGACGTACTGTGGAGAAGTCTGATTGGATGACGTTGTCATCGACGATTGTGGGCCGCAGGTTCGCTCAAGAAACTGCCCCAGCCGACTCAGATCGAACTCGCCGACATCCGCGCCGCGTTCGAGCCACTGCTTCATGTCCTCCACTGACTGTTCCACGGTTGTATGAAATTCATCCTCGCAAACAACAACGGCATCCGGCAGAAGCACGGCAAGCTGCTCCGCCAATGAGGATTTTCCGCTGCCCATCATGCCGGAGATGGCAATCACACGCGTCATGAGTTTTCTGCTTTCTGATTCGAATCGCTCGTTGCGCGGTTTCCATCACCATGTGTGGCTGAAGAGTTTGACTGCTGTTTTGCGGACAAGATTGCGATTGCGCTTCGCAACTCCATTCTTACCGCATCATCCGTTTCGTCCAATAGGCGTTGCTGCAGAGTGAGAAAAGCCGGCGTTGATCCCATTTTCGCAAGAGCCCATGCGGCGGCTCCCCGAACCAGAGCCTCAGGATCGCTCAAGGCCATGATCAACTCGGGCTCGGCGTTCGTGACTTGCCGGTTTCCGAGCACAATGGCAACGTTGCGAAGAAGACCGGCCCGACCAGGACGGCTCAGCGGAGTTCCCGCAAACTCCTGCTCGAACTCATCCGGCGACATTCGAAAGAGAGCCGGTCCATCAATCGTGTTTCTTTGTGGCAGTGCCTCGAATTCTTCCACGGTGTCGTGGGGAGAAAAGCGATTCCACGGACAAACGTCCTGGCAAATATCACAGCCGAACATCCAGTCGCCGATTGCGGCACGGAGCGTTTCCGGAATGGGCTCCGTTCTTTGTTCGATTGTCAGATAACTAATGCAACGACCTGCATCCAGAACACCCGGTTCAGGGAACGCATTCGTCGGGCAGGCATCAAGGCACCGCGTGCATGTTCCGCAGTATGACGATTCTTCTGCCGCATCGTATGGAAGTTCGATGTCCGTCAGGATTGCTGCCAGCACAAACCAGCTGCCAATTTTTCGGCTGATCAGCATGGTGTTTTTGCCAAACCAGCCGAGTCCGGTGAGCCTGCCAAAGTCGCGTTCAAGCAACGGCGCGGTATCCACGACAATACGACACTTAGCGCCGGGATGGTGTTGCTTGATGAGCGAGACTAACGGCTTCGCTCGTTCTTTCAGCACGTCGTGGTAGTCAGCGTTTCCCCAGGCGTAGCGCGCGATCTTTGGACCGTCCTGGCGAACGGATCCATCATGGTAGTTGATCGCAAGCATGATGACCGACCTGGTTGTCGGCAACATCGAGTCGGGATGTCGATAAGCGTCAGAGCGACGTTCCATCCATTGCATGTCGGCCGCATAGCCCTTACTGAGCCAGTCCAGCAGCCGATGAAAACCGGTGGGCGTCACAGCGGGAGCAATGCCAATTTGCGAAAACCCCTGCTCAACGGCGAGTGTCCTCAGTTGATGATCCAGTGATGAACTCAACGAAGACACTTGCTGATTGCTCTCTTGGAGTAGTTGAAATCACAGAGAACATGGATTCCCGTGTCTGCGGGAATAACGATACCGTTCGCAACAGCGGTGACGACTTGTTTTCCGGAAAATCAAACGTTCGACAATCGCTGCAGGTGCTTCTCTCCAATCAACGCTATGTCTTCTGCGGAGACTCGCGGTAGTGGAGAATACTGAGGATGGCGGCCTGGTTTGTACGGGTCATTACTGCGAGTGTTGTAGCAGCAGATGAATGCCCAGCGTGGATGTTCGCTGAGGTTCTGATCGGATCGATGAAGCGTATTTCCATGGAACAGCACGGCTGAGCCTGGACTCAATTCGACATGCACCAGCTCCATCCGTTCCAGAACGGCATTCACTCGTTCCATATCCGCGCCGGTCTGGTCACCACGTTTGATGTGGTCAATTCGACCGAGTCGGTGAGAGCCTTTGACGACCTGCAGGCATCCGTTTTCCTGAGTTGCACGGTCTACGGCGAACATGCAGCTGGCCATGTCCGGAAACAGGCAACCATTGTTGTACCAGTAGCCATAATCCTGATGCCACGTCCATGCACCGCCGATGCGCGGCTCCTTCAGAATCATCTTATGGTGGTAGTGGTAGACTTCGTCACCGAGCAACATTTCGACGGCAGAGACAAGTGGTTCTGCTTCAACAATCGCGGTGTAAATCGAGTCTGCTGGAAGTTCATTTTCGACGACCAGTTCGACAGCGCCGCCTTCGCCATCGGCCCGTGACGTTCGGCTTGCCGCAAGCTGCTGATCCCGGCGAGCGATCGTGCCGAGCAGATGAGTCTCCTGAGAGTTCAGAAAGTCCTCGATGATGATGTAGCCGTCACGATCAAAATCCTCGATCGCTTCCGGCGTCAGAAATCCTGTTCTCATGGCAAGGTCCTTTCACAACATCGACTCAGAACCAACACACAGAACACGAAGTCAAGAACATCTTAGGCTGGCAGGATGAACTCAATCCCGAAACAACTCAGCTTCGAAGGAACTCGATCGACTCGCGGACTCGAATCGTCCCCTCGTAGATCGCTCGGCCTGTAATCACGCCGATCAGTCCCGGCTGGTCATCGTGAATCTTTTTGAGAGCTTCAATGTCCTTCATCGTGGTGACGCCGCCTGAAGCAATGACTGGCAAACCCATTTCAGCCAACATGCGAAAATCATCCAGAGTTTGCTGGTCGATTCCCTGCATCATGCCGTCATTAGCAATATTCGTATAAATCACCGCGGCGATGGGAACTCCAACAAATCGCTGAGCAAGCTCCTTCACTGAGACCTCGGACACTTCCAGCCAGCCATCCGTCGCCACCATGGAGTTCTTTGCATCGAGCCCAAGCGCCAGCTTGCCCGGGAAGTTTCGGCAGATGCCAGCAAACCAGTCCGGTTCGCGCAGGGCTTTCGTTCCGATAATGACGCGGTCTACGCCGGTGACTTCGAGTGTCGATCGGACACTTTCTTCAGAGCGAATTCCTCCTCCGAGCTGGCACGGAAGCCCAGTCGTCTCGACGATTCGTCGAACGACATCCTGATTGACCGGCTTCCCGGCCCGGGCGCCGTCAAGGTCTACAAGGTGCAGCCGTTCCGCGCCTTCGTTCTTCCACTTCATCGCCATCTCAACTGGGTCATCGGAGAACACCGTACTGTCGTCGTAGTTTCCCTGACGAAGCCGAACACAGCGTCCTTCAAGAAGATCGATGGCGGGAAGCAGTTGCAACATGGCTGACCAGGTACCAGTTCAATTCAAATGGGGGAGACAAACACGTTTTCACACGCGACCGAGAATACGTGCGAGGCTGGGCAATTCCAAAGCGGATGGTTCCGGTCGGTAGTCAGCTTCCCGAAACTGGGCAGCAACTTTGCGGGCAACGGAATTCTGTGCGAATCAGGCGCGAGAACTGATATGAGCACATTGCCGAGGCCCCACGAACACTCGTTTCGACCCTCAAGTCCTGCATTTGTTCTCATGTACTGCAAGGCGTCACCGGCGGCTAGCGCCTTGCCGCTCACACAAGCGGCAAGCGCCTTACCACAATTATGGACTCCAGACGGAACGACACCAAGGTTCGGGGCATCAATGCACCTCGAGGCGTTCTTCGGCGCAGGTTGCCCTATATTGCTCCCTGGTTTATTTGTTGGCAGCGTCCGTTTCGGAAAGCACTTTTTTGTAAATGGCCGTTGCCTCGTCGTATGCCTTTTTCGCGGCTTCACGTTCGGCGGGGCGAATGTTGTTCTCCTTGGCTTTCCAGCAGACATCGACCGCTTCAAGACACCATTCGGCGCTTTTTCGGCTGGCTCGAATTGGAGCATTTGCCACGTGAGCGAATACAGGGTTGGTATGGACCGATGGCAGAATGCGGACGGCGATCCAGGATGACTGTGTCACCTGAACGGGAATCTTGAACGGCTCAACGTGGCCGTCGGCAACTAGTTCTCGAGTCGCTACAACTTCTCCGTTCACGATGACTTCGACAGGGACTTTGCGAGTCTTCTCGATGCGACATCGTTCAAGGTGCCAGTATGGCTTGTCGTCCATGCGTCGATTGCGGATTGATTCCGTCAGCGCGGTTGGTTCGGGCTCGAGCAGCGCTGACGCTTCAAACGAGACCGTGACTTCACCAGGCGAAGCGAGATCAAGGCGGCTAACTCCGGCATCGGTGCGTTCACCGACGGAGCGATCATTGACTTTGAAATCGAGGATGTGGCTCAATCCGTCGCCGCAGTAGCTTCGGCCATCTCGCAGTCCCTCAACCCAGTTTTCATAGGTCAGCTCTTCGCCGTCTTTGAGCTTCACGTAAATGCGGCCGAGTCCCACGCGATCGCCGTAGATGCACGGGAAGTCGGTTTCGCCACTGATCCGAGTCGTCATGCCGCAATTCAGAGTATGGTACCAGATGTTGAGTTCCCAGATCGCAGGTGTGTCGACGGCGGAAATGAAGTCACAGGCTCCGTGAGCCGTCGTGACGACGTACTCATTGGCGCCGATTCCGTCGAAGCGAGGCATTGCATAGTCCGGAAGTTTGGAAGCTGCCTGTCCCAGCCATCCTCGTGGAGCACCTCCCCATGGTTGACCGTGAAACTGTCGTGATCCATCCGGCATGACATCGGGAAGAGCGAGTCCCCAGCCGCTGTGACTGTAACCAACGACGCCACCCTGTTTCTGGCCCCATTGCAGAACCGGCATGGTCCAGCTTGGCCATTCTTCAAGACGTGTCGTGCCGGGATAATCATCTTCTGTCAGTTTCAGCAGGCAGAGGTGTCCTGCGTGTGACGACGGGAAGCCGCTGACTTCGACGTCGTAACGCATCAGATAATCCGGAGTCGACAACTTCGAGACCTGACCGTCGAAGAACTGTTTCTGCGTGTACCAGCATGGTCCCCAGCTCAGCACACATCCAACATTCAGGTCTTCGCCAAGAATATGGCGCATCATGGCTTCCGGGCCGACGCCTTCGGTAGGACTGTCGTAGTGAGCACAGCCGGCGGCATGGACGTGGTGGTCACCTGAGAACCAGCCTCGCTTCGCGACGTGAATCCATCGCTTCAGCTGAAACGATACTCTGTGTTCAGCGGCGTCTGGAACAAGAACTTTCTGGACCTGAGGCAGATATTCGGGGCCGCGATTTGCGATGAACGTGTATTCGCCTGGCGGCAGGAAGACGCTTTCTCCATCGTGTCGATAGATCTGATCGTGGAAGAAAAAGTCCGGTGCCAGCCGACGGGACGGCAACGGATACACTCGTCCCATCGTATCGCGAATGACAAAGTTGGCTGTCGTTGGAGACTTGTCTTCGTCAAGGACGCTGAGCTGCACATTCACTGCGGGTTTGCAGTGAAATAAAACCGGGATCCCACTGCGGAACCCAAGATCCTGAGTTCCCGCACCAATGTTGAACGACAAAGTCGCCTCGCGCTGTCCGGCGTCTCGGGTGTAAAGCAGGACGACACGATATTCTACCAGCAAACCGGAGAGCGTCTTCTTCAGTGGCTCACGAGTCAGCATCGCCATATCGAGAAAGCGGTCGGGAACATCTTCCGGATTGACAAGCTTCTCTTTCTTTCGGGGCTCTTCGCGAGCTCCTTTGCCTTGCTGGTAGACCGGAAGAGCATTTGGGCTGTCCAGGATGAGTTCCGGATTGATGCCCGCTTCGTTGTGCACCTTGACAAGGTGGGCAGTCCAGCCTTGCTGTATCAATTCCTTCCTGACCGGTCCTTCGGCGACTTTGACTCGGCTCTCTGCATTAATGTTGATGAAAGCCAGGCACAAAGGATCAAGGATCTTTTGGACATCGCGAACGGCGTCTCGGTCGCCCGGTATTTGAAACGCCGCGTTCAGCTGTTCCTTCACGGAAGGTTGCAAAGGTGCTCCCGCAAAGTCCAGCGCTTCAACGAGCCGGCGTGTTGCAGCGATGAACGGTTGCCGCTCGACGTTCGGGATGATGGTCTCATCCGCCAGTGTGTTCCTGGAGAGAAGCCCAACATCGAGGGCCAGAAGGGAGACTGCGAGGAGATGGAAAGCACAGGCGAGGCGAGATCGCATTGGGGGCTCCCTAAGAAGTTGGAGGTTGGAGCCGAGAGTGTACGTTCGGCCAATTGTGAGTTTCCAGTTGGTGGCGAGTTCATTGAGACGCGCTGGTTATCAAGTCGCGGTGTGACCACTAGGCGGTGTGAAAACGGTGAGTCCGTTTCACCCTTGTTGGGCTTCTGGCCAGTCTCTGACTTTCGCCCAAAGCGGGCGAAACGGGACACGTCGAGCACTCAGCTGGGGCCGTCCCTGTAATAAGGTGCATGAGCCCGCGCCGGCAGCCATCTTGCCGTTTTGGCAGCCCGGAGCCGCCTGAAATTGCTGAAAATTTACGCTGCACAAAAAATGAGCATGTGTGAAGATTTGCGGATTGCGCGATGTTTGTGCATTTTCCAGTTGGCAGCGAATGTGGCGAGTGTTATCGTTCTGATATCGCAGTCATTTTGATGTCAGGCGATTGTGGCCGGGAATGAGGATGCTGCGGCAGTTTTGGCCGGTTCTGAGCAGGGGTGGCCAGGCTGATTCAAGGAAGACTTTTGAGAAATCAGGGAGATGGTTATGCTGGTGCTGTCACGAAAGACGAGTGAGCGAATTCTGATCGGCGACGAAATCG
>JAEUII010000018.1 GCA_016795145.1 Planctomycetaceae bacterium
AGCTTGAACACAACATGACTGGCCACGTTGCGTGCTTTGCAGATCTTTGATGCTGCTTCGAGCTCAAATCGGTGACGCTGACCGTAATCGAACGAGATTGCATGCAGTTCGAAACCTTCGGAACCTGCAATTGCCAGAGCCGTTGCCGAATCGAGGCCACCACTTACCAAAACGACAGCTTTGCGTTGAACCACAGTCTTTTCCTTGAAAGCATGGGACGCCGGGAGGATAACGCGATCGAGCCTAGAAACGCTCGCCTGTCAGAATCTCGAATGCTTCGATGTACCGTTCAGATGTCCGATGCACGACATCGTCTGGCAGTGTTGGCGGAGGACTGTTCTTGTCCCAGCCGGATCGTTCGAGCCAGTCTCGAACAAACTGCTTATCGAACGATGCCTGCCCTCGACCTGGCTGCCAGTCGTTAGCAGGCCAGAAGCGTGAGCTGTCCGGCGTCATCACTTCGTCGATCAAAATCACTTTGCCATCACGCAGGCCAAATTCGAACTTGGTGTCAGCAATGATGATCCCTCGGCTCGCAGCGTGTTCACACCCTTTGCCATAGATCTTCAACGTCAGTGACCGAAGTGTTTCCGAAAGCTCTGCACCGATAATGCGGCACGTCTGCTCGTACGAGATATTCTCATCGTGACCAGATTCCGCTTTGGTTGCGGGTGTGAAAATTGGTGCTGGCAGGCGACTGCTTTCCACCAGTCCGGTGGGAAGTGAAATGCCGCAAACGGTTGATGACTTCTGATATTCCTTCCAGCCGGAGCCAGACAGGTACCCTCGAGCCACACACTCGATCGGTACAACCTGAGTCTTCATGACCACCATGCTTCTGGCACGAAGAGATTCCACGTCGGTGCCAGCTGGCAGAGGAAGTGATGTGATTTCATCGCCCAACAGGTGGTGATCAACGCCAAGCAGGCTGAACCAGAAACGACTGATGCGAGTTAGCACTTCGCCTTTTCGAGGGATACCGTTCGGCAGGATGTAGTCGAAGGCGCTGATCCGGTCGGTAGCGACGAACAATAGCCTGTCGCCAAAATCATAAACGTCGCGCACCTTGCCTCGACGGACAGGGATCCCGGGAATATCGCTTTGAAGAAGGACCATCGAACTTCGCTGACTTGATCTTAAAAAGGGCTCATTGCCGCTGGATGCCGAATGATCCCGGAATGCGGCAGACGATTCAAAAGAGCTGAAAAAGTACCAAATCCCACTGGGCTTCTCGACCGTTGCATGAGCTTATCACAAAAAACCATGTCGGCTTTCCTGTCAGGTTCATTGGCGAGAACGATTCGATTCGTAAACTCCCGTCTTCGAAACCAACTGAAGGAGAATCGTCGATGGCAGACAGTCAGGCAGTTCCAGCACGAAAAAAATCCGGTGGACACATCTGGATACTTGTCGGCCTGATTGCAGGAATCTGCTGCGGGCTGGTGGCCCATTCGGTCAAGGCAGGCGGCGGCTCCGGTGAGGCTGCTGTGATGAACCTGATCGCCTTCACAGAACCTATCGGAAAACTCTTTCTGCGCCTGATGCAGATGGTGGTCCTTCCGCTCGTCTTTTCAGCATTGTTCCTCGCCGTTGTCGACGTCGGGGATCTTCGAAAACTGGGCCGAATCGGCCTGATGACACTTTTCTTCACCGCAATTCTGTCGTTCTCTGCAGTGATGATCGGAGTGACGCTGGTCAACGTTGTAAAACCGGGGAAATCACTGTCCAAAGAGACTGAGAAAACACTGATCGAGAAATACTCAGAGAAGGCCAGCGAAGGCGTGGCGAAGGCCAATGCGTCAAAAACACTCGGACAGACATTGGTTGATCTCCTCCCCGAAAACCCGATTCAGGAGATGGCGGGGGCAGTCGATGGCTCGTCCAAAGGAAACGGAATGCTGGCCGTCATGTTCTTTGCACTGTTGGCAGGCATCGCCGCGACGGTTAAGCCGGATGACTGCTCGACTCTCGTGGGTACTCTGCGAGGAATGTATGAGATCTCGATGACGATCATCGGATGGGCACTGAAACTGGCCCCCTTCGGCGCCGGCTGCCTGGTCTTTGGTGTCACAGCCACGATGGGAACGGACATCCTGAAGGCGCTGATCGTCTTCGTGGCTGTCGTCATTGGCGGGTTGCTGATTCACCTGCTCGTGATCTACTCGGCGGTTATTGCGATCTTCGGCAAGATGTCGCCCCTGACATTTTTCCGCAAAGTTTCGGACGCGATGTTTGTGGCTTTCAGCACATCGTCCTCCAGTGCCACCCTGTCGACGTCTTTGAAAGTGGCTCATGAGGAACTGAAACTCACTCCGGAAACAGCAAACTTTGTTCTGACTGTCGGAGCCACGGGGAATCAAAATGGCACCGCCCTTTTCGAAGGAATCGTCGTGCTGTTTCTGGCTCAGGTCTTTGGAATTGATCTCAGCATCAACCAGCAAATCACCGTTGTCTTGATGTCTGTCCTTGCCGGCGTTGGTACTGCAGGAGTACCCGGTGGTTCCATTCCTCTGATCATTGTCGTACTGAAGTCAGTTGGCGTCCCGGCCGACGGCATCGCCATCATTCTAGGAGTTGACCGAATTCTGGATATGTCGCGAACGCTGGTGAACGTTGTGGGTGACCTTGTTGTTGCGAGTTGCGTTGATGCATCGATGAAAGCGAAGTCCTAACCACCGATGGTGCCAGGAAAGGAATTTCAGCTGTGACAGCGCTTGGAACCATCAACGACATTTTTCGGCAGCACAGCATTCAGTATGCAGATGTGTGTGTCGGTGACGAACATGGATGCATCCTTGAATGCACGTCCGGAACAGTGGACCCGCTGGAATCGGTGACCGCAAACCGTCGGTACCTGATTGCCTCTCTGACGAAATCCGTAGTTGCCACGATGTTTGTGCAGCTGGCCGCTGAAGGTCACTTCTACCTGAATGAACCCGTTCGCAGCTTTCTTCCGGGCTTTCATCGTGGAACCCATCGCACGATCACGCTGCGTCACTTGCTGACTCATTCGTCCGGTCTCCCGGACATGCTGCCCAACAATAATGAACTTCGGGCCAGCCATGCAGGATTAGAGGAGTTTGTTGCGGGAACAGCAGGACAGGAACCGGCCTTTGCTCCCGGAACTGCAACCAGCTATTGCAGCATGGGATTCGGGCTGCTTGCCGCGATCATGGAAAAGCAATTGAACCAGCCCTGCTCCGAGATCCTTCGCAGCAGACTCTTTGAGCCGCTGAAAATGGATGAATCATGGCTTGGATTACCGGAAGCCAAACTTTCGGAACTCATGCCGACGATTGTTCCGTGCGAACTTCCCGAATGGCAGGCCAATGCGGCTGAATGGAACTGGAACAGCGCGTACTGGCGAAAACTCGGCGCGCCCTGGGGCGGTATGATCTCTACCTGCAAAGATCTCGGCCGCTTTTTGATGTGCCTGCTTCAGCCCGGAATGAACGCCGAGGGAACATTCGTTATTGAGCCTGCTGTGACCAGGGCCAGCACACAAAACCAAACGGTCCGCATGTCGAACCTGCCGGAAACCGACCGGAAGAAACGACCATGGGGTTTCGGCTGGCGACTGAACTGGCCCGACCATTCAGGCTGTTTCAGTGACTTCCTCGCCCCGTCAGCGTTTGGTCACTGGGGTGCAACAGGAACGCTCATGTGGGTCGACCGCAAGTCATCGCGCTGGTGTGTGATCCTGACAAATCAGCCATTCGAGAGGAGCCAGACTGCGATTCAGCGAGTTTCGAACCTGGTTGCAGCGACGGCGTTCCGTGATCGCTGCTGAATTTGACAGCTGGCCCACAGCGATCTTCACGACCACGCCCTGCTCGCTACGGGGCATCAACTTATTGATCCCGGGAGCAAACTTCGTAAATGAAAAAAGGCTGTGTCTTTTGGACACAGCCTTCTTCGATATCGATGTTTCGTCTGGAATTACAGACGAACGTTTCCTTCTGCCATTGGCAGAGAAATCCACCGGACAGGTACTGCATTGTCCTGCTTTGTTCCCGCGACAGATGTCACCGGGCGTCGGGCTGGAACTGATCGAGAAGCCAGACGACGCGGCTGAATCACTTCGTCCATCCGACTTGACTGTTCAGCAATGACCGTTCGACCGGGAACACTGGCCTGGGGTTCAGCTGGCTTTTCTTCTGGCAGGAACATGTCCTGTTCAGCTGGATCTTTCTGCTCCGCAGGTGGCATGTCTTTCAGTTCAGGCATCGCTGGCTTTTGCTGGAACATGTTGCCGTCGTTGCCAAGCTCTGGGTTGGGTTCGTTGCCAGACTTAAAGTCATCTGCTTTTGCCGGATCCGGTTCAACGGGATCCAATTGACGTCGACGGTTGGGAAGTGGATCAAGGGCTGGATCCTGTTCTACCGGATCGGTAGAGCGACGTCGGTTCAAAATCGGATCAGTGCTGCGATCGTAATCCGCAGGATCCTTATCACGAAAATTCGGATCAGTCGTCGGCTTCAGACTGTTGGAGTTTGTCGAAGACGCACCACATGATCCAGACGCGCAGCTTCCACCACAGCATGGGTCGCAGCAACATGACGGAGCACAGCATGCACTGCCGTAGCCCACCGAATACACTGGGGTCCCGAACATCGGGTAACCGGCCGTGTATCCATAGCCATAACCGGAGTAACCATATGACGGATACCCGGCACCGTACCAGCCGCCGAACGGCCAAAGACAACAGGCCTGAGCACCGCTGGCAGACACCAACAGACCAAAGACCAGCAATATTCCGTGGAAGACGCGTTTCATGGCAGATCCTGTCAGCCTGAAAAAGTTCTCCTGGACGATCATTTCTCCCAGGTGAATCCTCCGGAATACCTGTCGCAACTCGTCCAGTTCGCCTGTTTTTACACAGTCTGGCCAGGGGTTGTCAAACAGCTGCTGACCGTTTCGCAGGTATGAGTTGCTCTGCCCTCCGGTCGCCTGAAGCAATGTACCGCCGGCCCTGGGGGAGTCTTCTCGGGCGATATGTCCCGAAAACACTTCTCACTTGCCTCGGAGCTCTTTTCGCACGACCAGTTTCAGGCCAGACCAAATTTCGCTGACCGCACAAACTTTGATGTCGACGAATCCCAGAGGAAGTGCAATTTCCCGAATCACATCTTCTGTGATGTCCGTTGTCACTTTGGATGCCTTCTTCGGCCAGGAAACCCAAACGGACGCATCATCCCTCAATGAGCTTCGAAGTCGAATCAACCGCTTTTCGAGATCTGCACGATCCTTTGTGAAAACGTGGACGAGATCGGTCGTTTTGCTCTCTCGCTTCCCAAACGTCACACCCTCCGGAAGCGGATCGAGCCAGGACAAATACTCCTCGGGTGCACCAATCGGGACGACATTTGTCTCCGCGACGATTCCCAGTTTCTTTGCCAGCGGTGTCCCTGAATACCCGTGTGTTGCGTTGGTCATTCGTTGCCCCACTGAGTTGGCAAGACTGTGAGGAATCTCGAACACTCAGCGGTTCTAATGTAACGAAGAAAACTCACTGCTGTTGAGATACGCCCAGAGCATGTCTTCCGTCGCTGTCTTCATGGCATCTGCTGGCGGCAGATTCCGGATCAGCGAACGGTAACGATTTCGGAAGACTCGCTCTTCCTTCTCCGTAGGTTCCCGATTCAACGTCGCCATAGCAAGGCGACGCAGCGACTCCATCACAGCCCCGGATTCATCCGTCAAAGATCGAGTGACCTCGTTCGAAGCGGCTGTGATTGAAGTCTGAAGATCATTGCCATTCATCAACAGCAATGCCTGCGCTATGTTGCTGTCGAAGGCCAGCGACTCATCATTTTCGTCGGTTCCATAGGATCGAACAAACTGCTCAACCCATTCACGACGATGGACCGTACCAACAGAAGAATCAATTGGTTTGTTGGAAACTGATCGAATCGCAATGCGAATGGAATCGTACACCTGCTCCGGTCCCATTGGGCGCGGATACGCACGTGAAAACAGTGGAACTCCACCTTCCTGAGGATCGTCAATCGCCGCGAACTTCTCATCCTGAACGCTCGACAGCCCAAACGCCTGAGTCATCGAAATCCAGTACATGAGCCGATTAAGGTCATAGTTGGATTCCACGAATGACTGAGTCAGGAAATTGAACAGCTCCGGATGACTGGCCGGGTTGTGGGGACCGATGTCATCGATCGGGTTGGTGAAGCCGTAGCCAAAAAACATTGCCCAGGTTCGATTCACCATCGCTCGCGCGACCTGATGTTCATTGTCGGCAGCCAGTATCTGTACCAACTCCGCACGTCGTGAACGCACTGCCGTCATCACCGCGTGCCCCGCAAACTCGGGCATCACAGCCTGCTGCTGACCTCGACGGTTTTCAAAGAACGTCATGCCAGGAGATCCACTATCCTGCAATGACCAGATTGCTTTACCCTGCGCCTCTTTGGCCGTCCTGACAATCTCCCGAGACGCCTGTTTGAAGAACGCATTCAGGCTCCAAAACTCTTCCTGATGCCGATCCTTCGCAAAGGGATGATCATGACACTGCGTGCAGTGCACCTGACGCCCAAGGAACAATCGAGCCGTAACCGCCGTCGCAGGAGTTGCCTGGTCATTCAAATGAGCCAAAAGGAAATTTGTCGCACCATTCTCGTCGCTGCGGCCTTCAGCAGCGATCAGTTCTCCAACGGTATCCATCCAGGAATGGTTGGAAGTAAACCGGTCGTACAGGAACCGATAGAGAGATTCCTCATCCACTTGTCGCGGATTTGAACGACCAATCAGCAGATTCGTCCAGACGACAGAAAGGTTCTCGGCAGTTCGCGGATCGCTGACGAGACTACGAATCAACTTCGAACGCTTATCTCGTTCCGGAGATTCCGTATAACCTGTTGCCTCTTCAAGTGTGGGGATTCGACCAGTGAGTGACAGGTACGTTCGTCGTACCCATTCATGATCGTCGGCGACCGCTGCTGGAGCCACGCGGTTTTCATCCCACGACGTGCTGATCATTTTGTCGATACCTGCGATAACTGCATCGTCATCCAGCTCAGTGTTGTCTTCGGCTGGAGACTCCTGGGCAACGGAACGCTGATCAGGAGGCAGAGGCACATCTCCGGGACGCGTTGCGGAGTCGTTCTTCGCCAGACCGTTCAACTGGATCGGCCGGATCGATTCGGTCGCGGTATCGTCTTTGGGTTCGTTATTTTCAGGCTGCACTGGAGGCCGCTGCTCTGCCACCTGCGATTCCCCAACGGGTGGACGCCGAAAGACGACGACCGTAATTGCAAGAAGGGCGATTGCGGCAAGAGCAGACCACCGCAATGTGGTCAGCAATGCAGGACGACCTGATGACTTCCGAACAGTATTGCCCGAACCGGAAGCTCGTGCTGCCGAGTTTGCGGCTTCAACTGCCGCACGCTCAGCCATTCGCTCACGCAACGGAATTGAACTGCCGGCAAGCATGCCGGCATCCCAATTGAGCTGCCCATGCAGCTGAACCAGTTCGATAAAGACCCGACGAAGCTGCGCATCACTGCGAAGTAATGACTGCAGGCGATCCTTTTGAATGTCTGACAGAGTCGCATCGCACCAAAGACTGGCGAGGAAGAATATCTCTTCGTTTTCTGCTGTCATGTCGCACCTCCAGTCGCCATACGACGACGAATGCACTCCAGCAGTGTTCTACGAACTCTTCCGAGTGACTGATAAACGGAATTCGCCGGGCGTCCAAGCTGATGAGCCACGTCGTCACCGGTGGATCCATCCGCGTAACGGCGTCGGATCAGATCCTTGTCCGATTCTCGCAGCTTCTCAAGACAATCCCCCAAAGCACGACGCTGCTGTTCGTGGTCGACAGGATCATTCTCGATGTCTTCTGCGAGCAGATTCATGACATCATCATCCAGTAGCTGCAACCTGTGAAAGTTACGACGCCGAAACCGGAAAACTTCCAGCCGGGCAATCGCCCGGCACCAGGCAATGAAGTTCGTCCCGGGCTGAAACTGACTCCACTTGCTCAACACAACGACGTTGGTTTCCTGCAGAACTTCTTCTGCATCTGAAGCAGTATGGACTAGCGGGAGGATGAAAAGGTAGAGGGAACGCTGAGACTGAGTAAACAGTCGGACAAACTCTTCATTCGGTCCGGAAGGTGTCGCTTCACTTTCCGGAGGCCTGCGGTCTGTGTTGTCCACTGCCATAACTGCCTCCCTCCTGACGAAAAACTGGCCGAGAGAAGAACATCCGTAAGAGAAATCGACGGATATTCCAGTCTCGGCCATCCTCAATGTTCCGGCGCCAGTGGCCCTTTTTCGGGCCACTGATTCGTCAGCCAAACAGGACTCACTGGCCTTTAGCCAATCAGTTCCTGAATCGGTGTCCCACCGTTTGCCAGCTTCATCGGGCGGCCACGCTTTGAAGTGTGGACCGTGTTCACTGGAATGCCCATTGCCTGAGCCACAGTTGCCCAGATGTCGCCTGGCAGATACGCCTTGCTGCCATCAGCAATCTGAACGCCGTCCTTATCGGTTGCTCCAACAGCCTGACCATTCTTCATTCCGCCGCCGCCCATCATGACGCTCCATGACGCTGCCCAGTGGTCGCGGCCGACGTCCTGGTTGATGCGAGGCGTACGTCCGAATTCACCCATCCACACGAGGACGGTGTTGTCGAGCATTCCGCGCTGCTTCAGGTCGGCAGTGATTGCTGCGATACCCTTGTCGAGCTGTGGCAGACGCTGGTTCTTCAAGGTATCGAAGACGCCAGCATGAAGGTCCCAACCGCCCATGTTGACTTCAACGAATGGAACGCCAACCTGAACCAGTCGGCGAGCCATCAACAGGCCCTGACCGAATGGATTACGGCCGTATGCGTCACGGACCGCGTCAGTTTCCTGCTCAAGGCCAAGAGCCGGATCGGCCTTCATTGTGTCGAACGCTGCCATCTGACGGGAAGTCATCAGGTTCACAGCATTCTTATAGACGTCCTTGTGAGCCGTTGGCAATTCGCCGCGGCGAGACTGCATAAAGCCCGACTCGATTTCTTCCAGCATCGTCAATCGAGCTGGCAGTCGATTCTTCGCTTCCTGCGATGGCTCATTTCGAATACGACCTGTGTTATCGACCACGAACGGTGCGTGAGTCATTCCGAGGAAGCCCGCCTGACCAGCTCCACCGTCGATTGAAATGAAGGCTGGAATTTCCAGAGCCTTGCGATTTCGGCCGATTTCGTAGCTTACCACCGAACCGAACGTCGGATGAACCACCGTTGGGTTTGGAACATAAGCTGTCTGCATGTAGTAGCGACCACGGTTATGGTCAGCTTCACGAGTGCTCATTGAGCGAATCAGAGACAGGTCACCGAAGACCTTTGCGGTTTCCGGCATGTGCTCAGAAATCTGAACCCCCGGGGCCGCTGTGTCGATTGGCTTGAATTCGCCACCGTTCTTGGACTCCGGCTTCAGGTCCCAAATATCAATCGTAGGAGGACCACCACCCATCCACATCAGGATACAGGACTTCTGATTCGACTTCAGCACGTCAGCGTTT
Source organism: Planctomycetaceae bacterium (assembly GCA_016795145.1). GTDB lineage: Bacteria > Planctomycetota > Planctomycetia > Planctomycetales > Planctomycetaceae > SXXK01. Next base: position 9,531 of record JAEUII010000018.1, read on the forward strand.
GCCTGAACGTGAGAAAGAAAGTTCATCGCCGGGACGGTTGCCGCCGCCGTCGCCAGATGCTGCATGAAATGTCGGCGGTTCATTCCGTAGTTATTCCAAAGTGACATGTGAAAACTCCCGGTTAAAAATTGCGTTCACACAGTCGAACGCGGAAAGGTTGAGTGAGATTCAAAATTCAGCCTGAGGGCTGTGTGGTTCTATCGGATTCTGAGTGGAGGTTCTGGGTTGTGCAATTCGTTAATGAATGAAGACAAACTCGTTCGAGTTCAACAGAGCCCAGAACAAGTCCTGGTACCCATTGAGCTTGTTCTGCTTGTAGGTAGCCAGTGCCTTTTGAAACTTTGTGATCTCCGTCTTCGTTGGCTTACGGCTGAGTGCCGCAAGGAACAGGTCATTGATCTTTTGTGCTTCGGGACCTGGCTTTGACATCTCCTCAAACAGGAAACTGCCTCGCTCCAGACTGCAAGCCTTATCAATCAATTCGCTGTTCATCATCATCAGAGCCTGAGGAATCGTGCCATTGAAGGTCGTCGATTCATCATTTTCGTCGTTGTTGAAGGCAACAATGAACTGCTGCATCCAGCGGCGACGCTGCTCTTCCTGAGCACTCCAGTTACCGTTTCCTGACTGGTGAGCATTGCTGGCCACGATCAACGAGTCATACAGCTGCTCAGCCTGCATTGACTTCAGGTACATGTGGCTGAACAACGGCATTTCGCCCGCTGCCGGGTCGTCGATTTTGTTCTTGTCACCAAACTGACTGCTGAGCGCGTATGCTTCTGAATTTACAATCCAGCGAACCAGATCCTTCACGTTGTACTTCGAAGCCGCAAACTCCCGTGAAAGCCTAGCCAGCAGGTCAGGATGACTTGCTGGATTGTGTGGCCCCATGTCGTCGACAGGACGAGTAAATCCATAGCCAAAGAAGTGAGCCCACGTACGATTCACCATCGCCTGAGCCAACTGAGGAGGCTCATTACCGATAGGCTGAACAATCAGCTTCGCCAGTTCTGCTCGGCGATCAACGCCTGGACCTGGATCAACCTCGTGGCCCTGGAAGCGAGGAAATGCAACCTGCATCATCCCACTTCGTTTCTCGTAATACACCGGGCCTGTGAATTCCTGCCAAACAACTTCCGAATAATCATCCACCTGTCGGCCGGTCTTAGGATCCAGCTTGCGATGGTCTCGCTTGTTAACCTGACGGAAGAAGCTGTTGAACTCCCAAAACTGATCCTGCTGCCACTTGTTGAAAGGATGGTTGTGACACTGAGTACACTGCACCTGAAGCCCCAGGAACAGACGTGTCGTCATTGCGGTCAATTGCACACCGTCATCCGGCATCTGCATCTGAGCCAGGATGTAGTTGACCGCACCATTCTCTTCGTAGTGGCCTGAAGCCGTTACGATGTCGACAACGATCTCGTCCCAGGGACGATTCTTTGCAAACGCTTCCCGGTAGAATTTCTCCATCCCGGTTCGACTCACACGCTGAGGTGTACCGCGACCGATGGAGTTGTTCGTCCAGATCGTTGTGAAGTTCCGGACGTAGTCCTCATTCTCCAGCAATGACTCGATCAGTATCGCTTTCTTACGAGGATTCTTGTCCTCAAGGAATGACTTCGTTTCAGTCAAAGTTGGTATGCGACCACAGAGATCCAGGTAGATTCGGCGAATCCACTCTTCCTCGGTAGCAACCGGCGAAGGCGTGATTTCGTTGTCAGCCCAACCCTGACGAATCTGCTGATCAATGTACTCCGCCAGAGGCACTTCCTGGCCCGCCTCTTTGGTTTCTGCTTTAGTGGTCTCATCTGCCTGAACCGCAGATGCCCACGACAATCCCAGCATCCCGATCCCAGCCAGAATCAGACCGGTTCGAACAGTGCGAAGGATTGGATTTTTGAAGAGCATCGTATTCACTCCTGATTCCACGAGACTCGCATTAGCCCGTGTGTCACTCTACAACATAGATGGCAGCGGATGTTCGCTGGTTTTTCACGGAATTCCAGACATTTTCGCGAGGTTCTGTTCATTCGTCCAGACAATGAGGCCAAAACGAGTCAATTGCCTGGAAAAATCAACAGATTTTCGCCACCTCCCACGACTCGAAAGCTCGCTATGAAACTCACATTTTTAGGCGCCGCCGGGGAAGTCACGGGCAGCCAGCACCTCATCGAAACAGACTCAGTCAGAATCCTTCTGGACTGTGGTCTTTTCCAGGGCCGCGAAGAAGACACTCTGCCAAAGAACCAGCATTTTCGCTGTCGCCCGTCGAAACTGGATGCTGTTATCCTCTCGCATGCCCATATCGATCACTGCGGAAATCTGCCAGGACTCTACAAAGCCGGATTCCGAGGTCCAATATTTTCCAGCCCTGCAACAGCCGACATCGCATCGATCATGATGCGGGACAGCGCGAAAATTCAGGAGGAAGATGCTCGCTACGAACGAAAGAAGCGTTTCAAGGGAGAGCATCACGAATCGAAGCCGCTCTATACCGAGGAAGATGCCCGGCATGCTGCGAAGCTTTTCGAGACCGTTCCGTTTCACGAATGGGACGAGATTCTCGACGGCGTCAGGCTCCGATTGCACCACGCAGGACATATTCTCGGTGCTGCTATCGTGGAGCTTGAGATTCAGGACGGTCCGGAATGGAAGCGAGTCATTTTCTCCGGGGACCTTGGCCGTCGAAATCAGCCGCTCCTGATGGACCCGGAAACCATTGGCCGATGCGACGTGCTGATCTGCGAATCAACTTACGGCGATCGTATTCACCCTGACACGTCTAACGTAAAGGCCGAACTGCAAAGGGTCATCTGTGAGGCGGCACGAAGGGGCGGTCGAGTCATCATTCCTGCGTTCAGTCTTGGCCGAACACAGATGCTGGTCTACCTGCTCAACGAGCTTCGCAATGAAGATGCCATGTGCCGAGTTCCTGTGTTCATCGACAGTCCTCTTGCGATTCGACTTACCGACGTTCATCGTGACCACACTCGCGACATGGACAGCGATGTCCAGGCAACTCTCAAGCATGATGACGATGTGTTCGATTTCGAAGGACTGACGTACGTGCAGTCCCAGGATGAAAGCATGGCTCTGAATCGCCAGGAAGGTCCGATGGTGATTATTGCGGCCGGCGGAATGTGCGAAAATGGGCGCGTCGTTCATCATCTGAAGCATGCCGTCAGCGACGAACGAAACGCCATAATGATTATCGGTTTCCAGGCAGAGCACACACTGGGCCGACGTATCGTTGAGAAACGGCAGGAGCTGAAAATCCTCGGAAAAACACTGCCTTTGAATGCTCGTGTCGAGATCGTCAACGGGCTCTCAGCTCATGCGGACGCTTCGGATTTCCAATGGTGGTTCAACGAACTTCAGAAACAAGGCGGTGCCGAACAGGTCTTCATCGTTCACGGTGAATCAAAGTCTGCCAGCGCGCTCGCAAAGATCGCTGAAGATGCTTCGGACCTGCCACCTGTCATTCCACAGTTCGGGCAGTCGTTCGACATCTAAACTCCATGAACCTGGTGCCGGAGTCGTGACTTAACATGCGGGATACTGCATGACGGTCAGGCGTTCCCCAGCGTGGTACTCAGCCATCGGCTCAGGCCCGCTTCACCAATCACGAAAGAAGCCAGATTCGCTACAACGATGACAATGGCGTCCCGGTCCGGTCTTTGAAAGGCTGGCCTGTGTGTCAGGTAACGGAAGAAC
>JAEUII010000044.1 GCA_016795145.1 Planctomycetaceae bacterium
ACCGGCCCCGCCCCCCCCTCCAATCTCCCCCCACCACGACACTCTGTCCCTACACGACGCTCGTCCGATCTACATGATGCCAGAGCCACTTACGCCCAACGCACACGCTCAGCGGTGCCTTCATACCACGTCCACCGGTGATGCAATGGAGCCCGAATCGGTCGCTGGTCGCGGCGATGCCGCGAAGTGCCGCTCGGCAAGCGGCAACTACTGCAATCTCACTCCGCGCGATTCCACCACGCTCGCGAGAGTATCGGCACCCAGCCGCAGAAGCCGGTCCAGCCGGAGTAAATCAGTGACGCTCCCATGAAGAGCGTCAGCACCTGGCCTGTCACGCGAGTCGCCGGCCAGAGACTCAGCAGCGCTGAAACGAAGACGATCAAACCGTTGGCGATGAGTGCCTGCTGCGCGAGTGATCGCTTCATGATCAGCCCCACCGTCGTCCCTATCGATGCGAACACGCCACGATGTTCGTCAACAGAGCGTCCACACAGGCCGCTGCGAATTCCGCATCATTGATTTCACAGTCCAGTTCGCGGACAGGGATATCCGGTCGCAGAGTCTCACGGATCGCTTCAAAGAGTGCCTTGTCTGCTTCGGCATCATGAAACGCACCGCCTGCCGCACTGATGATGCTGATGGCTCGGCGAGGAATCAAAAAGGTGACCGGCGCAGTGGACTGATTCACCTTCTCTGCGAGCATTCTTCCCAGCTGCCGACACTCGTCCGGTGTCGTCCGCATCAGCGTGACTTGCGGATTGTGGATGTAGAAATTACGGTGGGCGAACTGAGCCGCCACCGAAGACCGTTCGCCAAAGTTCACCATATCCAGACAGCCGGGCGTGACGATTGCCGGAACCCCACATCGTGCAGCCGCGGTGACTCGATCGGGTCCCGCAGTCAGAACGCCGCCCACCAGTTCGTCGGCCAGTTCGGTGGTGGTGATGTCCAGTACGCCCGCAACCATCCCACTGTCGATCAGAGATTCCATCGTTCGACCACCGGAACCGTTGGCATGAAAGACCAGCACTTCGTACCCAGCCTGTTCGAGCAGCGGAATGGCAGCGTTCACGCATTTGGTTGTATTGCCAAACATGCTGGCAACGATCAGCGGTCGACCGGACGATTGCTGTTCCGTGGCCGCCGCTTCCACCATCCCGCAGATGGCTCCCGCCGCCCGAATGAAGATGGCTCGCGAGATGCGATTCAGGCCAGCCACATCAACGATGCTCGGCATGATCGTGATATCTTTAGTGCCAACGTAATGAGCTACGTTCCCACTGGCCATCGTCGAAACGATCAGCTTCGGGAAGCCAATCGGAAGGGCTCGCATCGCTGCAGAACCGATCGCTGTCCCGCTGCTGCCGCCGAGTGTCACAATTCCTGCGATACGACCAGACTCGACCAGTTGCCTCACAAAAACCGGAGCCGCCGCGGCCATCGCTGAGACGCATTCCCCGCGATCAGCTCTCTGCAGTACCGGCGGAAGATCAAGCCCCGCGGCACTCGCCACATCGAAGCGACTGCAGTGAGGAGCGATCGAAGGAGGACCTCCGGTGCCAACATCGATCAGCAAAGGCTCATGCCCGCGCAACCGAATCTGGTCCGCCAGAAACTGATGCTCCGCACCTTTGCTGTCGAACGTTCCAAGGACCGCGATCGTCGCCATCGAATAGTCTCCTGTCACAACCTTCCCCACCGGGTTCACCCCGGTGGTTCAAGGTTTTTGCACTACGCTTAGCCCAATAGATTTTCGCCCGGTAGTGCAGAAGCCGATTTCCACCGGGATGAACCCGGTGGGTGAATGGTATTAGTGGGGCTTCACCCGTTCGTTGGCTGGATCCGGCCAGTTCAGATGCTTGTGCAGGAACTGATATGTTCCCTGACCGTTGATCGTGTGCGGTCCCACGAACCACTCGATCTCTGTCTTGTCGCCGATCTTAAGCTGAGCCGAATAGAGGTGCCGAACCTTTGCGTATTCGTAGCCGACCCAATGGTCTTCGCCGACGCCGTCGAAGTGACCTCGTTCGACCATGAACGGTCGAGGACAAATCAGAGCGGCCATCTCCGCGTAGTTGAACGTACTGCCAAGATCCCATTCGAAGATCTCATACTCGCCCGTCCAGATGTAGCTGAAGTTTTCACGAGTGCTCGCGTTCTTCAGCACCCATTCGTTGAAGTCGGCCGAGCAGATCGACAGACAATAGTCTGTGACGAGGGCCGGGATTCGCATGGCTGATTTGCCGCCGTAGCTCAGGCCGTAGAACGCGATGCGATCACCATCGACATTCGGCTGTGTCTTCAGCCAGTTCACGATCTGCTGATGCTGAGGCACGATGATGGAGAACAGCGATTTCCCCAGCGGCTGAGCCTTTCGCTGCAGAGTGCGAAAACGATCGGTGAAGATGTAAGGGTTCTGAGGCGAGAACGTGATGAATCCTCGCTCACACAGCTTCGCAGCGAAGTCATGATAGGCCGGATGATCGCCCTGAATGATGTCCGTCGGACGACCTTCCAGTCCATGCTGGCACACAACGACGGGACGCTTTTCACCGGGCTTGAGATCTTTCGGAAGAAGCAGAATGCCGTACGCGAAGACATCCGGAAACACATCCATCACGACTTCATGCCCCGTCCACTTTTCGGTCTCCCACGACTTGCGTGATCGAGCATTGAATGGAAGCAGCGGCTGATCAAATTCGCCAATGACGTCTTTGCGGAAGATGTCGCGATACTGTTCGACAGATTTTTCGTAAGCCTCAACGGACGTCACATCCAGCTTCGACATGAAGTCCTTGCGAACGAAGTGAGCTTCTCGCAGCAGTGCCTGATTGTGTCGGTCGATTTGCTTGAGGAGGCGGGCTTCGCGTTTTGGCGAATGATCTTCGCCTGATGTCTTCGAGATCGGCAGAGGGGCAGTGAGGTCTCGATTTTTGCTCTTAATTCCCAGGTAGCTCCACAAGTACGAGACCATATAGTTCTGAGTCTCCGGCATCTTCGAAAAGAAGGCCGACTTGGGCGAACGGATGGCTCGCTCGTTCGCACGGCTCGACTCAGTGAGTGCTAACTTTCGGTCGGGCGGTGAAAGAACAGCCGGACCACCACCGTTTCCAGCGAGTTCCAGAGTGGGGCCGCCGGTCGCGTCAATGATGAGTGACCGAGGCGCGATCAGCATCTCCAGTTCCTGCGCGCCGAAGTCTCGCAGCAGGCCAGCAAAGTTGCGGTCGATCGGCTCCTGCCAGCATCCCTCTCGCGGTCCGAAGAAGCCACTGACGCCCGTCACCTGGATCCGTTCGTCGAGGCCGCCAGCGAACATCGCCATCATCCCGCCTTCACCGTATCCGGCAATTCCAATCGGGGTTTGCGGTGATGATTTGGAATACCAGTCCACAATGCCGAGCGACATCTGCACTTCGTAACCCGCAAGCGTTCGGCCCAGTTCGAAAGCGGCACGATGGAGGTACTCGCGGTTGGTCAGGTCCGCTCGTCCCAGTCGCTTCTCGCGTTTGCGGCTGATCAGTTGAGGCACAACGACGCGACATCCTTCCTCCGCCAGATGTCGAGCGACCTGTAGCGGCAAAGGAATGCCATCGACGAGTCCGATGGCCTGTTCCGGCGTCTGATCAGCATCTGGCAACACAATCACGTTGGCCAGAATGTCGCCTTTTGGAAGCAGCAGCAATCCTTCTCCATAAATCGAAGGCAGTCCGTCACCTTGTGGAGTCGGATCGCTCAGCACCGGCCAGCGAATGGCCTGCACCGTGAACTTGTCAGACTGAGCAATCACAGGATCACCGCCGACCGGCACGATGATCTCCGGAGCATCGAACTCCATGCGGGCATCACGAATGCCGAGACACTTCGCGAGCTTCTCACGATGCGGCGTCAACGACGCCACATAGGCTTCCGGCGACGAAGTATCGACCTTGAACCGATCCGCTCGTGTTGCTGCTGTCTTCTCAATTTCCTTCAGCAGGAATCGATCTATCCCGTCGACCATCTGCGACGCCAGATCACCCTCAATCGTCAGTGGAACAGTTCCCTCGGGTCCTGTGACCTGTTGAGCATCCACCTTCACGACGCTCATCAACACCAACAAGCCACCCAAACACCATCGCACGACATCACGACTCAACACGGCGGGACCTCCTGGAGAGAGTTTTCAAACTGCGGCGGAAGTAACCGACAGTCAGGGAGGCCAATGTAGGCTGTTGAACCTCGCATTGCGAATGAGGCCCGGCTCCCGTCGGCCTCGTGCCGGCGGAGCAGTAACTGGCAGCTACACACAAATTGAACAGAATCGGTTCTCCGTCCGGGTTGTCAAGGCGGAGACAACGACAAAACAGACGCGCAGCATCCACGCCGATAATCCGGCATGGAGAGCTTAGGGAGCGGCTGGATCCGAGTTGCCAAAGCTGTCCCACGGTCGGTGCGAAGCTGAACGGACGGCTTGCAGGAATGACGCGGCCAGCGACTATTGCACAGCGTGTCGATCAGTCGACAGTAGCGGACGGTGCGGAGTTCGGCGGTGTCGGCGTCCTGGGATTGCTGTTCGCGCAGCTTGAGGCGTCATTCGTAGATGGAGTATCCTCAACGGGGAGGAGCCTATTTCCGATGAACGACACAACGCAACAGACGAAGGCAAGGCCGATGGAGTAGGGACCGATCGGGTTGTCCTCGATGGATGGTCCGAAGCATCCGCAAGTGATGTTCAAGCCGCGTACCAACGTCACGATTTGCACCACGGCAAGAAGCAGGAATAAAACTCCTGACAGCTTCAGTGAAGCCCTCCGATGTTGAGGAAACAAGACCAGCATTAATCCCAGAACGAGTTGAGTCGCAGGCAAGACTGCTGCAACGATGACGCCAGCCCACGTTGGCAGGATCTCGTACGAATACACTGTCGCGAGGAATCCGAACGGATTCCCCAGATGAAACATCGCGGATCTCACCAATACCAGGCCACTACACAAGGAGAGCATTGAGCCCACATATCGGCTCAAATTGTTCGGCTCAGTGTTCCTGGGAGACCCAGTCATTCATCCCTCCTCGGTAAATCACGATGTTCTTGACACCCCGGCCTTGTAGTTGGCGAGCAACTTGATCGCCCCATTTACAAGCGTGGCTTTGACAATACACAATGACGGGGACTTCGTTCGTAAGGGTCTCAGCGGTTCGACAGAAGCGCATCAGACCGCTGTTCACCGGCACATTGATCGCACCAGGGATATGATCAAGAGAAAAAGCCTTCTGGGTCCGGGCGTCGATCAGCACATGTGGTTGCGACATCATTTCCTGCAGTGTGACAAAGTCCGCCTCCGGGAAACTCGCTTCGAAGAATCGAGCCTGCACGCTGCCAACCGCCAAAGGTGAACTCAAAATGCCAATTCCCGGCATTAGACCAGCAAGTAATGAGACGGCAGCCACCAGGCAGAGGATCAGCTTTCCCGAACTCATCCTGCGACCGAGGAAAACGGCACTGAAGGCGGTTAGAGCAACCATTCCCAGAAACTTCACATCCGGGATATAGGTTCCAGCTGAAGGCGGCTCGGTCATTACGGCAACTCCATCCCATATTGTTAGCAGCTCCGCTTCCGACAGAGTGCCCCGGCTACGTGGTGGATCATAAATCCGGAGGTTTCCCGACTCGTCACGACCAAGATACAGAACCCAGTGACGATAGGAATTCCCAACAGTCGGCACCGCCACATGTAGTAAAGCAGGCTTCGTCAATGTGGTGAGCTGCTCCATCGTCATTCCAGCCTTCGGATGACCTTGAATACCACATCGGTCCAGAGCATCGACGATGTTGGCGACAGAGCTGCCAAATCGGCCAGTCAGGAGATCTCTGTCGATGAGCGACTCGAAACGGACCTCACGGCCTCGCTCCTTTGCGACGGCGTATACGCAGAACAACCCGCAGTAGTTTGACGGAGCTTCATTCTCCGACTCCACCTGCGACTGTCCCAACGCTGTATTCATCAGCCAGGCGACGATCATCAGGGCGATGGTCCATGGAGAGGATTTCATGCTTGCCCTCGCGAATGATGGCGCACCCAGAATGCCGTTACGCAGACCATTCCGGTAATGACCAACAGCAGCCACAGCCACCTGCGACTCGTGGACTTTGCGAACTCCGCATCCGCAGCAATCGCGACGGCCGAATTGTCCAGATGTCGAACAACTTTGCCGTCCTGCCATACATGCGTGATGGGATCGCGTTGACTTGTCTGGAGTACTTCGCCATTGGGAATCAGACTCAAGTACTGATCCAGACGCTTATTGATCTCGTCTGGATCCGTTGTGAAGTGAGTGACAATCACTTTGATTTGATCTACTTCCTGTTGGCCGTCACGGGGCGTGACCGAGTAAATACAGTCTGCTTCCCAGGCTGGATGAGTTCCGTCGAAGGGTGGAGTGAATGTCGTTTCATATCGTACATCCTTAAGGCCGGATGCATGTGGATGCGTTGTCAATGCGAGTGTCTGCTTAGGCAGCTTAATGGTTAGGAGGTCAGATTCCTGTTGTTCAAACTCGACTTTCTGAATACCTCCGTTTGGGGCTGTTTGAACCCGCAGAGTTCCGCATTGATTGGCAAAACGACCGTTTCCAGCAACGCTTAATGATTCGATGCCAACGTATTCGGAACCAAGGAACACGGCGAACGGAAACTTTGAAAACCGAGCCGTCTGAACCGCTGACCAGTGACCCGTCGGGGAGTCGTCGGTTTCATCTTTTGTGAGGACCGCGTACTTAAAGCTCACATCAGACGAGCCAATCTGTAACGATTCTGTCTTTAGGCCAAAGTCCACACGACGCTTATGTACCCCAGCGATGGAGAAGGTGGCCTTGTCAGGCGGAGTGATGTATCCCGACAAGGCACGGTTTTTTGCAATCGCCACAACAAAAGGATACTCGCCTTTTTGACTCTGAATCTGGCCAATCGCAAAATACTCGGGAGGAGTTATGGCCAATGTGGACAACACGAATGCACTAATGAACAAGGAAGTCATCATCAATCCTCGCCCGAATCCACAAAACGCGACAGCCACATACAGCGAAAGTTGGTGTGAACCGACAGTCCTGATAAACACAGAAGACTACAACGGCTCATCAACCGCGACTGGCGTCGGGGACTTCGGCGGGGCTTTTCGATCGCAGAAGTTGCCGAAGTCGATCAAATATGTATTCCCGGTGCAATTCTGAGATTGCGACTCTACCTGACAGTCAAACTCTTCAAGCTTGTTTCTTAATTTATCCAGTTCATTTGTCTTGGGATTCGCTCCCGTCGCCCACGCGTTACCTTGCTCGGGGCAGTCGGCACCGTTCGTACTGACGCATTTCAACGCTTCAGCATGTCCATCACAGTCAGTACCACCACTCACATCAGGATTTGCTACGGGCCAGCATACGGTAAGGCACAGCGTCAATAAGCAAGAAACTTTCATCATTCTGCCCTTTCAAGATGAGACTTACATGGGAAGTGTGCGGAGAACGTGAAGATCACCCTATGTACTAAGTCGTTTATATCGCGACATCGCCTTGTTGTCAACCAGCGGCTTCGGTAAACTTCCACGTGAGGTGTGTCCGTAGGCTTGTGTCGATGGAAGCATCGTCGGATATCTGGCAGGAGGGTTTCGTCGATGGGTCGATGCAATCATTGGGACAGACCTCGAGCAGGTTTCTCGCTCGTCGAATTACTGGTGGTGATCAGCATCCTTTCGGTGCTGATGTCCCTCATCCTCCCTGCCATTCAGAACGCAAGAGAATCTGCTCGCAAGATCCAGTGTGCCAATCATCTGAAGAATATTGGGATTGCCATGCTTGGGCGAATGTCCGCTCATGGCCGATTTCCTGCCGCGTCCACAATGGGATTGCGTTCGATCACAGACCCAGAGCAGGGACCCAAACCTTATAAGAATTGGGTTATCGACCTCTTGCCGTTCCTCGATCGACAAGATCTTGCAGACAGATGGGTACATGAAGAGCCTGTCACCTTTCCCAGCAATCTGGAACTGACCTCCCATCAACTGGAGGTCCTTGTTTGCCCTTCGGATTTCTCCGTCACAGGGGTCGGTGACCTCTCCTACGCCGTGAATGGAGGGATCGGCGAATCGGTGTATGTGGCTGGGGTCGTTGACTTTCCTGTTGACCCATTTCACTCTCCGATAGATCTGAACGGAAACGGTTTTTTCACCGGGACACCGGCCGAAGATGAGAGCAGCCCTTCCGACCGGGATGTCCTGAAGGCAACAGGGCTTTTCTTTGCCGAAAACACAGGGTCCAACAAGTCGATCGGCTTTGTTTCGCGACACTACACCCCTGCCGGGATCACCGACGGAATGTCCAATACCTTGATGGTGGCGGAGAGTTTGCGCACCGGTTCGAGTGCAGAGAACCCGCTCAATTGGGCAAGCACAAGTACGATGCGTTCCCGAGTGTACTTCAGCCACCGCGTTTGTGAGGGAAACGAATGCTCTGAGGGGAGTGTTGATTATTCGCGAGCAAATTCAGGTTCACATGCTATCAATGCCGCGATTCATCAGTCGGAAGGTGTGGCACCGTGGCCCTCATCCGGCCACCCGCGTGGCGTCAACATGGTCTTTTCCGACGGACACGTCAGGTTCATGAGCGAGAATGTGGACGGTCGGGTCTATGCCGCAATGTTCACGCCCGCCGAAAACGTGTTTCGCAGTACTCCGTTGCGGGAATCTGTCAATGGTAGCCCATAAACGGCGGTTAGTGCGATGAGCTGTCGTGACCAGTGAATCCAGGTTGTCGCTCAGTCCGCGATTTCCGCCAGACTCGTCATTTCCAACTTACGCATCTCTTCATAGTTCCGGACGATCTCGTCTGTTGAGGCAGAAGGCAGATTGCGGGCGAGCACGATGTTCTCCAGCGTATCGATCAATCGCCGAAACCGAACGGCGCGGAGTTCGGCGGCGTCGGCGTCTTTGGATTGCTGTTCGCGTTGCTTAAGGCGTTCCTGGTAGACGGCGTATTCCGGCAGCGCTTCGATGGACTTGAGAAGCTCTGATGGGTCTTTGCTCAGCAGTTCAGACTTCGACCATTCTTCCGGATTGGCAAGCTCCGGCCATTGCTTCTCGATTGCCACCAGAAGCTCGCGGCGGCCGGAGCTGGATCGGCCACGACCCTGGCCTCGAAATGCTCCACCCTGAGTCCGTCGTTGCGCGGCGTATCGATCCGTCAACTGCTGAACGGTCTCCGTCAGAGGAATCTGCAACTGCCCACACAACTCTGTCACGATGCGGCGTGAAGACGGTTCCGCATTCTGAAGCAGAGACTCAATCGTGCCTTCCATGCGGCTGGGCAGTTTTGAGTCGTCTTCGGCCGAGGTGGCTGCTCCAGTCGTCGCCTGCGCTTCCTTCGGTTCTGAAGTGGCTTGCTCCGTTTCAGATTTCGGTTGCTCCTTTTCGCCGGAGTCTTCGCTTTCCGGACGATCCGCCGGCTTTGCGTCCTCGCCCGGCCTATCCTCGGAGTTCGCAGGACGACCTCGCCGTGACCGATCGCGAATCAGAACATAGTTTGGAATGCGACTGAATCGATGCAGCAGGGCATCAGACATCTTCATGGGAATATCAATCGTGTCTCCGATGATGACCGCATTGGCAAAGGCTTCATCAAATGAGATCTTCGAATCGCCGTTGATGTCTGCTCCGGTGAGTGGTTCGCCATTGCGACTGTGCCCGGCGATCGTGCCCCAGAAGTAGCTGCTGAATTCCTGATCGTGTTCGATGTCCGGTCGACAGCCAGCTGCCGGTAGATTGTGCTGCTGAGCAAAGAAGCCAATGCGCGGCTTTGAGCTGAGTTTGTCTCTTCCGCTGGCGGGTTCAAAAATTGTGTCGGCAAATCCGCCGCAGTAGCATTGAGCCATCACCAGAACCACGGGAACATCACTCGGAAGCTCATCGAGCCACCGCGTGAAATCTTCCCGCGTAATCGACTCCTTGTTCCAGCAGGAGATCGTCGTGTTCCTCGGATTGTCATCCGGGCCGTCACCGCCGTGAGCCGTCACGTAGATCAGCAGTCGATCACCCTGCTTCGCCTTCTTCGCGATGTCTGAGATGGCATCGTGAATCAGCCCAGGCGAATTGGCTCCGGCGACATTCGGGACCTGGTGATTTCGATACTCAACCGATCGACTTCCGAACCCCGCTGGTCCTCGACGATGAAGCCTTCCTAACAGTTCCTTCAACGGCTCCGGGCTTGGCTGAGCAGCCGACAGCACCTGAAGATCTGCCTGGTCGTTCAGACCATCTGCGAAGAAGATCTGATGCTGAAACTCCGACGGGTGCTTTTCGCTCAACAGCTTCTGGAAGAAAAGTACGTTGGCCTCCAGCGACGCCTGATTCTGCTGCGGTGTGTAACCGCCGCCGATGGTCAGGAAATAGTCTTCGCCGGTGATGGCGTTGCTCCAAAAGATCAACGCCAGTCCGAGAAAGACTCGGCTCACAAGGTGACTCATCGTGCCTGTACTCATTTCGAAAAGTCCTTTGGTGCTGGACGTATCTGAGCCACCAGCGCAGGTGACGCAGTCCGAGGATTCAACACACGGGACGACCGAATGTCCCGCGGAGAAGTACCCATTCAGGGATTTTGAGCTGCAAAGTAGGTCCTTTCTGCCGGAAAGGGCTTTCGCCGCAAGGCGAACCGTTGTCTCGCATGCGCATGATGCCCGAGCCACTCGCGTTAAACGCAGACGCTCGGCGGTGCCTTCATACCACGTCCACCGGTGATCCTGTGGAGGCCTGTACGGTCGCTGTTCGCGGCGATGCCGCGAAGTGCTGCTCGGCAAGCAGCACCTACAGTAGGTCACGCTTGCCGAGCGGGACTTTCGCCGTCAGGCGAACCGTTGTCTTGCACGCACATGATGCCCGAGCCACTGGCGTTAGTCGCAGGCGCCTTGCGGTGCGTGCATTCCACGTTCACCGGCGATCCAGTGGAGACCTGTACGGGCGCTGGTCGCGGCGATGCCGCGAAGTGCTGCTCGGCAAGCAGCACCTACAGAAATCCGCGACAGCGTCCATCGGGTTCATCAACGCCGTTTCCTCGTGTCTTCAGTCTTTGAGCATGCTAGAATTTTCGGAGTGTTCGTGACGAACACCGGAATTTTGCTAAGGAGCGACGAACGGTTATGCCTCTCCACAACTGGTCGAATGTTGAATCCGGAATCTTCCATGATTTCCACACGGCATGGATTACGGAGATTCGAAATGCGCTGAACGCAGGACTCCTGCCATCCACCTACTACGCTCTGGCCGAACAGCACGCGGGTGACTACGTGGCCGATGTGCTGAGACTGCATTCACCACCAACACGTGAAGAACTGACGCGGCTCAATGCGGAAGAGCCAGCGAGCGGAGG
The DNA here is from genome assembly GCA_016795145.1 of Planctomycetaceae bacterium. Classification (GTDB taxonomy): domain Bacteria; phylum Planctomycetota; class Planctomycetia; order Planctomycetales; family Planctomycetaceae; genus SXXK01. The sequence goes on from JAEUII010000044.1 coordinate 11,386, forward strand.
CACTGCCGTGGCAGAAGCCCCACCGATGATTTCCGTCCATGAGAAGGTCGAGATGGAGATCACCGAGATGCAGCGGTTCCTTTCCATCCGACACCTGAGTTCTCATCGAGTCGTGGCGATACTGGAGATCGTTTCACCGGGCAACAAAAACAACCAGGCCCGATACGACGCCTTCATCCACAAGACCGTGGATGCAATCCGCCGGCGAGTGAGTGTCCTGTTGGTTGACGTTCACGAAACGGGTCGCTTCGATCAGGATGGCATCAACGCCTGTATCCGCAATATGGTGGCTCCTCACGCAACGCCCATCACTGACAAGCCTCGTCATTCCACACTGGCGTCGTACTGTCCGGATCCGCCTCGAGCCGTTGACATTTACCTGGAACATGTGGCTCCCGACATGCCGCTGCCGGATATGCCCATCTTTCTGAACCCCGAACGCTACGTCAACGTGCCGCTCGAAGCGACGTATCTGGAAGCATGGAAAGGCATGCCCAGCTTCTGGCGCAATGTCGTGCTTGGAAAGCCGGTTGGCTGAACCGGGACTCACGATTCCAGCCCACTCTTTGTCACAACAGCACGCGTCGCGGAGTGAGCAGGACACAAGAGTGCGCAGCGGCGGTTTGAAAGGAACTCTGGCGAGTTCCACTACGGTTGTTTCGCCGCCGCTTTGCGTTTCAAGTGGTACTTGCGAAGTTCACCATAGGATCGAGCGGCAAGGACATCAAGGATCTGTTGTTTGCCGAGTCCGGGTACCTCGATCGTCTTTTCCTTCAGTGATTCCAGCTGGTCATAGAGCTGCCGAAGATTGTTTGGGTTCTTCAGGTCGCCCGGAAACAGATCCTTGTTGTCTTCGACGAGCTTCTCCATGCCACCGGGTGTCTGGTCGAGATAATCGACGAGCGGCAGCAGACGTTCCGGAGGCGTGTAGTAGCCGTTACTCCACGAAGCGTAGATCGGCACCGTCTGTTTCCACGACTTGCCCGGAACGAAGCTGGTTCCGCCAATCCCCGGGTTGTTGTCGTAATTCAGGACGCTGACGAACACTTCAGTATCCGGCAGACCCCGCACCATCAAGGGCGGCTTGCTCTGGTGAGTAATGCCGATGATGTGAGACCGGAACGAATCGCCCCAGCCGAGTGGCCCGAAGATGGGTTCCGCAAAGGGTGCCTTCGCCGAAAGAAAAACGTACGTATTGCCTTCCTGCGGATCATTCTCAAGCACTGCCGGTTTGTCACCCAGAGGTTCGATACGAACTTCTGTGACTTCGTTATCACGGACAACAACGTGATTCACCACACCATGAAGCTGCAGGATACGATCCTCTTCCTTCGGCGACGGAACATGGTCCGCGCCAATCCACTCCTGCGCTACCAGCCGCCACTCACCGGCCGGAATATTCTTCAGAAGAAATGAACCGTCTGGTGAAGTGATCGCATGCCGAAACCCCTCCAGGCCCTTTTGCAGCGACGCATCCAGACCAGGTGACAGGGTCTTCTGTGAATCCTGAAGCAGCGGATACCCGGTTTTTGCATCCGCCACAAAGACGACCACATGCTCAATCGCCTTCCGTTCACCCGCTGCGTCCACCAGGTATCCGGAGATCGACCCTTCCGCCGCCAGCACCGCCGAAGACAGCATCGCTAAGCACACACCCAAACACGCGGCAGCAAACCCGACCATGTGACTCTCCTCTCGTTACCCGCTTCGTACTGGACCTCCTGCGCAATCTGGCAAACGATGGAAGGTCGTCAGGACCGTTCTATTTTGCGAACACTTCCTCGAAGAAGTTCTTCATCGCCGCCCATGATCGCTTATCGGCTTTCTCGTTGTAGGCCGCGCCGCGGGAGTTGTCGTTGCCGGCCATGGGCTGAGTAAAGGAATGGACGGCGCCGGAGTAGATGTCCATCTGCCAGTCGACCTTTGCAGCATTCAGTTCGGCTTTGAAGGCCTCGATGTCCTTTGCCGGAACAAACGGATCGTCCGCTCCGTGGCACACCAGAATCGCGCCTTTGATGTTGCGACCTGCTTCCGGTTCTGGGGAATCCAGACCGCCGTGAAAACTCACAACGCCCGAAACGTCCGCGCCGCTTCGAGCCAGCTCCAGAACACCAGTGCCTCCGAAGCAATAGCCGATGGCTCCCACCTTGCCTTTGGCAACTTCCGGGCGAGCCTTCAGCTGATCGAGTGCCAGGTTCAGTCGGCGGCGATACAGCTTTCGGTCGTTCTTGTAGATGCCGGCCTGCTTCCCGGCATCCTGCATGCTCTCAGGTCGAACTCCCTTGCCGTAGATGTCGGCTGCAAAAGCCACATAGCCCAGTTCTGCAAGCTGTCGACAACGACTCTTCTCATAGTCTGTTAAGCCCGTCCACTGATGAACGACAAGCACACCAGGAGCGGCTGTCGTCTTCGCGGTGTCCCAGGCAACAAAGCCTTCCAGAGTGACATCGCCATCCTTGTATTCGACAACCGCTGTCTTGATTTCTGCGTGCACCGAAGATGTCCCTGCGAGACTTGCCAGAAGAAAGAGTACCCAAACGACTGGAGCTTTCAGGCTCGATGTGTGTGTCGTATTCACGTTGAACGTTCGTCCTTTCAGGAGTCGTGTATGAGACCTAATGAGTCAATGCGTAGACGATGATGTTGATGCCAAGAGGGTACGACCACTTCTCTGAGAACAGTTTGAAATACTCGTGATTCTCTCCTTCACGTTCCCAGCCGTCGCAGATGTCGTTGTTGTGACACATCAGTGCGACCATTCGGCCCTGGCCATCATAGTAGGCCATGAAGTGAGGCGCTTCGTCGCCTTCCGTGTCACCATGCCAGTACTCAAACGTGTGACCCTGCTGCCAGGCTCGAATTGACGGAACTCGAGGCACTCCCTTGAGGTCGTAAATGAGATGAAAGATCGGATGCTCCGGAGGCAGTTCGCGTGCGTCAGTTTCCGGAAAGACCTTCTTCATCTCGTCTCTGATGTGACGCCATTCGGCGGGCGTCCAGAAGTCATCGACCATCAGGAACCCGCCACTCAGAAGGTACTGCCGCAGTGTGCGAGCTTCCGTGTCGTTCAAGTTCAGACCGGTCACGCCGATCATGAACAGAAAGGGATACTCAAACAGCTTCGGGTCATCCAGTCGAACGACAGCGGCATCCGGATTCACGTGCAGAGAAGTCAGCTGCTGAAGTCGGAATGACAGATTCAGGTCCGCGTCGGGGAAGTCATTATTCCAGCGAGCATCCGGAGTGTTTCCGGAACCATCGTACTGGAGTCGCGCGAACGTGAAGACATCCTTCTGGAAGTTCGGATCATTCTGCCACTGAGGGTACTGAGTTCGATCGATCGTGGGCGTACCGCCGCGACCATATCGCCCCCCGCGCTGTCCTCGACCGCCGGGTAGTTGCAGCGAACCGTCCTGCGAGACAGGTGCGCCGACTTGTCCCATAACAAAACTTCCCCTCCCGAACCCCCGTTCGGGAGGGGTCGAACGAGCGCCAGCAAGTTCGGGGGAGGGCCGTGAATCGTTCAGTGCATCGAACGAAATCACAAGCGCCGCAACGAGAACCGTCGCAAAGATTCGAACCCACACACCCATGGGGCCACGGTCCTCAACAGGCCATGCACAATCGTTTCAAAGTAGTTCGCGAAGCCTCCGCCCGACCTCCGTTCCTCACCCGCAAAAATGCGTGCGGGAGGACAGAGAGATCAACAGGGACTAAGAAGCGTGCAGGCGAAAAGTCGACCGAACGGAATGTGGTGTGTCAGGGTCGCAGGATCAAGTCGTGTGAGCCAGGAAAACAGGATCCCGAATCAGAATCGCGTTGTTCGTTGTCTATGGCTTCAGGTCAAAGTCACAGACATTCTCGCCGTCCTTGTTCACAACGCCAAACAGGCCGGAGGTCGAAGGATCAGCATACTTCTGAGGCAGGGAAGATTTTGGTTTCGGCATTGTATCCTGCCCAATTCCTGGGGGCTGGTAGGCGTCGGTGTTGACGTCAGCGATGGCAGGAGTCGACGCAATGGGTGGAATTTCCACGATGGTCACGTCGTGCTTACCTTCGACCGCGCCATCATTGGCGTTGAACGTGGTCAGTTGATACTCGCCATTCTCGTCCGTCTTTCCAAACGCGCTTTTGTTGGTTTCCTTGTTCATGAAGGTCACGTCGGCACCCTTCACTGGTTTGCCCTGAAGCGTGACTTTTCCGCGGACTTTATAAACCGCCGGACGATTCAGCTTTTCGCCACCACCGCATCCGACGAGCGACAGCAGAACAACGCAGCAAAACACCTGGGACAACCGAGTTGAAGAGTTCATGTTCCACACCTGCACAAATCACTGGAAACGGCCATGTCTGGTCGAAAAGGGTAGGGCGGAGGCTATGCCATCGAGTGGTGATAAGCAACTGAACGCGTGACGCAGACATGCGCGAATTCGCACGTATTGCGGGCATTGAAGCGTCGTCAGGGCTTGCATTTGTTCAGGTTTCACCCTACTCTGGATCGATCCTGCAAGCAGGCCGTTGGCCTTTATTTCAAATTTCTTGGTGTTTTTCAGTTTTCGGAGGTGTCTGGTGAATCGCAGAAAAGCGTTTACCCTGATCGAGCTTCTGGTGGTGATTGCAATCATCGCCATCCTGGTCGCTCTGCTTCTTCCAGCCGTTCAGCAGGCTCGTGAAGCGGCACGTCGTACCCAGTGCAAAAACAATCTGAAGCAGTTCGGACTGGCATTGCACAACTATCATGATGTGTTCAACGCGTTCCCACCGGCTAAAGGTGGCACCGTTGGATACGGAAGCACCACTCGACTGGACGGTAACTACGAACGCCGTACGGGTGTAATTGCATTGCTTCCTTATATTGAGCAGACGGCCCTCTACAATCAAATTGATGCAGGGAATCCATCAACGTCACCTCCGATTCCACCAGGTGGCCCGGCTCCATGGAGCGGTACAGCTCCAGCGCCAGCTATCTACACACAGCGAGTCGCTGCGTTTCTGTGCCCAACCGACCCAGGCATCATTTCGGCTCGCGGAAACTGCAATTACGCGTTCTGCCGTGGTGACTTTATCGGTACCGGTTCAGGCAATGGTCGTGACGCTCAGGACGTGAGCGGTTTGTTCTGCCTTCGACGAACCTACAACCTGCGTGACTGTACTGACGGTACCAGCAACACGATCGCAATGGGCGAGCGAGTTCAGGCCTCTTT